>NC_021500.1:1259756-1574695 GCF_000410515.1 Enterobacter sp. R4-368 | reverse complement strand
GATGTATTCCCGCACATAGGCCAGTGAATAGAGACCGCACAACGTGACCAGCAGTGAGATAACGAGCACCATAAAGGCGCTCAGGTTATCCATGCGCACCACGAAATGGGCGAAATCAAACGGGCCGATGGCCTGAAAACTCAGCGGCACACCGCCGTGCAATGCGCTCAGGGCGCTGGCGATCCCCAGCACGCCGCCGATCATGGTAGCGATCCCGGCGACGTTGATCGCCAGTTCCTGACTGCGGGCAAGCAACAACGACAGGAAGCCTCCGGCGACGTACACCACGATTGACCACATCAATAATTGCAGGGCATCCATTAGCGTTGCTCCGGCGAAGAGGGAAGAGAAGGGAAGGTCACATCGGTTGAACTCAGCGCGGCCAGCTCCCGACGGGCCTTGAGCTGTTTATGCAGTGTGTTTTCCGTTTCCAGATGCAGCGCCTGCGTGGGGCAAGCCCGAACACAGGCTGGGCCTTCGGGCAGAAACGCGCAGAGATCGCATTTCACCGCGATGGTTTGCACCCCCGCGTTCCAGCGTAAAAAGGGGTGATCGTTGGGCGCACTGCCGGGTACATCGCGTAATTGTTCTTCGGCAATGTGATGCTCGTAACGGGCGGGAATATTGAGCGGGCGGCTGCCGGCGGGCGTGATCGCCCCGAACGGACACACCAGCCCACACAGTTTGCAGCCAATGCACAGCGTTTCGTTGAGATAAACGGCATCATCCCGAAACGAAATGGCATTAACCGGACACACCTGTTTGCATGGCGCGTCGTCACAGTGGCGGCACAGTATCGGCGCGGTTTTGGTGGGGGTGCGCACGAGTGTCAGCCGGGGATGGTGTTGCAGTCCCTGGCTTTTATGCACATCCGAGCAGGCGGCAAGGCAGGTATTGCATCCTATACACCACTCGGGATCGGCAATCACAAAGCGGTTCATTTCGGCTCCCTGGAATCGAGATAAAAACATTGAGCCTGCTTTAGCATAAGCTGTGCCAAAGTTATAAATGTTTAAATTTCAAATGGTTGTATGATTTTGAGGATCGAGGGGCGAACAAAAGTGATGGTCAGCGTAGAGCGAAAATTAACCTGTCGGCACAAGTGTCGACATCAGGGTGGGAAGTGTGATCGCGGTCAACTATTTGCAGGGGGGAGGCAAAGGAAAGGGGCGTACCCGATCGGGCCGCCCTGAGAAAAGGTGCGTTGCTGTCAGGCGTTCTCTTTCAGCCAGTTAACCACGATGTCGTGGTGATTGCTGGTTTTGAAGTCATCAAACACATGTTCAACTTTACCGTCAGCATCCACGAGGAAGCTGATACGGTGGATGCCGTCGTAGGTTTTACCCATAAAGGTTTTTTCACCCCAGACGCCAAACTGCTCGCAGACCTGGTGGTCTTCATCAGAGAGCAGCGTAAAGTTGAGCAGCTCTTTTTCGGCAAAGCGGGAAAGTTTCTCTGGTTTGTCGGTGCTGATACCCAGCACTTCCACACCCGCTTTCTTTAACTCATCCATGTTATCGCGCAGGCCACAGGCCTGGACAGTACAGCCTGGTGTCATGGCTTTCGGGTAGAAATAGACCAGAACACGCTGTCCCTGGAAGTCGGCCAAATTTACTTGTTCACCGTCTTGATCGGGCAAGCTAAATTTCGGTGCGATATCACCGGCTTTCAGTGGATTCATTACTTAACTCCATCCTGTTCATCATGCTGGGAATAGTTGACGATGTTTATACTGCCTTGCGCGTTCAATTCTGTACATAGGGCTTTGAACGCCTGCTCAATATTTGACGCGTCCTGTGACGCGGGGCTATGAGCGGTTATCTGGATAAATAACGTTGGCGCAACGGTAAGATTACCGGGCTGTGTACGGGAGACTAACTCCGCAATATTCATTTCGTGTGCGTCGAAAAGCGCAGTGAAACGCTCAATCAGGTGGGGCGAATCGGGGACTTCAACCTGCACCCACACGGTGGCTGGCATATCAGGACGCGGACGGGCATCGGTACGTTTCATCACAATCAGCAAATCCAGCTCGGCGCCTTTCAGCGGCAACGTCGATTCGATAAGGGTGATGGCGTTCCACGAACCCGATAGCAGCATTATAAACGTGAACTCTTCCCCCAGCATCGCCAGACGGCTGTCTTCGATATTACAGCCGCAGCTGCTGACGTGGCGTGTGATCGTGTTCACAATGCCAGGCCGGTCGGCCCCCAGCGCAGTGATAACCAAAAAGTGTTGTGATGAGGTTGTCAAACCTGAGCTTCCTGTCAAACATGAGGTAATCATAAGGAAAGCATAAAAAAAACCGGCATACAACCGCCACAGAGCCTCAGGTCTCTTGCTTTTCTGACGGCACCGCACGTACCATTGAGAATCTTGTTCGCACAGAGGATGGCCCATGTTCACGGGAAGTATTGTCGCGCTTATTACGCCGATGGATTCGCAAGGTAAAGTCTGCCGGTCAAGCCTGAAAAAAGTGATTGATTACCATGTCGCCAACGGAACCACGGCGATCGTTTCGGTAGGGACTACCGGTGAATCCGCCACGCTGAGCCATGATGAACATGCCGACGTGGTGAAGATGACGGTTGAACTGGCCGACGGGCGCATCCCTGTGATTGCCGGGACGGGCGCGAACGCTACCGCAGAAGCCATCAGCCTGACCCAGTGTTTCAACGACAGCGGTGTGGTGGGTTGCCTGACCGTTACGCCTTACTACAACCGCCCGACTCAGGAAGGGCTGTTCCAGCATTTTAAAGCCATCGCCGAACATACTGACCTGCCGCAAATTCTGTATAATGTGCCGTCGCGTACCGGCTGCGATATGCTGCCGGAAACCGTGGGTCGCCTGGCGAAAATTAAAAATATTATCGGTATTAAGGAAGCGACCGGGAACTTAAGTCGTGTTCACCAGATCAAAGAGCTGGTTTCAGACGACTTTATTCTGCTGAGCGGCGACGATGCCACCGCGCTGGACTTTATGCAGCTCGGCGGTGACGGTGTGATTTCCGTGACCAGCAACGTGGCGGCGCGTGATATGGCTGACATGTGCAAACTGGCGGCCGAGGGGAATTACGCCGAAGCACGCGTGATCAACCAGCGTTTGATGCCGTTACACAACAAACTATTTGTCGAACCCAATCCGATCCCAGTCAAATGGGCATGTATGGAGTTGGGGCTTGTAGCAACCGACACGCTGCGTCTGCCGATGACGCCCATCACCGACCACGGTCGTGACGTTGTCCGCACTGCGCTTAAGCATGCCGGTCTGCTGTAAAGTTTAGGGAGATTTGATGGCTTACTCAGTACAGAAGTCGCGCCTGGCGAAGGTAGCGGGTGTTTCACTTGTGATGTTGCTCGCCGCCTGTAGTTCCGATTCACGTTATAAGCGTCAGGTTAGCGGTGACGAATCCTATCTGGATGCGGCTCCGCTTGCTGAACTTCACGCGCCCGCAGGGATGATCCTCCCGGTGCAAAACGGTGATTATACCATTCCTGTTGCTAACGGCAGTGGCGCTGTAGGTAAAGCGCTGGACATTCGTCCGCCAGCGCAGCCGCTGGCGCTGGTGAGCGGTGCGCGCACCCAGTTTACCGGTGACACCGCGACGCTGATGGTCGAAAACGGCCGCAACAGCACGCTGTGGCCGCAGGTCGTCAGCATTCTTCAGGGGAAAAACTACAGCATCGACAAACGTGACGATGCTACGCAAACCCTGACCACCGGTTGGGTTGACTGGAACCGTCTGGATGAAGATCAGCAGTATCGTGGTCGTTATCAAATCTCGGTGAAACCGCAGGGTTACCAGCAGGCGGTTGTCGTCAAGCTGGTTAATCTGGAACAGGCGGGCAAACCGGTTGCGGACGCCGCGTCGCTGCAGCGTTACAGCACCGAAATGCTGAACGTTATCTCCTCCGGTCTGGATAAAACCGCAACTGACGCGCAAAACGCGGCGGAAAACCGCAGCGTCTCTACGCTGAATGTCCAGAGCGCTGCCGATGATACCGGTCTGCCGATGCTGGTGGTGCGTGGTCCGTTTAACGTGGTGTGGCAGCGTCTGCCGTCCGTGCTGGAAAAAGTGGGCATGAAAGTGACCGACAGCACCCGCTCAACGGGCAGCATTGCCGTGACCTACAAGCCGCTGTCTGACAGCAGCTGGCAGGAACTGGGCGCGCGCGATCCGGGTCTGGCCTCCGGCGACTATAAACTGCAGGTCGGCGATCTCGATAACCGCAGCAGCCTTCAGTTCATCGATCCGAAAGGCCACACGCTGACACAATCGCAGAACGACGCGTTAGTCGCCGCCTTCCAGGCGGCGTTTAACCGATAATCCTCAGGGCCGGATCTTCCGGCCTTTTTTTATTATGGTGACGCAAACGTGTGCGTCAGCGTAAAATAGCCAAATTAGCCTTGTAATCACACCTGGAGTAATGAAGATGCAAAAGCAAGCTGAGTTGTATCGCGGCAAAGCGAAGACCGTGTACAGTACGGAAAACCCGGACCTGTTGGTGCTCGAATTCCGTAACGATACGTCAGCAGGGGATGGCGCGCGCATTGAACAGTTCGATCGTAAGGGCATGGTGAACAACAAGTTCAACCATTTCATTATGACCAAGCTGCAAGAAGCGGGTATCCCGACCCAGATGGAAGCGCTGCTTTCAGATACCGAATGTCTGGTGAAAAAACTGGATATGGTGCCGGTAGAGTGCGTGATTCGTAACCGTGCGGCAGGCTCGCTGGTGAAACGTCTGGGCATTGAAGAGGGCATTGAGCTGAATCCGCCGCTGTTTGATATGTTCCTCAAAAACGATGCGATGCACGATCCGATGGTGAACGAATCCTACTGCGAAACCTTCGGCTGGGTGAATAAAGAAAATCTGGCGCGCATGAAAGAGCTGACCTACAAAGCCAACGACGTGCTGAGCAAACTGTTTGATGATGCTGGTTTGATCCTCGTTGATTTCAAACTGGAATTTGGCCTGTTTAAAGGCGAAGTGGTACTCGGCGACGAGTTCTCCCCGGACGGCAGCCGCCTGTGGGACAAAGAGACGCTGGATAAAATGGACAAAGACCGTTTCCGTCAGAGCCTTGGCGGCCTGATTGAAGCCTATGAAGCCGTGGCGCACCGTCTTGGCGTGAAACTGGACTGATTTTCACCCCGTCTGACCTCCGGAGGGTGCCTGCATCCTCCGGATTTCCTCACTTTTTTCCTGTGCTAATCCTTCCCTCTGCGCCTACGATCATATATACACTGAGTCCATCATTGGGATAGTGAGGTAGTTATGCGCTGGCAAGGCCGTCGAGAGAGTGACAACGTAGAAGACCGACGTAATGAGTCAGGTGGGCCGTCGATGCGCGGGCCGGGGTTTCGTTTACCGGGTGGCAAGGGTGGGATAATCCTGCTGTTTGTGGTGATCGTCGCGAGCTATTACGGTGTTGATCTCACCAGTTTACTGACCGGGCAACCGGTTAGCCCACCCACGCAACAACAGCGCGCCGCGAACCCGCACGAGGATGAGTCTGCGCATTTTACCCGCGTCATTTTCGCCACTACCGAAGAGACCTGGGGCCAGCTGTTTGAAAAAATGGGGCGACATTATCAGCAGCCGACGCTGGTGATGTACCGTGGCAGCACCCATACCGGTTGCGGTACCGGGCAATCCATTATGGGGCCGTTTTACTGCCCGGCAGACAGCAAAATTTATATCGATCTCTCTTTTTACGATGAGATGAAAAACAAGCTCGGCGCGGGCGGTGATTTCGCTCAGGGCTACGTGATTGCCCATGAAGTCGGTCATCACGTGCAAAAACTACTTGGAACGGAAGCTAAAGTGCGCGGCCTGCAACAAAACGCCACGCAACAGCAGGCAAATGCCTTGTCGGTACGCATGGAGTTGCAGGCAGATTGCTATGCTGGTGTCTGGGGGCACAGCATGGAGCAGCAGGGCGTGCTGGAACCGGGCGATGTCGAAGAGGCGTTAAACGCCGCGCAAGCCATTGGTGATGACCGCTTACAGCAGCGCAGCCAGGGTGTCGCATTCCCGGATAGCTTTACGCATGGCACCTCGACACAGCGTTACACCTGGTTCAAACGCGGAATGGACAGCGGCGATCCGGCGCAGTGCAATACATTCAGCGGACAGCTGTAATCACCTCGTGATGCAACAACTGATTGAACTGAGCGCCCGCATGGCGCAGGAAGGGATCCGTCGCTTGCTGGTCATTGCCGGTGCGCCTGTGTGGAGTGAAGCGCAGGCGAGCACACTGCGCGACTCCCTTCCCGGCGACTGGCTGTGGGTGGGTGAAAACAGCGGCTGGCCACAACACATTCAACCCCGTGCATTAACCACCCTGCTCGGACGGGAATTCCGTCATGCGGTGTTTGATGCGCGTGAAGGATTTGATGTCGCCGCTTTCGCCGCGCTTGGCGGGACGCTCACGGCCGGTAGCTGGCTGGTGTTACTCACACCGCCGTTCACGCTGTGGCCGCAGCAGCCGGATGCAGACAGCCTGCGCTGGAGCGACACCGCCGAGCCGATCCCAACCCCGGTTTTTGTTGATCGCTTTTGCCGTACGCTCCGTAACGATCCACAAACCGTGGTGTGGCAGCAAACATCCCCTTTTTCTCTTCCGGACTTTTCTCCCCGGGCTGAATGGCACGCGGCAACCGGTGCACCCGAGCGCGAGCAGGCGCAGATCCTCGCGCAACTTCAGCACATGCCGCCAGGTGTCGCGGTGGTAACGGCACCGCGCGGGCGAGGAAAATCAGCGCTGGCGGGGATGCATATTGCCCGCATATCTGAGCCTGTCACGGTTACCGCACCTGCGCGCGCCGCCACCGATGTGCTGGCGCACTACGCCGGGGAGCGGTTCAACTTTATCGCCCCGGATGCGTTACTCCAGCAAATAACGGCGCAGGGAGCGCAGCCCGGCTGGCTGGTGGTGGATGAGGCCGCCGCCATGCCTGGCCCGCTGCTGCATGCACTGGTTTCTGCTTTCCCCCGTGTATTGCTCACCACCACTGTTCAGGGTTATGAAGGCACCGGGCAGGGTTTTTTGCTGAAGTTCTGCGCCGGGTTTCCGCAGTTACGCCATTACACGCTCTCCACGCCGCTGCGCTGGGCGCCGGGCTGCCCGCTGGAGCAGGTGATTAGCGCCCTGTTGCTGTTTGACGATGAACCTGTCGCGGAACCGCCGACAGGTGACATCACCATGCAACCACTACCGGCGCAGGCCTGGCGAGAGGCGCCGGCGATCCCGGCGGCGATTTATCGTCTGCTGGCGAGCGCCCATTACCGCACGTCACCGCTCGATCTGCGACGCATGATGGATGCGCCAGGGCAGCATTTCTGGCAGGCGTGCCGGGCAAAAACGACCGTTGCCGCGCTCTGGCTGGTGGAAGAGGGTGGGTTAAGTGCCGGGCTTAGCCAGGCTGTATGGGCGGGTTTTCGTCGCCCGCGTGGTAACCTGGTCGCGCAATCGCTGGCCGCGCACGGCGGTAGCCCGCTGGCGGCAACCCTGCGCGGGCGGCGCATCAGCCGCATTGCTGTGCATCCTTTTTGCCAGCGGACAGGGATTGGCAGTGCGCTCATCGCCCATGCGCGGGCGCAAACAACGGCGTGTGATTACCTCTCTGTCAGTTTTGGCTATACGCCAGAGTTATGGCGCTTCTGGCAGCGCTGCGGTTTTTCACTGGTGCGCCTTGGCAGCCATCGCGAAGCGAGCAGCGGCTGTTTTACCGCCATGGCGATACTCCCGCTGACGGCGGCTGGCGAAGCCTTGCGGGTGCGGGAACAGACCCGACTGGCGCGCGATCTGCCCTGGCTTGCCAACTGGCGCGAGGAAACCTTATCTCTGCCTGTTGTTCAGTCGACTACGCTTAGTGAAGAGGACTGGCTGGAGCTGGCCGGTTTTGCTTTTGCACATCGACCATTTTCGGCGGCTTTTGGCGCGTTATGTCGTCTGCTGGCGCAAACGCATTTGCCTTTGTCGGCATTGCGAGGGCGGGTAAGCGATGGCGAAAGCGAACAGGCGTTATGTCAGCGTTTATCGCTGAGCGGGCGTAAAGCGCTGCTGTTATCTCAGCGCCAGGAGTGTGAACAGGCGCTCTTTAACCTGGATGCTGATCGCGCGCTCAATCTGAAAACACAGGTGCAGAAACTGCAATTTTTTTAACTAACTCATTCAGTTAAATGGCATGGTCATTATGGCTCCCGGGCGTAAACTGCACTCAATGATTTAAGGAGACAACCATGAAACATGACCATTTCGTTGTACAAAGTCCGCCATCCCCGGCAAAACAATTACTGCTGTTGTTTCATGGCGTTGGCGATAACCCGGTCTCCATGGGACAAATCGGCAGCTGGTTTGCACCGCACTTTCCCGATGCGCTGATCGTCAGTATTGGCGGTGTGGAAGCCTGCGGTGCACCACCCGCCCGCCAGTGGTTTTCCGTGGCAGGCGTGACGGAAGAAAATCGTCAGCAACGTATCGACGCTGTAATGCCGCAATTTATTGACGTCGTGCGCTACTGGCAGCAGCAAAGCGGTGTAAACGCATTAGCCACGGCGCTGATTGGCTTTTCGCAGGGGGCGATTATGGCGCTGGAAGGGCTGAAGGCGCAGCCGGATCTGGCCTCGCGTGTCATTGCTTTCAACGGGCGTTATGCCACGCTGCCGCAGGCGGTTTCTACGGCGCAGACCATTCACCTGATTCACGGCGGTGAAGACCGGGTTATCGATCTGGCCTGGGCGGTGAAGGCCCAGGAAGCGGTGCAAACGTTAGGCGGCGATATCACGCTGGATATTGTCGATGATTTGGGCCATGCCATTGATGATCGCAGTATTGAGCTGGCGCTCAAACATTTGCGCTACACCGTGCCGAAGCACTATTTCGATGAAGCGTTAAGCGGTGGCAAGCCGAATGACGACAATATTGTCGAATTTTTATGAGTAAAAAATTCACCCCCGAAAGGGGGTGAATAATGTGAGGCTTACTTTTTCGGCTGATCCTGTTTCGGCCAGTCGTCGTCATCGTCCCACTTGTCGTTGAAATCACGATGCGGCGGCAGATCCGGCTTGTTAGCGAGGAATTTTTTGTGATCGACCCGGCTCAGGTCTTTGATCACATTAATCAGTACGCCAAGTAAAAACACCAGCACCAGAATCCACCAATATTTTGCCAGCCAGTCCATGTCATCCTCCAGGCCATCAGGCGATGAGTTGTTCCATAATGCGTTGATACATACGGGCAAGCAGTTGCAAATCCGCCGCGTTCACACATTCGTTGATCTTGTGAATGGTGGCGTTCACCGGCCCGAGCTCAACCACTTGCGCGCCCATACGCGCGATAAAACGGCCATCTGACGTGCCGCCGGTGGTTAACAACTGCGGTTTGATCTCATTATAGTGCTCAATAGCATTGACCACCGCATCCACCAGCTTGCCGCGCCCTGTCAGGAAAGGCTGCCCGGAAACCCACCACTCCACGCTGTAACGCAACTGATGTTTATCCAGCAGCGCCTGCACATGAGCTTTGATCATTTCGTCGGTCAGCTCGGTACTAAAGCGGAAGTTGAACTGCACAAACAGATCGCCAGGGATAACGTTGTTGCTACCGGTTCCGGCTTTGATATTGGCAATCTGCATGCTGGTCGGCGGGAAGTATTCGTTGCCGTGATCCCACTGGATCGCCACTAGCTCATTGAGCATTGGCGCGGCGCGGTGCACCGGGTTATCCGCCAGGTGCGGATAGGCAACGTGACCCTGAACACCGTGAATCGTCAGATTGCAGGTCATTGAACCACGGCGACCGTTTTTTACCACATCGCCCACCACTTCCGTACTGGAAGGCTCGCCGACCAGGCAGTAATCCAGCCGTTCGTTACGTGCCATCAGTGCGTCGACCACTTTGACGGTGCCGTTGGTGGCGCTGGCCTCTTCGTCAGAGGTGATGAGAAACGCCAGACGGCCTTTATGCTGCGGATGCTGCGCGACAAAACGCTCGGCGGCGACGACCATCGCTGCCAGCGAACCTTTCATGTCTGCCGCGCCGCGGCCAAACAGCATGCCGTCACGGATGGTCGGTTCAAAAGGCGGATTGATCCAGCGGTCCGCATCGCCAGCCGGTACCACATCCGTATGGCCAGCGAAGGCCAGCGTTTCGCCTTGCCCGCGCCATGCCCAGAAGTTTTGCGTGTCGCCAAAATCCATCGGCTCAATGGTAAAACCGATAGCGCGCAGACGTTCAATCATCAGCGCCTGGCATCCTGCGTCATTGGGGCTCAGAGAAGGGCGACGAATAAGCTGCTGTGTCAGCTCAATAACCGGGCACGACATAAACTACACCTCGTTGATAAACTTCTCATAACTGGATTCATTGAAACCCAGCAGCATAGGCTTACCCGGCG
Source organism: Enterobacter sp. R4-368 (assembly GCF_000410515.1). NCBI lineage: Bacteria > Pseudomonadati > Pseudomonadota > Gammaproteobacteria > Enterobacterales > Enterobacteriaceae > Enterobacter > Enterobacter sp. R4-368. The sequence continues at coordinate 1,564,289 of NC_021500.1, read as the reverse complement.
CGCAGAGCAATGGGCGTTTGATAATTGCAGGCATTTCAAGCATCAACGCGATGGCGGCATCATCACTGGTGATGGTGGCGCGCTGGGCTTCATCCAGCTTACGCCAGGTGGTGCCACGGGTGTTTAACAGCGCTTCCCAGCCGAGTTCATCAACAAATGTACGCAGTAAATCTGCATGAATACCGTCTGCGCGGTAATCGTGGAAACGGTATTCCACCCGCTGCGCTTCGAGCCAGCGGCGCGCTTTTTTGATGGTGTCGCAGTTTTTGATACCGTACATGGTGATCATGGTGAATCCTTTTGTCTCATTTTTGGTTATTTGTACAAGAAATTAGAATAACGGATTTTAATTTGCCTGTGATTAGTCTGATAAGCAAATTTCAGCGGATATAACCACTCTGTTCCAGTTTGAATAAACTTTCAGGTGTTGCGCATACCATGCCAGTGGTTAAAAAACGGAAACCATATTGTTGATAAAATCCGGTCTTTTCCGGTACGGAATAAATAAAGGTTTTACCGAACGGTAATAATGTTCTGACAATGTCAGACATTAGCTGTTTTCCATAACCGCGGCCCTGCATTTCTGGCGCGACCACAATATCTGCAACATAGCTGGCCCATGTCAGATCGCTGATAGCACGCGCCGTGGCGACCAGTTCCCCGTTATGGTAGCCGAACCAGCAGAAGATGCTGTTGCGCCACGCTTGCTCGACTTGTAGCGGGTCGCGCTGATTAAGGCCGCCTGCGGCAATAAGCGCCGTTAACGCCAGCCAGTCCACCTTTTCAATTGCTGATTTATCGAACAATGTGATCGTCATTTCATTTGGCCCTAAAGTTTTTATGGAATATTGCCGTTATTCACAGTAAATGACATGACATCGGCTCATAGTTATCGCAAGCATTAAAAGTACCCCGCTAATAGCGATTGAAGCAATTGATTAACGTCTCTTCAATGTTGTTACGGGTTTGAGTAGAATTGCCAAAATAATAAGAGAGGTAGTTATGATTGAACATGAACTGGGGAACTGGAAAGACTTTATCGAAGGCATGCTTCGTAAATAATTTCCTGATCAACGATTAAGCAGTGACGGCTTAATAAATAACAATGTGCACCGACACATGAAAAAGGCGACCAGCAGGTCGCCTTTTTGTTATGCAGAAATTACTGCGCGCGCGCTTTCAGCGGGAAACGGCGGCGCACCAGCACGAAGAACAGCGGCACGAAGAAAATCGCCAGCACGGTGGCGGAAATCATCCCGCCCATCACACCGGTACCCACCGCATGCTGGCTGCCGGAGCCCGCGCCGGTGCTGGTTGCCATTGGCAGCACACCGAAAACGAACGCCAGCGAGGTCATCAGGATCGGCCGCAAACGCTGACGGCAGGCATGCAGCGTGGAGACCAGCAGATCTTCGCCTTTCGCATTCATGTCGTTGGCAAATTCGACGATGAGTATCGCGTTTTTCGCCGACAGGCCTATGACCGTCAGCAGCCCGACCTGGAAGTAGACATCGTTTTCCAGCCCGCGCATCCAGGTTGCCAGCAACGCGCCAATCACGCCAAGCGGCACCACCAGCATCACCGAGAACGGCACAGACCAGCTCTCATACAGCGCCGCGAGGCACAGGAACACGACTAACAGGGAAACTGCATATAACGCTGGTGCCTGCGCGCCGGAGAGACGCTCCTGGTAAGACATCGCGGTCCATTCGAGGCCAAAACCGGTAGGCAACTGGCTAACCAGTTTCTCCATCACATCCATCGCCGTACCGGTGCTGACGCCGGGTGCGGATTCGCCGACAATCTCGACTGCGGCATAACCGTTGTAGCGCTCCAGGCGTGGCGAGCCGGTTTCCCAGCGCGAAGTGGCAAACGCGGAGAACGGCACCATTCCACCGCTGCTATTTCGCACATACCACAGGTTGATATCGTCCGGCAGCATGCGGTATTTCGCCGCAGCCTGTACGTAGACCTTTTTCACGCGGCCGCGATCCATAAAGTCATTCACGTAGCTGGAGCCCCAGGCGGTTTTCAGCGTGTTGTTAATATCATCAATCGACACGCCGAGCGCCTGCGCTTTGCGCTGATCGATATCGATTTGCAGCTGTGCGCTGTCATCAAGACCGTTGTGGCGAACGCGGGTCAGCGCCGGATCTTTCGCCGCCATCTCAATCAGACGATCGCGGGCAGCCATCAGCGCGTCGTGGCCTGCACCAGCGTGATCCTGCAACTCCATATCAAAACCGGCCGAACTCCCCATACCACTGATAGCGGGCGGGCTGCTGGCGAAAACGCGGGCTTCACTAATACGGCTAAACGCTTTGGTGGCACGTTCGATAATGGCAAACGCGCTACCGCTGTTCGGGTCGCGGGCTTCCCAGTCTTTCAGGCGGATAAACAAACGCGCCACGTTCTGCCCGTTACCACCGGGGCCGGAGCCGACGGTGGCAAACACCGATTCAACATTCGCTTTCTCGTGGGTGAAGAAATAGTCTTCGACTTTCTGCACCACTTTCAGCGTCTGTTGTTGCGTTGCTCCACTCGGCAACTGCACTGAGGTGGTAAACATCCCCCGGTCTTCCAGCGGCAGAAACGACGTTGGCAGACGCAGGAACAGCAGTACCATGCCGCCAATCAGCAACATATAGAGCAAAATCCAGCGCAGGCTGCGGTGCAGGATTTTACCGACGGCGGTTTCATAACGATCGGCATTACGGTTGAAAATGCGGTTAAAGGCGCCGAAAAAGCCTTTCTGCCCGTGCAGTTCCCCTTTATGCAGCGGCTTGAGCAGCGTGGCGCATAACGCCGGTGTGAGGATCATCGCCACCAGCACAGAAAGCACCATCGCCGAAACAATGGTGATGGAAAACTGGCGATAAATCGCGCCGGTGGTGCCGCCAAAGAACGCCATCGGTACAAATACCGCCGACAGCACCATCGCAATCCCCACCAGCGCGCCCTGGATTTGCCCCATCGATTTGCGTGTCGCTTCCCTGGGCGACAGCCCTTCTTCGGTCATGATGCGTTCGACGTTTTCCACCACTACAATCGCATCATCCACCAGCAGACCGATGGCAAGCACCATGGCGAACATGGTCAGGGTGTTAATGCTGTAGCCGAATGCGTAGAGCACGGCGAATGTGCCAAGTAGCACGACCGGCACGGCGATAGTGGGGATCAGCGTGGCGCGGAAATTTTGCAGGAACAGGTACATCACCAGAAACACCAGCGCGATAGCTTCGAGCAGGGTTTTCACTACATCGATAATCGAGGCTTTAACAAACGAGGTGGTTTCGTAAGCGACTTTATATTCCAGACCGTGCGGGAAAAAGGGGGCCAGTTCGTTTAAGCGGTTAATCACCCGCTCTGCCGTTGCCATTTCGTTAGCGCCGGAGGCCAGCTTCACCCCCAGCCCGGAAGCGGGGTTGCCGTTAAAACGGCTCAGGTAGTCATATTTCTCTGCGCCCAGTTCCACCGTCGCCACGTCACCAAGACGCACTTCCGAGCCGTCCTGATTCACGCGCAGCGTAATATTGCGAAACTGTTCCGGCGTTTGTAAAAGCGACTGCGCGTTGATAGTGGCGTTTAACGCCTGGCGATCAACAGAAGGCGTTCCGCCAAGTTGCCCGACGGCAATTTGCGCGTTCTGCGACGAAATGGCGCTGGTGACGTCCGAGGCGGTGAGCTGGTAACTGTTGAGCTTCGCAGGATCGAGCCAGATACGCATTGAATATTGCGAACCGTAGGCGTCAATATCGCCAACGCCGTTTACGCGGCTAATCGGATCCTGAATATTACTCGCCACATAGTCAGAGATATCTTGCTTATCCATCGACCCGTCGGTGGAAACAAACGCGATGGTTAAGATGTTGGTATCACCGGTTTTACGCACCGTGACGCCCTGGTTTTGCACGGCTTGCGGAAGTTTACGCATCGCCGATTGCAGCTGGTTTTGTACCTGCTGTACGGCTTCATCAGGATCGGTACCGGCGCTGAAATTGAGGGTGACCGTCGCCTGCCCGGTGGCGCTGCTTTGCGAGGACATATACATTAAATTATCGAGGCCGGTCATATTCTGCTCGATAACCTGAGTAACGGTATTTTCCAGGGTTTGCGCCGATGCACCAGGGTAGTTAGCGGTAATGCGGACGTTAGGCGGGGCTAAATCGGGATATTGTTCGACGGGTAAAGAAATAATGGCAAGTGTCCCCGTAAGACAGATCAGGATCGCCAGCACCCACGCGAAAATGGGGCGATCAATAAAAAAATTCGCCATCAGAAATAAAACCTCATATTGCTGCGCATCGTTATAGTGACATTGCTTGCATCAATGTAGCGGCAATGCAGAAACCAATCGTGGAGAAAAAAAGGAGAAAATGTAAATTATCATGCCCGATTAAGGCATAACTATGCATAACGGAACTTAAGCGAAATTTCCTCCTGTACAAAATCAATTTACTTTAAATTCTTTACACTTATTGACGCTCTGCGCTGGCCGGTAACGGAAAACGAAACTGCACTTGCGTGCCACTTCCCGGCGGTGAGACGATTTCCAGCACACCGCCAAGGCGCTCAGCGCGCTCGCGCATGATCGTCAACCCGTAATGCCCGGCGGGCTCCTGCGTACTGTTCATACCGATGCCGTTATCACGAATGTAGACCGAGTGCAGCCCGTCAGGATCGGTCACACAACTGACGGTGATTTCGCTGGCCTGCGCGTGTTTAATCGCGTTGATGACCGCTTCGCGCACAATTTGTAAGACGTTCATTTGCTGTTGCGCATCCAATGCCTGGGTGGGTAAACGACAATCCAGATTCAGCTTCGCGCTGGTCTGGCTTTGCAAGACATCCAGCGCTTCACGCAGCGCGGCGGGTAGCGAGCTTTGCTGTAAAGAGAGGCGGAACGTGGTGAGCAGCTCACGTAACTGCTGCCAGGCGTTGTTCAGACCGCGCGAAAAGTCGTCGATAATCAGATGTGCCGGGGCGTTATCGTCCGGCACCGAGCGTTTAAGCAGCGCCAGTTGGATACGCAAATAGGAGAGCATCTGCGCCAGTGAATCGTGCAGCTCGCGGGCGATGGTGGCGCGTTCTTCCATCAGCATTAATTGCTGGTAATGTTTCTGCGCCTGGTTGATATAGAGCCCGCGTCCAAGAATGGTGGCGATATTGCACATCAGCGGCGCAGAGAGCGGCTGCTGGTAGCTTTGCCAGCGCAGCTCGCCCAGTACGTTCTCCTGCATATTTACCGGCAAGCTGTTCACCGGCAGTGCGGGGTTAAGCTCCCCTTGCTGGATCCGCCAGTTGTCATCGACAACCAGTTCCAGGAAGCAGGCGGCCTGATGATCGTAGACGATCTGCAACACGTGGTGCAGGCAGAGGGCGTCTATCTGGCTGGTATTGAGCGCCTGTGAGCACTGGTACATTACCTCCAGGCGGCTGTTAGCTTCATGCAGATCGCGGGTTTTTTCCGCCACCGACGTTTCCAGCGAGCGGTAGAGTTTAAACAGTTGTCCGGACATACTGTCGAACGTTGAAGCCAGTAAACCCAGTTCGTTATCCAGTTTGTTATCGAGGGGCAGCAAGGAAAATTGGCCCTGCTGGATACGCTGGCAGGTGGCGACCAGGTTATTAAGCGGTTTGACGACCCTCTGGCGAATACGGCGCAGCGTAAAAAACACCAGCGTGAAAATCCCTGCTGCGCCCAGCAGCGAAATAGCGACCACCAGCATCATCTTGCGTTCGGCATAGTGCTGGAGCGCCAGCACGAACAAATCAATTTGCCCGACATAAGCCTGGATATTTTGCTCGTACCACTGCTGGTCGCCCTGAATCAGATGTTTTTCCATCTGGCGCCAGTTTTCGTGCAATTGCCCATAACGTTGCTGCACTTTCTGCGGAACGTACCAGTGGTTCAGGGTTTGTAATACGGGAGAGTTCAGCGTCTGCTGGTAAATCTGGCGGTGGGGTTGTAGCTCGGCGGTCTGTTTTTGCAGTTCGTAACCAAGACGGTAACTCTGCATACGCAGTGATCCGGCAATATTAATGGCTTGCGCGTCATCAAGGCTGCTTGCAAGCGTGACGAGCGCCACCCCGGTGGAGAGCAGCGACAGTAAAACAAGAGAGAAAAAGGCTCTGGCCAGGCTTCCTGAAACAGGTTTTTTGACTATCACTGCAGCGCTTCCCAATCCTGATGTTACGTACAGGAAACATCGGCCTGAACGTCCATCGAATGAAATAATTTTTCAGGAATCCTGAAATAAATTGATCTGCTACAAGCTCGTGACAAATAGATAACCTTTCTGGGCAATTGAACATTGCCTGTGTTGTGCTGCCCCGGTAAATACAATGCTCATATAAAAAATAAGGTTTATTAAACCAGAAAAGAAGGGTGCCATGAATCGTTTTATTATGGCGAATAGCCAGCAATGTATAGGATGTCGTGCCTGCGAAGTCGCGTGTGTGATGGCGCACAATAATGAGCAACATGTGTTAAGCGCCGACCATTTTCACCCACGGATCACCGTGGTTAAACATCAGCAACACCGCAGCGCGGTGACCTGCCACCACTGTGAAGATGCGCCCTGTGCCCGCAGTTGCCCGAATGGCGCAATCAGCCGCGTTGATGAGGCGATTCAGGTCAATCAGCAAAAATGTATTGGCTGTAAATCCTGCGTGGTGGCTTGCCCGTTTGGTACCATGCAAGTGCTTGTCACGCCAACTGGTGGCGGGCTGGTAAAAGCCACCGCGCACAAATGCGATCTCTGCCAGGGCAGAGCGGAAGGGCCGGCCTGTGCGCAGAACTGCCCGGCCGATGCACTGCAACTGGTGAACAGCGACGCGTTGGCGGGGCTTGCGAAATCACGCCGTCTGCGAACTGCCAGCCATGAGGCGCAGCCGTGGCACAGTGTTGCGGCGCTGACTCCCGCCTTTAACGACCGCAAAGTGCGGCAGATGCGTAAAACGCCGCCGCGCGGTGAGCCAGATAAATTGCCACTGGCGGCGCGTAAAAGCGGTTTTGATGAAATCTATCTGCCGTTTCGCGCCGATCAGGCCAGTCGTGAAGCGGAGCGCTGCCTGAAGTGCGGCGACCACAGCATTTGCGAATGGACCTGCCCGCTGCATAACCATATTCCGCAGTGGATCGAGCGGGTAAAAGAGGGCGATATTGCGGCTGCGGTCGAACTTTCGCATCAAACCAACTGCTTACCGGAGATCACCGGTCGCGTCTGCCCGCAAGACCGGCTGTGCGAAGGGGCATGTACGGTACGCGATGAGTATGGCGCGGTCACGATCGGCAATATTGAGCGCTATATCTCCGATCAGGCGCTGGCGCAGGGCTGGAAACCCGATTTACAGCAGGTTGCGGCGGTGGATAAGCGCATCGCGATTATCGGTGCTGGTCCGGCGGGCCTCGCCTGTGCGGACGTGCTTGCTCGCCATGGCGTGAGCGCCACGGTGTTCGATCGCCACCCTGAAATCGGCGGTTTGCTTACCTTCGGCATCCCCGCTTTTAAACTGGATAAATCGCTGCTGGCGCGGCGTCGTGAAATTTTCAGCGCGATGGGTATTCGCTTTGAACTCAATTGCGAAATTGGCAAAGACATCGCGCTGGAGACGCTGCTCAGCGATTACGACGCGGTGTTTGTGGGCGTAGGCACTTACCGTTCCATGAAAGCCGGGTTGCCAAATGAGGACGCTCCGGGCGTTTATGATGCGCTGCCGTTCCTGATTGCCAACACCCGCCAGTTAATGGGGCTGCCGGACAGCGCCGAAGAGCCGTTTATCAACACCAGGGGGCGCAATGTCGTGGTGCTTGGCGGCGGCGATACGGCAATGGACTGTGTCCGTACCGCACTGCGCCATGGCGCGAGCAAAGTGACCTGCGCCTACCGTCGCGACGAAGCCAACATGCCCGGCTCGAAGAAAGAGGTGAAAAATGCGCGGGATGAAGGGGCTGAGTTTGAGTTCAACGTCCAGCCGGTCAACCTTGAGCTGGATAAGAGCGGCAAAGTCTGCGGCATTCGCTTGCTGCGCACACAGCTCGGCGAGCCGGATGCCAAAGGCCGCCGCCGTCCGGTGCCGATTGAAGGCAGTGAGTTTGTTATGCCTGCCGATGCGGTGATCATGGCGTTTGGTTTCAACCCGCATTCAATGCCGTGGCTGGAGCGCCACGGTGTGCGCGTTGATGACTGGGGGCGCATTGCCGCCAGTGTCGAAAGCCAGTATCGCTATCAGACCAGTAATCCGAAAATTTTTGCCGGGGGCGATGCGGTACGCGGTGCCGATCTGGTGGTGACCGCGATGGCGGAAGGGCGCCACGCCGCGCAGGGCATGATGGACTGGTTGGGCGTCAAAGCACCAGGGCAGCATTAAGGCGTTTGCCATAAAACAGGCTTCACGGCGTCACACTTCGCGGCGTAGTATTACGCAAAGTTGTTAGCGCTCTGGAGCCTGTATGCCGCTGAAAATTGAAGTTATCAAAGATAAAATCCTCTCTGAAAATTATTTTGTCCTGCGCAATATCACCTACGATTTAACCCGTCAGGACGGTGAAGTGGTGCGTCATAAACGTGAAGTCTATGACCGGGGCGATGGTGCCACTATCCTGCTGTATAACCGTGAAAAGCAGAGCGTGGTGCTGATCCGCCAGTTCCGGATCGCCGCCTGGGTAAATGGCAGCGTGGATGGTCGACTGATTGAAGCCTGCGCCGGGTTACTGGATGACGATGAACCGGAAGTGTGCATTCGTAAGGAAGCGATCGAGGAGACGGGGTACGAAGTTGGCGAAGTGCGCAAAGTCTTTGAGTTATACATGTCGCCGGGCGGGGTAACGGAAATTGTCCACTTCTTCATTGCGGAATATAACGATGCGCAGCGCGCTAATAACGGCGGGGGAGTGGAAGATGAAGATATCGAAGTGCTGGAGTTACCTTTCCGGCAGGCCTTAGCGATGGTCGCCAACGGTGAGATCTGTGATGGCAAGACGGTGATTTTGCTGCAATATTTGCAGACATCTGGCCTAATGGACTGAAATTTATAAGGTTATCAGCTTTGCTTTCGGATGAAGCTATCCGACAAATCCGATTGAGCAAGCCTACCGGGAAATAGAATATACGCAGGTTCTGCGTCTATTCTTCCGGGGTTGTGCCAGCCATGCGTTACCGCAGCGTTTTGACTTTGCTCTTCGGCCTTCTGGCCGCACCGTGGCTGTGCGCTGCGCCCGCGCAACAAACCTTTTCCGACTGGCAGGTCACCTGTAATAACCAGAACTTTTGCGTGGCACGCAATATTGGCGAGCATCAGGGGCTGGTAATGACGCTGGAGCGCAGCGCCGGCGCGCGTGCCGATGCGACGCTGCGTATCGACTATGGCGGCATCGACGCGCCTGTTACCAAAGAACCGCCGATTGCCGGGCGCTTACTGTTTGACGGCCAGCCGCTGGTGCTGGCTGGCGAGCGCTGGCAAATCACGCCGTGGCATCTGGTGACGGATAATGCCGATGCCATCACTTCGTTTCTAAAAAACATTCAGGAAGGCCAGGCGCTTACCCTGCGAGGCAGCAAGGGCGAGATTTCTCTGGTCGGGCTGAAAGCGGCGCTGCTATTCATTGATGCGCTGCAAAAACGTGTCGGCAGCGAAACGGCATGGATTAAAAAGGGCGATAGCCCGTCGTTAAGCGTCCCGCCCGCACCCGCGTTGAAAAAGGTAGCCACGGCCAACGTTGCGCCAGCTCCGCTGACGCACCAGGAACTGAACGATTTGCTGGATTACGGCACCTGGCGAATGAACAACAGCCAGTGTTCGCTGGATCCGATGCGCCGCCAGGTGCGTGTGAGCGCGCTAACCGATGATAAAGCGTTGCTGTTGATCGACTGTGAAGCGGGTGCGTATAACATGGTTGAACGCGCTTGGCTGGTATCACGGGAAAAACCGTTTGCCGCGCGGCTGGTGCGCCTGATGCTGCCTTTCACGCCGGATAACGGTAACGATGAAATGGAGCTGATGAATGCGGCATTTGATGAGAAAACCCGCGAACTCACCACGCTCTCCAAAGGCCGCAGCCTGGCGGATTGCGGCGTGTCGAGCCGCTGGCGTTTTGACGGCCAGCGCTTTCGCCTGGTGCGTTACGCGCAGGAGCCCTCCTGCGATAGCTGGCACGGCCCCGATGCGTGGCCAACGCTGTGGGTGACGCGCTAATCCTTCGCTGACATAATCCCTTGCGGATATTTTTATCGGGAAGGGAATAATGAAACGCTTTTACCCACAATGGCTTGCGGCCTGCGTGCTCTTTTTTGCCGTTCTGCCTGCACAGGCTGAACTGACCTCAGCGGATAAACAGAGCATCACCCAGCTTGTTGATGTCTGGAATAGCCATCTGAATGGCAATGCCCGGGCAACCGGCAGCGATCTCTATGCGGCTCAGGTCGAATGGTTTGGCCAGCATCTTGAGCGCGACGAGGTCCTGCGCCGCCAGCAAGCGTTCACCTCTCACTCACCACACTATGCGCAGCGCATTATCACCACGCTTGATATCGCCGAAGATGAGGCGGGCCAGGTTCAGGTCGAGTTTGTTAAACAAGCCGGGCTCGATGAAAAACAGGTAAAAAACTACCCGGCGCAGCTTACCTTCAGCAAACAGTCTGCGGGCTGGCGCATTAGCGGCGAAACCGATTTGCTCACCCGCCTCAATCAAAAAGAGGCGTCGGTGCAGGGGCTGTTGACCAAAGGCAAGTTTGACGGCAACAGCAAAGATGTCGTGTGGGTGAACGCGCGCGATCCCAAAACCGGTGGCAGTTGCGATGAAGAGGGTGACTGTGAATGTAAGCTCTGGAGCAGCAACCCGGCTGTACAACCCGCGGTGGTGCCGCAGTGCATTGGTGGTGTGGTGGAAACGCTGTCGCAGCTCGATGATAGCGGGCGCGATCGGGTCGTTGTTTTCCCGCAATGGTGGACCAGCGCCTGGCGAGTGGTTTATGTCTTTGATATCCAGCAAGGGCAATGGACGAAAGCGCTGCCTTCATTTCCCATCAACATCAATATTCAGGAAGACGATGACGCCACAACGCTGGTGAAACGCGATACGCAGCACAACGGCAATGTGCTGGTGAAAAAAGCGCTGTGGGATGAAAAGCAGGAAGATATCGTGACGCCGCAGGAGAGCGAGCCGTTGCTGGTGGTGAAATAAAAAAGGCGCGCCAGCCATTTATGCTGGCGCGCTCACGCTTATTTTTTCAGTACCGCTTTGGCTTTTGCCACCACGTTTTCGACCGTGAAGCCGAAGTAGGGGAACAGTTTCTCGGCAGGTGCCGATTCCCCGTAACCGGTCATACCGACAATCGCCCCTTTCAGGCCGACATATTTGTACCAGTAATCGGCGATCCCGGCTTCAACCGCCACGCGCGCACTCACATCCGACGGCAGTACAGATTCACGCCAGGCTTCATCCTGCGCGTCGAAAATATCGGTCGACGGCAGCGATACCACGCGCACTTTATGGCCTTCGTTAGTCAGTTGCTCCGCCGCGTTGACGGTGATCTCCATCTCCGAGCCGGTCGCAATCAGGATCACATCCGGCGTGCCGTCGCAATCTTTCAGGATATAACCGCCACGGCTGATGGCCTGCACCTGCTCCGGGGTTCGCTCCATTTGTGTGAGGTTCTGGCGCGAGAGGATCAACGCTGTCGGGCCATGATGTCGCTCGATCGCCAGCTTCCAGCCGACTGCCGCTTCTACCTGGTCGCACGGACGCCAGGTGCTGAAGTTCGGCGTTAAGCGCAGGCTGGCGAGTTGTTCAACCGCCTGGTGCGTTGGGCCGTCTTCCCCTAAGCCAATCGAATCGTGGGTGTAAACCATGATCTGCCGGGCTTTCATCAACGCCGCCATACGCGCCGCGTTGCGGGCATATTCAACGAACATCAAAAAGGTGGCGGTATAAGGCACAAAACCACCGTGGTGCGCGATGCCGTTGGCAATGGCCGTCATACCAAACTCACGCACGCCGTAGTGAATGTAATTCCCGGCGGGGTCCTCTTTCAGCGAGGTGGAGCCGGACCAGATGGTGAGGTTGCTGGGCGCGAGGTCGGCGGAACCGCCAAGCAGTTCCGGCAGGATTGGCCCATAGCTGTTGAGCGTGTTCTGCGAGGCTTTACGTGTGGCGATTTTCGCCGGGTTGGCCTGCAGCTTATTGATCCAGTCGGTGGTGGTTTTTTCCCAGCTTTCCGGCAGTTCACCGCTCATACGGCGTTTAAATTCAGCTGCCAGATCCGGGTACTCTTTAGCCCAGGCCGCCAGTTTCTCATTCCATTCATGCTGATGTTTCGCCCCGCGTTCGCGGGCATCCCACGCCTGGTAAATCTCTTTCGGGATTTCAAAAGCCGGGTATTTCCAGCCGAGTTTTTGCCGGGTGAGTGCCACTTCTTCTTCACCGAGCGCCGCGCCGTGCGACTCCTCTTTTCCGGCTTTGTTCGGCGAGCCAAAACCAATCACCGTGCGGCAGATAATCAGTGACGGCTTATCTTTCACGCTTTGCGCTTCTTCAATCGCTTTTTTCACCGCCTCGGGTGAATGCCCGTCGATATCGCCAATCACATGCCAGTTATAGGCTTCGAAGCGTTTGGCGGTGTCATCGGTAAACCAGCCCTCGGTCTCGCCATCAATGGAGATGCCGTTGTGATCGTAAAAGCCGATCAGTTTGCCGAGTCCGAGCGTGCCCGCCAGCGAACAGACTTCATGGGAAATGCCTTCCATCAGGCAGCCATCGCCCATAAACACATAGGTGTAGTGGTCAACAATGTCATGCCCCGGCCGGTTGAATTGCGCAGCCAGCGTACGTTCGGCAATCGCCAGCCCGACGGCGTTCGCCAGCCCCTGCCCGAGCGGGCCGGTGGTGGTTTCCACGCCCGGCGTATAGCCGATCTCCGGGTGGCCCGGGGTTTTGGAGTGGAGCTGGCGGAAGTTTTTCAGCTCTTCAAGCGGCAGGTCATAACCACTGAGGTGCAGCAGGCTGTACAGCAGCATTGAGGCATGACCGTTAGAGAGGATAAAGCGGTCGCGATCGTACCAGGTGGGGTCCGCCGGGTTGTGGCGCAGAAAATCATTCCACAGCACTTCGGCAATATCCGCCATCCCCATCGGGGCGCCAGGGTGGCCAGAATTGGCTTTTTGCACCGCGTCCATACTCAGGGCGCGAACGGCGTTTGCAAGCTCTCTACGGGACATAATTCACTCCATGGCAAAGGTTAAAGTTTAGCGGCGAGCAGATCTTCAAGGCTGCGCTGATCAACGGCGAACTGACGGATCCCGTCGGCCAGTTTTTCGACGGCCATCGGATCCTGGTTATGCTCCCAACGGAATTCAGCTTCTGTTAACGGTTCCGGGCGATGGAAGGTTTGGCGCGATGGCACCAGCTTGCGCTCAACAATGCCTTCCTGTGCCTGTAGCTCTTTCAGCAACGCCGGAGAGATAGTCAGGCGGTCACAGCCCGCCAGCGCGAGGATCTGCTCGGTGCGGCGGAAGCTTGCGCCCATCACGATGGTTTCATAGCGATGTTGTTTGTAGTAGTCGTAGATATTGCGCACCGACTTCACGCCGGGATCTTCATCCACCACATACGGGTCGAGCGGTTTGCGATCGTTATACCAGTCGTAAATACGGCCAACGAAAGGCGAAATCAAAAACACACCCGCTTCGGCACAGGCGCGCGCCTGGGCAAACGAGAACAGCAGCGTCAGATTGCAGTTGATCCCCTCTTTTTCCAGCTCTTCCGCCGCGCGGATCCCCTCCCAGGTTGACGCCAGTTTGATCAAAATGCGTGACTTATCGATGCCCTGATCTTTGTACAACGCCACCAGCTGGCGCGCTTTGGCGATGCTCTTCTCTTTGTCGTAAGAGAGGCGGGCGTCAACCTCGGTGGAGACGCGTCCCGGGATGCTTTTCAGAATTTCCGCACCAAAATTGACCGCCAGTTTGTCGCTGGCTTCTGCCACTTGCTGCTCCTGGGTTTTACCACGCGCTTTGCCGTAGGCAATGGCATCGTCAATCAGATGCGAGAAGTGCGCCAGCCCGGCCGCCTTCAGCAGCAGGGAAGGGTTGGTGGTGGCATCTTCCGGCTGATAGTGGCGAATGGATTCGATGTCGCCGCTGTCGGCCACCACGGTAGTGAATTGTTTGAGGCCGTCTAAGTGATTCATGAAAAATAACTCCTTTAAAAGCAATGGATTACTGGAGTGCTTTCTGTCGCACTTTTGTGAGGATGAGAGGTGCATAACAAAAAAGCATAGCAGACGCGCCCGGGCCCTGCGTTTTGCGGCACGTAACAAAGTTGCGATAAATTGATAACAATTTTGTTTATGTCATGGCGAGATTTTGGCTATGTTCAAAGTTTATGCGGGCGACAGAGGCCATACTATGCGGCGCATTGGGATAGACATCGCACGTTTCACTCTGAAAACAACGTGAAAGGAACCTCAAATGGACGACCAACTAAAACAAAGTGCCCTCGATTTTCACGAATTCCCCCGTCCGGGGAAGATTCAGGTCTCCCCGACAAAACCGCTGGCAACACAGCGCGATCTGGCACTGGCCTACTCTCCTGGCGTCGCCGCGCCTTGTCTTGAGATCGAAAAAGACCCGCTGGCAGCCTACAAATACACCGCGCGCGGCAATCTGGTCGCTGTGGTATCCAACGGTACTGCGGTACTCGGCCTTGGCAATATTGGCGCACTGGCCGGTAAACCCGTGATGGAAGGCAAAGGCGTACTGTTCAAAAAATTCGCCGGAATCGATGTGTTTGATATCGAAGTGGATGAACACGATCCGGACAAACTGATTGATGTTGTGGCCGCGCTGGAACCGACCTTTGGCGGCATTAACCTGGAAGACATCAAAGCGCCGGAGTGCTTCTACATTGAAGCGAAGCTGCGCGAACGCATGAATATTCCGGTATTCCACGACGATCAGCACGGTACGGCGATTATCAGCACCGCCGCTATTCTCAACGGCCTGCGCGTGGTCGAGAAGAACCTCTCCGATGTGCGCATGGTGGTTTCCGGCGCGGGCGCAGCGGCGATTGCCTGTATGAACCTGCTGGTGGCGCTTGGCATGCAGAAACACAACATTGTGGTCTGCGACTCAAAAGGCGTTATCTACAAAGGCCGCGAACCGAATATGGCGGAAACCAAAGCCGCTTATGCCGTTGATGATGACGGCAAACGCACGCTGGCGGATGTGGTTGCCGGTTCGGACATCTTCCTTGGTTGTTCCGGGCCGAAAGTGCTGACCCCGGAAATGGTGAAAGGTATGGCGCGCCAGCCGCTGATCCTCGCGCTGGCGAACCCGGAACCGGAAATTCTGCCGGATCTGGCGAAAGCGGTGCGTCCGGACGCCATTATCTGCACCGGCCGTTCTGATTACCCCAACCAGGTAAACAACGTTCTTTGCTTCCCGTTTATTTTCCGTGGCGCGCTGGATGTCGGCGCAACGGCAATTAACGAAGAGATGAAGCTGGCGGCAGTTAACGCTATCGCGGAACTGGCACATGCTGAGCAGAGCGAAGTGGTGGCTTCAGCCTATGGCGACCAGGATCTCAGCTTTGGCCCGGATTACCTGATCCCGAAACCGTTTGATCCGCGCCTGATTGTCAAAATCGCGCCTGCGGTGGCAAAAGCCGCCATGGATTCCGGCGTGGCGACGCGACCTATCGCTGATTTCGATGCTTATGTCGATAAGCTCACTGAATTTGTCTACAAAACCAATCTGTTTATGAAGCCGATCTTCTCGCAGGCGCGTAACGCACCGAAACGCGTAGTGCTGGCAGAAGGTGAGGAGCCGCGTGTACTGCATGCCACGCAGGAACTGGTGACGTTAGGGCTGGCAAAACCGATTCTGATTGGCCGTCCGAGCGTCATTGAGATGCGTATTCAGAAACTTGGTTTGCAAATCCGCCCGGATGTGGATTTTGAAATCGTCAATAACGAGTCCGATCCGCGCTTTAAAGAGTACTGGATGGAGTACTTCAACATCATGAAACGCCGCGGCGTGACGCAGGAGCAGGCGCAGCGCGCGGTGATCGGTAACACCACCATTATTGGCGCGATCATGGTGCATCGTGGCGAAGCGGACGCGCTGATTTGTGGCACCATCGGTGATTATCACGAGCATTTCGGTGTGCTGCAGCCGATCTTCGGCTACCGCGAGAATGTCCATGTCGCAGGCGCGATGAACGCTTTATTGCTGCCAAGCGGCAACACCTTTATCGCCGATACTTACGTCAATGAGGATCCCAGCGCGGAAGAGCTGGCGGAGATCACCATTCTGGCGGCGGAAACGGTACGCCGTTTCGGCATTGAACCGCGCGTGGCGCTGCTTTCGCATTCGCAGTTTGGTTCATCGAACGCGCCTGCGGCGGTGAAAATGCGCGATACGTTAGCGCTGGTGCGTGAACGCGCGCCGGAGTTAATGATTGATGGCGAAATGCACGGTGACGCGGCGCTGGATGAGAGTATCCGCCATGAACGTATGCCGGATAGCCCGCTGAAAGGGGCGGCGAATATCCTGATTATGCCAAACGTAGAAGCGGCGCGAATCAGCTACAACCTGCTGCGCGTGTCCAGTTCGGAAGGGGTGACCGTAGGGCCGGTGCTGATGGGCGTGGCGAAACCGGTCCATGTGCTGACACCGATTGCCTCGGTGCGGCGTATCGTCAATATGGTTGCACTGGCGGTGGTGGAGGCGCAAACGCAGCCGCTGTAATGTTTGTGTCTGCGAACCGTCGATAATCGGGTTGTCGCTTGTTGAGTTGTTTTTGAAGGAAGCCGCTCGCTCTTTCTGTCCGGGCGGAATTCAATCGCGATGGGTCGCGTTCCGCTGAAATCGGCGAACCGAAGAGTGAGTGATAAGGTCTGGACGCCATGGATGGCGGCCAGAGGCGAATCGAGCCACGGACAAAATTGCCCTGGGAGCCATTCTGAACAGCGCTTGCGCTGACTCCGAAGGGGCAAGTAATCACGAGTCGAGCTGACCGCAGGCACGCACTCGGGAAGTGAGCGTAGTGCAAAGCACCGATTTATCGCGCAGACGCGGGCATTGAAAAGGGGAGCACGGCAGCTCCCCTTTTCCCGTTCACATGTAGCGATGTTTCAGAAACTGTGGAACATCTGTGCACGGAACAATACCTCATCAGCGACATATCCGTTGAACAGCGCACTTTATCCGGCTTGAGATTAAAGAAATTACACCCAGTCTCTGACTTTTATAAACTCGCTGAGGGCGGCTTCCGGGCTGCCTTCGGCGGGCTGATAATTGTATTCCCAGCGCACCAGCGGCGGCATCGACATCAGAATGGATTCAGTGCGCCCGCCGGTTTGTAAGCCAAACAGGGTGCCGCGATCCCACACAAGATTGAACTCCACATACCGGCCGCGACGGTAAAGCTGGAAGTCGCGCTCGCGCTCGCCATAAGGCGTGGCTTTGCGGCGTTCAACAATCGGCAAATAAGCATTGAGATAGCCATTACCCACCGCCTGCATAAAAGCGAAGCAGTGATCGAAATCCGGCGTGTTGAGATCGTCGAAAAACAACCCGCCAATGCCGCGCTGTTCATCACGGTGTTTAAGGTAGAAGTAATCGTCACACCACTTTTTATAGCGTGGATATACCTCTTCGCCGAACGGCAAACAGATATCGCGCGCTGTGTGGTGCCAGTGGCGAGCATCCTCTTCAAAACCGTAGTAGGGCGTTAAATCAAAGCCGCCGCCAAACCACCACACCGGTTCCGCACCGGGTTTTTCGGCGATAAAAAAGCGCACATTGGCATGGCTGGTGGGTACATACGGATTACGCGGATGAACCACCAGCGAAACGCCCATCGCTTCGAAACTGCGACCCGCCAGTTCCGGGCGGTGCGCGGTGGCCGAAGCGGGCATTGCGTCGCCGTGAACGTGCGAAAAATTGACGCCCGCCTGTTCAAACACGCTGCCATCACGCAGCACACGGCTGCGCCCACCGCCACCTGCCGCACGCGTCCACGCATCTTCAATAAATGCGCCGCCATCAAGGGCGCTCAGCTGGTCACAGATCTTGTCCTGCAAATTTAGCAGGGCGTTTTTAACCGGGTGGATATCAGGCGTGGTCATCCGCGTCTCTTCGTGTGGGCTTTATGATTATCAAACCAGCTAAAATAGCTGAGTACGCCGTCGGCAATGGCGCTGGCGATTTTCTGGCGAAACGCCGCTGTGCCGAGCAGCTTCTCTTCTGCCGGGTTGGTGATAAACGAGGTTTCCACCAGCACGGACGGTATCGAAGGCGATTTTAGCACCACAAATGCCGCCTGTTCTGTGTTGCGGCTATGCAGGCGGTGTACCGGTTTGATCTGCTTGAGAATATGCGAGCCGAGCGTCAGGCTGTTTTTAATGGTGTCAGTTTGCACCAAATCGAACAGCACTTGCTGGAGCAGGTGATCTTTGTCTCTGGCTTTTTTCCCGGCCAGATCGTCGGCGGCGTTTTCTTTATCCGACAGGTATTTCGCCATCGCGCTACTGGCGCCGCGATTAGAAAGCGCAAACACCGACGCGCCCGCAGCGCTTGGGTTGGTGAAGCCGTCGGCGTGGATCGACATAAACAGATCGGCACCGTGCTGGTGGGCAATCTCTACGCGATCATAAAGCGGAATAAATTTATCGCCGGTGCGCGTCAGGCGCGCATCAATTCCCTGCGCACGCAATTGGGCGCGGACGGTTTTGGCGATCGCCAGCACCACGTGTTTTTCTTGCGAACCGTTATGACCAATCGCGCCGGTATCAATACCGCCATGGCCCGGATCAAGCATCACAATGCGTTTCGCGCCGGCTTTCCTGGCTTTCGGTTTACTGTGCCCGGTCGTGGTTTTAAGTGGTGTCTCGTCCTTTGCGATAGCGCGAGACATGCCCGTTAATGTCAGGGCGGCCAGGCCTGCTTTCAGCACCTGACGACGCGAGGTGAGTGTTTTTAAAGGTTTAAAGGTGCTCATACGCCTGAATTGTCTTATTCGTGGTCCCTGGTGTTATATCGTATCGTGTTTACCGTTACGACTATCCGTGTGAACTAATGTTTTACTTTTCATTTCAATACGTGACAGAGTGACATTATGCCAAATTTCAGTGCTGAAGATGCCGGATATTGGCGACAGAGGCGCTTAGGGCCATAATCTACGTTTACACAGCTGAAAATGACGGGGAATACCATGGAGATACGCGTTTTTCGCCAGGAAGATTTCGAAGAAGTGATCACCTTGTGGGAGCGTTGTGAGCTGTTGCGACCATGGAACGATCCGGAAATGGATATTGAACGCAAAGTGAATCACGATGTGAGTCTGTTTCTGGTCGCCGAAGTCGGCGGGGAAGTGGTCGGCACGGTGATGGGCGGTTATGACGGTCATCGCGGATCGGCTTATTACCTTGGCGTTCATCCTGAGTTTCGTGGGCGCGGCATCGCTAACGCCTTGTTGAGCCGGCTGGAGAAAAAGCTGATTGCCCGCGGCTGCCCGAAAATCAACCTGATGGTGCGGGAAGATAACGAGATGGTTATCGGCATGTATGAGCGCCTCGGTTATGAACATATGGATTCGGCCAGTCTGGGCAAGCGTTTGATTGAAGATGAAGAGTACTGAGATTTATCCCGCCGATTACGACAGTCATGGCCGTCTGAAACTCCCTTTTCTGTTCTGGTGCGTGTTGCTGCTACAGGCACGCACCTGGGTGCTGTTTGTTATTGCGGGGGCATCGCGCGGGCAAGGCGACGCATTGCTCGCATTGTTTTACCCCGATCATGATGATTTCTGGCTGGGCTTGCTGCCAGGTATTCCTGCGGCATTGACCTTTTTACTGAGCGGCCGCCGCGATCATTTTCCCCGCCTGTGGCGCGCACTCTACCCGCTGGTATTGCTGGTGCAACTGGCGCTGCTGGTATGGCAACCCTGCCGCTGGTTTACCGGCGAGGCGCTCTCCGGGATTGGGCTGTTTCTGGTTATCGCCGATCTGTTTGCGCTGTGGTGGCTTGCGACAAACCGGCGTCTTCGGGCCTGTTTTTCCCTTGCTCAACATTAAGCGGCACTTTTTTCTCTTCCGGGACTCCAACAGGCGTTCAATGAATAAAAGGAATGAAGCATGAAATCCCTGCGTACACTTATTTGCGTTCTGCCGCTGGCGTTAACCGGCTGCTCGACGCTGGCTTCCGTCAACTGGTCTGCGGCCTATCCGTGGAACTGGTTTGGTTCATCTGTCGTGGTGAGCGACAACGGCGTTGGTAACATCACCGCCAGCACGCCACTAAACGAGCAGGCAATTCAGGATGCGCTGGGTGGCGATTACCACCTGCGTAGCGGCATGAAGACGGAAAAAGGCAGTATCGTTCGTTATTTTGAGGCGCTAAAAGATGACAAACTGGCGCTGGTGGTGAACGGAGAAAACGGCGCGGTCAGCCGTATTGATGTGCTCGATAATAGTATCGCCACGGATAAAGGGGTAAAAATCGGCGCGCCGTTCAATTCGCTGTTTGATAAAGCTTTCGGTAACTGTGTGAAAGGCGCGGGCGATGACAGCGTGGGCGTAGAGTGTAAAGCGCCGGGTAGCCAGCATATCAGCTATGTGTTTACCGGCCAGTGGAGCGGCCCGGAAGGGTTGATGCCATCCGATGATGCGCTGAAAAACTGGAAAGTGAGCAAGTTTATCTGGCGCCGTTAATTTGATCTCAACTCGCTGCTGCTGCGGGAAAAACAGGTACAATACCGCGATTATCGCCACGGTTTCGTGGCCTGTTTTTTTCCAGGAGGAGTCATGTCCCAGGTTCAAAGCGGCATTTTGCCAGAACATTGCCGTGCGGCGATTTGGATTGAAGCCAACGTGAAAGGGGACACCGATGCCCTGCGCGTGGCGAGCCGCGTATTCGCCGATAAGCTGGCGACCTTTCAATTGCAATTCCCCGATGCGGCGCTGGGCGCGACTATTGCCTTTGGCAACAAGACCTGGCGCGCACTGAACGGTGCCGAAGGCGCAGACGAGCTAAAAGATTTTCCGGCGTATGGCAAAGGCCTGGCGCCCGCAACACAGCGAGATGTGCTGATCCATATTCTTTCTCTGCGCCACGATGTGAATTTCTCCGTCGCTCAGGCCGCGCTGGCGGCGTTCGGCGAGGCGCTTGACGTTAAAGAAGAGACGCACGGTTTCCGCTGGGTGGAAGAGCGCGATTTGAGCGGCTTTATCGATGGTACGGAAAACCCGGCAGGCGATGAGAAACGTCGCGAGGTCGCCATTATTCAGGATGGCGTGGACGCCGGCGGCAGCTACGTGATGGTGCAGCGTTGGGAGCATAACCTCAAGCAGCTTAATCGCATGAGCGTGGGCGATCAGGAGATGATGATCGGCCGCACCAAAGAGGCCAATGAAGAGATCGACGGTGATGCGCGCCCGGACACGTCACACCTGACGCGTGTTGATCTGAAAGAGAACGGCAAAGGGCTGAAAATCGTCCGTCAGAGCCTGCCTTATGGCACCGCCAGCGGCACGCATGGGCTCTATTTCTGCACCTATTGCGCCCGTTTGTACAACATTGAGCAGCAACTGCTGAGCATGTTTGGCGATACCGACGGTAAGCGCGACGCCATGCTGCGTTTTACCCGGCCGGTGACCGGCGGCTACTACTTCGCACCGTCGCTGGATACGCTGCTGGCGCTGTAAACCACGCACTTCTGCTGACCGGGGAAACCCGGTCACTACTCCCTTCTGCTTATATTCTTTTCTGATTCCAAATCACCAATTGGTATATAAAACCGTTACTGGTTTCACACCCGTTATAAATAAACTGAGTGACGAAATGTCATCAGCTTATAAGGGTGCGCAATGGCCGTTAACTTACTGAAAAAAGGATATCTGACGCTGGCAGCGCTGACGCTGTGGGCCGCTCAGGCACAAGCGACGGAACTGCTTAACAGCTCTTATGATGTATCACGCGAGCTCTTTGCGGCCCTTAACACGCCGTTCGAACAGCAATGGGCGAAAGATAACGGCGGTGACAAGCTGACCATTAAGCAATCTCACGCTGGCTCCTCAAAGCAGGCGCTGGCGATTCTGCAAGGGTTGAAAGCGGACGTCGTGACCTATAACCAGGTCACCGACGTGCAGATCCTGCACGACAAAGGCAACCTGATCCCGGCGGACTGGCAGAGCCGTTTGCCGAATAACAGCTCGCCGTTCTACTCAACGATGGCGTTTCTGGTTCGCAAAGGTAACCCGAAGAACATTCACGACTGGAACGATCTGGTGCGCAGTGATGTAAAACTGATTTTCCCGAACCCGAAAACCTCCGGCAATGCGCGCTACACCTATCTGGCGGCTTGGGGCGCAGCGGATCAGGCGGATGGCGGCGACAAAGCCAAAACTCAGCAGTTTATGACCCAGTTCCTCAAAAACGTTGAAGTGTTCGACACCGGCGGTCGCGGCGCAACAACTACCTTTGTTGAGCGCGGGCTTGGCGATGTGCTGATCTCGTTTGAATCGGAAGTGAATAACATCCGTAAGCAGTATGAAGCGCAGGGTTTTGAGGTTGTCGTACCGAAAGTCAACATCCTGGCTGAATTCCCGGTTGCGTGGGTGGATAAAAACGTGAAGGCCAACGGCACAGAAAAAGCGGCCAAAGCTTATCTCACCTGGCTTTACAGCCCACAGGCGCAAACCATCATCACTGATTACTACTATCGCGTGAACAACCCGGAAGTGATGGCGAAACTGAGCGATAAATTCCCGCAGACGGCGCTGTTCCGCGTAGAGGACAAGTTTGGTTCCTGGCCTGAAGTGATGAAAACCCATTTCGCCAGCGGTGGTGAGCTGGACACGTTGCTGGCGGCGGGGCGTAAGTGATGTTTGCAGGATCAAAACGCGTGCTGCCTGGCTTTGGTTTAAGCCTTGGCAGCAGCCTGTTTTTTGTTTGTCTGATATTGCTGTTGCCACTGAGCGCACTGGTGATGCAGCTGGCGCAGATGAGCTGGGCGCAATACTGGGAGGTGGTCACTAATCCGCAGGTTGTGGCCGCTTATAAAGTCACGCTGATTGCAGCCTTTGTCGCCTCCGTTTTTAACGGCGTGTTTGGCTTGCTGATGGCATGGATCCTTACTCGTTACCGCTTTCCGGGCCGCACCCTGCTGGATGCGCTGATGGATCTACCTTTTGCGCTGCCAACGGCAGTGGCGGGTCTGACGCTGGCCTCGCTGTTTTCGGTGAATGGTTTTTACGGCGAATGGCTAGCGAAGTTTGATATCAAAGTGACCTATACCTGGCTCGGTATCGCGGTGGCGATGGCATTTACCAGCATTCCGTTTGTGGTGCGCACTATTCAGCCGGTGCTGGAAGAGCTGGGGCCGGAATATGAAGAGGCGGCGGAAACCCTGGGCGCGACGCGCTGGCAAAGTTTTCGCAAAGTGGTGCTGCCGGAACTCTCTCCTGCATTGATGGCGGGCGTGGCGTTGTCGTTTACCCGCAGCCTTGGCGAGTTTGGCGCGGTGATCTTTATCGCCGGTAACATCGCCTGGAAGACCGAAGTGACCTCGTTGATGATTTTTGTACGCTTGCAGGAGTTTGATTACCCGGCGGCGAGCGCGATTGCCTCGGTGATCCTGGCGGCTTCTTTGCTGTTGCTGTTTTCCATTAACACCCTGCAAAGCCGCTTTGGTCAGCGTGTGGTAGGTCACTAATGGCGGAAATAACTGAATTGAAACGCTATGACAAGTCTCAGGTGAACTGGGGCAAATGGTTTTTGATTGGCACGGGAGTGATTGTCTCGGCGTTTATCCTCGTTGTGCCGATGGTTTACATTTTCGTGCAGGCGTTTAGCAAAGGCCTGATGCCAGTTCTGGAAAACCTCGCGGACGCCGACATGCTCCATGCCATCTGGCTGACGGTGCTGGTTGCGCTGATCTCGGTGCCGCTGAACCTGATATTCGGCACGTTGCTGGCCTGGCTGGTGACGCGCTTTAACTTCCCGGGCCGCCAGTTACTGTTGACGCTGCTGGATATTCCCTTTGCTGTGTCGCCGGTGGTCGCAGGTCTTATCTATCTGCTGTTTTATGGCTCAAACGGCCCACTTGGCGGCTGGCTGGATGCGCATAATCTGCAAATTATGTTCGCCTGGCCGGGCATGGTGCTGGTTACCGTGTTTGTGACTTGCCCGTTTGTCGTGCGTGAACTGGTGCCGGTGATGTTAAGCCAAGGCAGCCAGGAAGATGAAGCGGCGATTCTGCTTGGCGCGTCCGGCTGGCAGATGTTCAAGCGCGTGACGCTACCGAATATCCGCTGGGCGCTGTTGTACGGCGTAGTGCTCACTAACGCGCGGGCGATTGGCGAATTTGGCGCGGTGTCGGTGGTTTCCGGTTCTATCCGCGGTGAAACCCTGTCGCTGCCGCTGCAAATTGAATTACTGCAGCAGGATTACAACATCGTCGGTTCGTTTACCGCTGCGGCTCTGCTGACGTTGATGGCTATTTTGACGTTGTTTTTAAAGAGTGCGTTGCAGTGGCGTTTGAATAATCAGGAAAAACGCCAGCAACAGGAGGGAAATCATGAGCATTGAGATTGCCAATATTAAGAAGTCTTTTGGTCGCACCCAGGTGCTGAATGATATCTCTCTTGATATCCCATCCGGCCAGATGGTGGCGTTGCTGGGCCCGTCCGGTTCCGGTAAAACCACGTTGCTGCGTATTATTGCCGGTCTTGAGCATCAGACCAGCGGGCGCATTCGTTTTCATGGTACTGATGTCAGCCGTTTGCATGCGCGCGAGCGCCGCGTCGGTTTTGTGTTCCAGCATTATGCGCTGTTTCGTCATATGACGGTGTTCGACAATATCGCTTTCGGCTTGACGGTGCTGCCGCGCCGCGAACGGCCAAATGCGGCGGCGATCAAAGCGAAAGTGATGCAACTGCTGGAGATGGTGCAACTGGCACATCTGGCGGACCGTTTCCCGGCGCAGCTTTCCGGTGGGCAGAAACAGCGTGTAGCGCTGGCGCGTGCGCTGGCGGTGGAGCCGCAAATCCTGTTGCTGGATGAACCTTTCGGCGCGCTTGATGCGCAGGTGCGTAAAGAGCTGCGTCGCTGGTTGCGCCAGTTGCATGAAGAGCTGAAATTCACCAGCGTATTCGTGACGCACGATCAGGAAGAGGCGACGGAAGTTGCCGATCGCGTCGTTGTGATGAGCCAGGGCAATATCGAACAGGCGGATGCGCCGGATCAGGTCTGGCGAGAGCCCGCCACCCGCTTTGTGCTGGAGTTTATGGGTGAGGTTAACCGCCTGAAAGGCACCGTGAGCGGTGGGCAATTCCATGTTGGTGCGCACCGCTGGCCGCTTGGTTATACGCCGGCTTACCAGGGGGATGTCGATCTGTTCCTGCGCCCGTGGGAAGTGGATGTCAGCCGTCGCACCAGCCTCGATTCTCCGCTGCCGGTACAGGTGCTGGAAGCCAGTCCGAAGGGTCATTACACCCAACTGGTTGTGCAGCCGCTGGGCTGGAACACGGAGCCGTTGACCGTGGTGATGCGTGATGAACATCCCCCCCAGCGCGGTGAGCGTCTGTTCGTCGGCCTGCAACATGCCCGTTTATATAACGGTAACGAACGCATTGAGGCCCGCGCAGAACTTGCTCTGGCGGATTCTGCCTGATAGCTTAAACAGACGTGGTTTCTGCCGGATAGCGTACAGCTTTACCCGGCCTACAAGCCCGGTATGCATCCTGCGACCGGGTTTTTTATTGGACAGCGATTGTGAACACATTAGAACAAACCATTGGCAATACGCCGCTGGTCAAATTGCAACGCCTGAGCCCGGACAACGGGAGTGAAATCTGGGTCAAACTGGAAGGCAACAATCCGGCGGGATCGGTAAAAGACAGAGCGGCACTGTCGATGATTGTGCAGGCGGAACAGCGTGGGGAGATTAAACCCGGCGACGTACTGATTGAAGCGACCAGCGGTAATACAGGTATCGCGCTGGCGATGATCGCCGCGCTGAAAGGCTACCGCATGAAATTGCTGATGCCGGACAACATGAGCCAGGAGCGGCGCGCCGCGATGCGTGCCTACGGGGCGGAGTTGATTCTGGTCAGCAAAGAGCAGGGAATGGAAGGGGCGCGCGATCTGGCACTGGCGATGTCAGCGCGCGGTGAAGGCAAACTGCTCGATCAGTTTAACAACCCGGATAACCCCTACGCACATTACACCACCACCGGCCCGGAAATCTGGCGGCAGACCAGCGGGCGAATCACGCATTTTGTCTCCAGTATGGGCACGACTGGCACCATCACAGGCGTATCGCGTTTTCTGCGCGAGCAGGATAAAAAAGTGACGATTGTCGGTTTGCAGCCGGAAGAGGGCAGCAGTATTCCCGGCATTCGCCGCTGGCCTGCCGAGTATATGCCGGGGATTTTTAACGCGTCTCTGGTTGATGAGGTACTGGATATCCATCAGCGCGAAGCGGAAAATACCATGCGCACGCTGGCGGTACTGGAAGGCATTTTCTGCGGTGTCAGTTCCGGCGGCGCAGTAGCCGGGGCAATGCGGGTGGCGAAAGCGAACCCGGGCGCGGTGATCGTCGCCATTATTTGCGATCGCGGCGATCGCTATCTTTCTACTGGCGTATTTGGTGAAGAGAGTTATTCGCAGGGCGCGGGGATTTAACCCGTTAAGGAGACTGAATGGAGATGATCCTGTTCAGGGATAAGACTCGGGCGCAGCAGGCCGATATCGTTGCCGTACAATCACAGGTTGTCTACGGTAGCGTGGGCAACAGTATAGCGGTGCCGAATATTCGCCAGCACCATTTGAACGTACTGGCCGTGCCGACGGTGCTGTTCAGTAACACGCCGCACTATGACACCTTTTACGGCGGCGTCATTCCCGACGAGTGGTTTAGCGGCTATTTACAGGCGCTGGAAGAGCGTGATGTTCTGCGCAGCGTTAAAGCGGTCACGACGGGATATATGGGTAGCGCCAGTCAGATTAAGCTACTGGCGAAGTGGCTCACGGCGCTGCGGGAAAAACATCCACACCTGTTGATTCTGGTCGATCCGGTGATCGGCGATACCGATAGCGGCATTTACGTAAAACCAGAAATCCCGCAGGCATATCGTGAACATCTGCTGCCACTGGCACAGGGTATTACGCCAAATGTATTCGAGCTGGAAGTGCTGAGCGGTCAGCCATGCCGGGATTTGCAAAGTGCGATTGAGGCGGCAAAAGGCCTGCTATCGGCGTCGCTGCATTGGGTGGCGATCACCAGTGCCCCGGTTGAGCAGCAAGATGGGCACATTCACGTGGTACTGGTTACTGCCGATGCGGTTCATATCAGTGGTTATCCGCGTGTGGCGACGGATCTCAAAGGTACTGGTGACCTGTTTTGTTCTGAACTGGTGAGCGGTATTGTTCAGGGTAAAGCGCTCGATGTGGCGATACAGGCTGCGGGCGATCGGGTCGTAGAAGTGATGGGATATACGCTGGAAAAAGGCTATGACGAGCTGATTTTACCGCCGCAGTAAAGCAAAAATGGCGCCTTTCGGCGCCATTCTTTTATGCATTACGCATTACTTTTTGATACGGATCACCGGGGTTTCACCCACGGTTACGCTACCAGAAAGTTTGATAAGCTCTTTGATTTCGTCCATGTTGGAGATTACCACCGGCGTCAGGGTTGACTTGGCTTTCTCTTCCAGCAGCGGCAGATCAAATTCGATTACCGGGTCGCCAACTTTTACGCGTTGGCCTTCTTCTGCGATGCGTTTGAAACCTTCACCTTTCAGTTCCACGGTGTCGATACCGAAGTGAACAAACAGTTCAATGCCACTATCGGATTCGATAGAGAAGGCATGGTTGGTTTCAAAGATTTTACCGATAGTACCATCAACCGGGGCTACCATTTTGTTACCGGTCGGTTTGATAGCAATGCCATCACCAACGATTTTCTCAGCGAACACAACATCCGGTACATCTTCAATGTTGACGATATCGCCAGAAAGCGGGGCAATAATCTCAATGGTTCCGGTGTCTTTTTTATCATCAGAAACCAAAGATTTCAGTTTATCGAAAAAACCCATGATCTTCTCCTAAGCAGTAATTTGGGCGCATCTCGCGGATTAGCAGATTGTTTTTTCTTCAATGAACTTGTTAACCAGCGTCATTAACTCGTCCGTTGTCGGTTGAGCAAGAGCCTGCTCTGCTAACACCTTCGCATCTTCGAAGTTTGTGTTACGAATAATCTTCTTAATGCGCGGGATAGAAATGGCGCTCATACTGAATTCATCCAGACCCATCCCCAGCAACAGAAGTGTAGCACGTTCGTCGCCAGCAAGCTCACCACACATGCCAGTCCATTTGCCTTCCGCATGAGAAGCATCAATAACTTGCTTGATCAGGGTGAGTACAGACGGTGACATCGGCTGGTAAAGATGTGAAATCATATCATTACCACGGTCAACCGCCAGGGTGTACTGCGTCAAATCATTGGTACCGATACTAAAGAAATCAACTTCTTTCGCCAGATGGCGGGCAATTGTCGCGGCAGCAGGGGTTTCTACCATCACGCCAATTTCAATGCTCTCGTCAAACGCCTTGCCTTCGTTACGCAATTCTTGTTTGTAGATCTCAATCTCTTTCTTCAGTGCGCGCACTTCTTCAACAGAGATGATCATCGGGAACATAATTCGCAGTTTACCGAAAGCGGAAGCGCGCAGAATAGCGCGTACCTGATCGCGCAGGATCTCTTTACGATCCATTGCAATACGTACGGCGCGCCAGCCCAGGAACGGGTTCTCTTCTTTCGGAAAATTCATGTACGGCAGCTCTTTGTCGCCGCCAATGTCCATGGTACGAACGATAACTGCCTGAGAACCGCAGGCTTCAGCCACCGCTTTGTAGGCGTCGAACTGCTCTTCTTCAGTCGGCAGGGCGTCACGATCCATGAACAGGAATTCGGTACGGTACAGACCAACACCTTCAGCGCCATTGCGCTCAGCGCCCGCGATATCGCGAACGGTACCGATGTTGGCGCACACTTCCACCTGGTGACCATCAAGGGTGATCGCCGGCAGATCTTTCAGTTTCGCCAGTTCGGCTTTTTCTTCGGCAACCTGAGCCTGCGCCGCACGCAGTGTCTCAATCTCTTCGTCGCTTGGGTTAACGTAAACTTTATTGTTAACCGCATCGAGGATCAGATAATCGCCATTTTTAACCTGAGTGGTGACGCTACCTGTGCCCACAATCGCTGGCAACTCAAGGGAGCGTGCCATAATAGACGTGTGGGAAGTACGACCACCGATATCAGTGATAAAACCAAGCACTTTTTTCAGGTTCAGCTGAGCAGTTTCTGACGGTGTCAGATCGGCCGCAACCAGAATTACTTCTTCCTGAATCGCGCTCAGATCGATAATCGGCATACCCAGGATGTTGCGCAGCAGACGCTTACCGATGTCACGTACGTCAGCGGCACGTTCTTTCAGGTATTCATCATCCAGCTCTTCCAGGGCTGTAGCCTGACCTTCGATAACTTCATGCGCTGCCGCATCGGCAGTCATGTTCTTATCTTTAATCAGGGCTATGATTTCCTGCTCCAGCTCCTCATCTTCCAGCAGCATAATATGCCCTTCGAAGATGGCTTCTTTTTCTTCACCGAAAGTTTCACCCGCTTTCGTTTTGATTGCTTCCAGCTGTGCCGATGCTTTGGCACGACCGCTCAGGAAACGCTCAACTTCCTGGTCAACCTTGTCGGCAGAAATTTTCTTCCGGTCGATGACGATCTCGTCTTCTTTCAGCAGCAGTGCTTTGCCGAAAGCGATACCCGGGGATGCTAAAATGCCTGAAATCATAACCCTACCTTTACTTGTGACTGATCTTGAAAAGAACTCGTAAGTAAAACTTACTCAAGTTCTGCCATCAGTTTAACCAGATGCTCAACCGCTTTTTGCTCGTCTTCGCCTTCAGCGGTCAACGTCACAACAGTACCTTGAGTCAGGCCCAAAGTTTGCAGTTTGAACAGGCTTTTCGCGCTAGCGCTTTTGCCGTTAGAAGTCACAGTGATTTCAGAAGAGAAGCCTTTTGCTTCTTTAACAAACTGAGCAGCAGGGCGGGTATGCAGACCGTTCGGAGCGGTAATGGTAACTTCTTGCTGGAACATTGTATTTCCCCAACTTATAGGTTTAGTGTTGTGGAACTAAAGTCTAGCCTGGCGGCATGACTTTAGCCTGTATTGTTAGCGCCGGCGCAACGGGACAAACTACAGAAGCCTGCCTGGCGCAACCAAACGCTGGCGCTTCTGGCTGCTGACGTTTCGCTCGTCATTAAACATTATGCAGCGAAAGGCAGAATTGAACCAAATCATAAAATCGATTCAGCTTGGTGAAATCTTGCCTTCGATTAATTTCGCGCATCAAAATAAATGTGATGGTTAAATACCAGACCGGGAGGTTTCAGGCAATGCCAGGTAGGACAAAAATTTGATATATGCCACAAAAAAGCACCGCGATGGGTGCTTTTTTGAGCTTATTTAACAATCTGGCATCACTGTTGCAGTTCTTTTTCAGTAAACAGATCGGCAAACAACGCTGTGCTCAAATAACGCTCACCAGAAGACGGCAGAATCACCACGATATTCTTATTGGTAAAGGTCTCGTCTTCTTGCAATTTCAGCGCCGCCGCAACGGCAGCACCTGAAGAGATACCCGCCAGAATACCTTCCTCTTCCATCAGGCGACGCGCGGTGCTGATGGCTTCTTCGTTGGTGATTTTGACAACTTTGTCGATCAGTTTCAAATCCAGGTTGCCGGGAATAAAACCCGCGCCGATGCCCTGAATTTTGTGCGGTCCTGGTTTCAGCTCTTCGCCTGCCAGCGCCTGGGAAATAACCGGAGAGTCAGTTGGCTCGACCGCGACGGTGATCAGGTCAGTTTTGCCTTTGGTATTTTTGATATAACGCGTTACGCCAGTCAGCGTACCGCCAGTGCCAACGCCGGAGATAAATACATCAACCTGGCCATCGGTGTCTTCCCAGATTTCCGGGCCGGTGGTTTTTTCATGAATTTCCGGGTTAGCCGGGTTACTGAACTGCTGCAACAGCAGGAATTTCGCCGGATCGCTGGCGACAATTTCTTCCGCTTTCTGGATTGCGCCCTTCATGCCTTTGGCGCCTTCCGTCAGTACCAGGTTCGCGCCTAATGCCTTCAGCAGTTTACGGCGTTCGATACTCATGGTTTCCGGCATGGTCAGCGTCAGTTTGTAGCCGCGTGCAGCCGCTACATACGCCAGTGCGATCCCGGTGTTACCACTGGTCGGTTCAACCAGTTCTACACCCGGTTTCAGCACCCCGCGTTTTTCGGCATCCCAAATCATATTGGCTCCGATACGGCATTTTACGCTGAAGCTTGGGTTACGTGATTCGACCTTCGCCAGAATGCGGCCGTTACCGATGCGGTTTAGTCGAACCAGCGGCGTATGACCAATCGTCAACGAATTGTCTTCAAAAATCTTACTCATAGCCCGTCCTTAACTGTATGAAATTTGGGAACCACCTCAGCATACGCACTTACTGTTGATGGGGAAGTAAGGAAATCGCATATCTATATACTGAGGTGAAATAATGCTAATCAGTATGGAATAAGAAACGGAATAAATCCTTATCGCCAAATTGCGTGTTTTTCCCGATAGCAATCGACCCACATCGCCGTTGCGCCACACACCGCTACTGGCATCACTACCAGGTTCAACACCGGAATCATCGTAAACAGGCTGGTGAGCGCACCGAATTGCATATTTATAACCTTGCGTT
This sequence comes from Enterobacter sp. R4-368, assembly GCF_000410515.1. Taxonomy (NCBI): domain Bacteria; kingdom Pseudomonadati; phylum Pseudomonadota; class Gammaproteobacteria; order Enterobacterales; family Enterobacteriaceae; genus Enterobacter; species Enterobacter sp. R4-368. The sequence goes on along the minus strand of NC_021500.1, from coordinate 1,532,467 downwards.
CACGCAAGGAAACGCGCATCGCTTTAAACGGCACCTTATGGTTATCAAACGGGTAGTCGCAATACTGGATAGCGAGCATCCACGCACTGAACAGAAACCACAACACCGGGGCAATGGTTTGCCCAATACCGGGAATAAAATAAAGTACCAGCAGCAGCAGGGCGCGGGGCAGATACCAGGCTAGTTTTTGCCATTCGCGCTTCATGATACGTGGTACATCTTTTAGCAGCCCAAAAACGCCGACGTCGGGCGTTGTCGCACCGGTAAGGCGTGCTTCCAGTTGTTCTGCCAGCAAGCCATTAAACGGAGCGGCAATCCAGTTCGCAAGGGTTGAGAAGAAGTAGCCGAACACCAACAAAATTGAGATAACGGCAATTGGCCACAGTAAATAGCTAAGCCATTGTAGCCACTCCGGCACATGGCTCATCAGCGAAGGGATCCAACTATCGAGCCGGGTAAACAGCCACCAGAACGCACCGCCCATCAGCAAAATATTCACCATTAATGGCAAGATCACAAAGCGGCGAATGCCTGGCAGCGTGACCAGTTTCCAGCCCTGGGAAAAGTAAAACATGCCGCTGCGAGCAACAGACGGGTATGATGAAACCATAATCTGGCCATACTCCTTTCATGACGACCGAAAACTGCAGCTTATAATATTCATCATACTGGGGAAACCCGTTCGGAAATGTTCGAAAAAACAGCAAAAAGCACAATTTCATTCATCTTTATGCTGTGAAAGACACGCGCGCACTTGCACTTGACGTAATGGGCAAATACTCTTAGTGAGTAAATGTTTGCCGTGGTGGCAAGGTGTTAGAACAACAGAGAATATAATGATGCAGGATTTGCGTCTGATATTAATCATTGTTGGCGCGATCGCCATAATTGCTTTGCTGGTTCATGGGTTTTGGACCAGTCGCAAAGAACGTTCGTCCATGTTCCGGGATCGCCCATTAAAACGCATGAAGTCGAGACGTGACGACGACGATTTGGATGACGAGGATGTCGAAGAAGACGAAGGCGTAGGTGAAGTGCGTGTTCATAAAGTGAACCACGCGCCGGGAGCCAGTAACGAGCAGGACGCGCCGCGTCAGCACCAATATCAGCCGCCTTATGCGTCGGCACAGCCACGCCCGTCGGCACCGCCGGTTCAACCCGCAGAGCCACCGCACCACGCGCAGCAGCCTTATTCCCAGCAGCAGCCGGAGCGCCCTGCGCAGGCACCTGCCTTTGAAACGCAGCCGGTGCGTCACGCACCGCAACAGCCTGTTGCCCCACAGTCACAGCCGCAACCAATGGCACCTCAGCAGCCTGCGCCGCAGTATCAATCGCAACCTGAAATTGCGCAGCCCACGCCTCAGCCGGAACCTGAGCCGGTTGTCGAAGCGCCGGTGGAAAAACCGCAGCGTAAAGAAACTGTGATTATCATGAATGTTGCCGCACACCATGGCAGCACGTTGAATGGCGAAGTGCTGCTGAACAGTATTTTGCAGGCCGGGTTCAAATTCGGCGATATGAGCATCTTCCATCGTCATCTTAGCCCGGACGGCAGTGGCCCGGCGCTCTTCAGCCTGGCGAATATGGTGAACCCCGGCACGTTTGATGTCGATACGATGAGTGAGATGGCAACGCCTGGCGTCACCATCTTTATGCAGGTGCCTTCCTATGGCGACGAACTGCAAAACTTTAAACTGATGCTGCAATCCGCACAGCATATTGCCGACGAAGTCGGCGGCGTAGTGCTGGACGACCAGCGTCGGATGATGACCCCGCAGAAATTACGTGAATACCAGGATCGTATTCGCGAGGTCAAAGACGCCAACGCGTAACGGGACCACGAACATTATTTCCTTCCAGAACCCCCGCCAGTCGGGGGTTTTTTATCATTGATGGTGCGATATGGACTCAATTGAACAACAACTGACAGAACTGCGAACCAGCCTTCGCCATCATGAATATCTGTACCACGTTATGGATGCGCCGGAGATCCCGGACGCCGAGTACGATCGTCTGATGCGGGAACTGCGTGAACTTGAAGCGCAGCGCCCTGATTTAGTCACGCCGGATTCGCCAACGCAGCGTGTTGGCGCAGCGCCGCTTACCGCTTTTAGCCAGATACGCCATGAAGTGCCGATGCTGTCGCTGGACAACGTGTTTGACGAAGAGAGTTTCCTTGCTTTTAACAAGCGCGTGCAGGACAGGCTGAAAAGCACCGACGCGCTCACTTACTGCTGCGAGCTAAAGCTGGATGGACTGGCGGTCAGTATTCTCTACGAAAACGGTGTGCTGATGCGTGCGGCAACGCGCGGTGATGGCACCACCGGAGAGGATATCACTACCAACGTGCGCACTATCCGCGCTATCCCGCTCAAGCTGCACGGCGACAATATCCCCGCCCGTCTTGAAGTGCGTGGTGAAGTGTTTTTGCCGCAATCGGGTTTTGAAAAAATCAATGAAGATGCGCGTCGTACCGGTGCGAAAGTCTTTGCCAACCCGCGCAATGCAGCCGCAGGTTCATTGCGCCAGCTTGATCCGCGTATCACCGCCAAACGTCCGCTGACCTTCTTCTGCTATGGCATCGGCATTCTCGAAGGCGGCGAGCTGCCGCGCAGCCATCTGGGCCGCTTGCAGCAGTTCAAAGCCTGGGGGCTGCCGGTAAGTGACCGCATACGCCTTTGCAACACGCCGGAAGAGGTGCTGGCTTTCTATCACCAGGTTGAAGCCGATCGCCCAACGCTCGGTTTTGATATTGACGGCGTGGTGATTAAGGTCGACTCGCTCGATTTACAGGAACAGTTGGGCTTTGTCGCCCGCGCGCCGCGCTGGGCAGTCGCTTTTAAATTCCCGGCGCAGGAGCAGATGACCTTTGTTCGCGATGTGGAATTCCAGGTCGGGCGAACCGGCGCAATTACGCCTGTCGCCAGGCTTGAGCCGGTACACGTTGCCGGGGTGCTGGTCAGCAATGCAACGCTGCACAACGCCGATGAAATTGACCGCCTTGGCTTGCGGATTGGCGACAAAGTAGTGATTCGCCGCGCTGGTGATGTTATCCCGCAGGTGGTCAATGTGGTGCTTTCCGAACGCCCGGAAGAGACGCGTGAAGTGGTTTTCCCGACGCACTGCCCGGTATGTGGTTCCGACGTTGAGCGTGTTGAAGGCGAAGCGGTGGCTCGCTGTACCGGTGGCTTAATTTGCGGTGCGCAGCGTAAAGAGTCACTGAAGCATTTTGTCTCCCGTCGCGCGATGGATGTGGATGGCATGGGCGACAAGATAATCGACCAACTGGTTGAAAAAGAGTACGTCCACACGCCGGCAGATCTATTCCACCTGACGGCCGGTAAGCTGACGGGGCTGGATCGTATGGGCCCTAAATCGGCGCAAAACGTGGTCAATGCGCTGGAGAAAGCCAAAGAGACGACCTTTGCCCGTTTCCTCTATGCGCTCGGTATCCGCGAGGTTGGCGAAGCCACGGCCGCCGGTCTGGCGGCTTACTATGGTACGCTGGAAGCGCTGATGGCAGCAAGCGTTGATGAGCTGCAAAAAGTGCCTGATGTCGGGGTTGTGGTCGCGAAGCACGTGGACAACTTCTTCAATGAAGAGAGCAACCGCGAGGTTATCCGCCAGTTAGTTGAGGATGTTGGCATTCACTGGCCTGCGCCGGTTGTCGTCAAGGCTGAAGAGATCGACAGCCCGTTTGCCGGGAAAACCATCGTGCTGACCGGTAGCCTGAGCCAGCTTTCGCGCGATGACGCCAAAGCACGTTTAACCGCCTTAGGGGCAAAAGTGGCGGGCAGCGTGTCGAAGAAAACGGATCTGGTGATTGCCGGGGAAGCCGCAGGCTCTAAGCTTGCGAAAGCGCAGGAACTGGGTATAGAGGTTATCGACGAAGCTGAGATGATGCGCCTGCTGGGAGCGTAAATGGAAAAGGAACAGCTGGTCGAGATTGCAAATACGCTCATGCCGTTTGGTAAATATCAGGGGCGGCGGCTTATCGATCTGCCCGAAGAGTATCTGCTGTGGTTTGCCCGGAAGGATTCGTTTCCCGCCGGGCGGCTGGGCGAGTTGATGCAGATAACGTTACTGATCAAAACGGAAGGGCTGAGCCACCTGGTACAGCCCCTGAAACGCAATTAAGCTTTCGCCGCTTCCTGCGCCTGCTGTTGCTCCGTTTGACGTTTATAACGGCGCGCCAGCACGGCGCAGACCATCAACTGGATCTGATGGAAGATCATCAGCGGCAGCACCATCATGCCAATCACCGACGTCGGGAACAGGATGTTGGCCATAGGAATACCGTTGGCGAGGCTCTTTTTCGAACCGCAGAAAACAATAGTGATTTCATCGGCTTTGTTAAAGCCACATTTCCGTGCCACCACTACGTTCACTACGATGACAATCGCCAGCAACACCAGGCTTGCCACCACGATAAACAGCAGCGAACCGATGCCCACTTTATGCCAGATGCCGTTCACCACCGCTTCGCTAAAGGCGGAGTAAACCACCAGCAGAATCGACGTCTGGTCGGTTTTTGAAATCCATTTCTTATGCTTTGCCACAAAAGCGCCGGTCCACGGGCGGGAAAGATGCCCCAGCACAAACGGCAGCAGCAGTTGCAGCATGATCTTGCCCACTTGCTCAAGGCTGCCTTCTGCGCCGTGCAGATCCATCAGCAGGCCGACCAGCAGCGGCGACAGGAAGATGCCGAGTAAGCTGGAAGCCGATGCTGAGCAAACCGCCGCCGCGACATTACCGCCCGCCAGCGAGGTAAAGGCAATTGCCGATTGAACGGTCGCAGGCAGAATGCACAAATACAGAAAACCGGTATACAGCTCCTGGCTGACATTCACCGGCGACCACCAGACAAACAGCACGCCGAGCGCCGGGAAAAGCACAAACGTGCTGCACATTACCCAAAGATGTAAACGCCAGTGGCTACCGCCAGCGATGATCGCCTCGCGCGACAACTTCGCTCCATGCATAAAAAACAGCAGCGCAATGGCGGCGGTGGTCAGCCCCTCGAAAAATGGCACAAAACCGCCGCGCGCCGGGAAAAAAGAGGCCAGCAAAACGGTACATACCAGCGTGAGCGTAAAAGGATCAAGGATACGAAAAAGTTTCATGTGCACTCCTGAAAGTCGGTGTCGCTATTGTGCTTTTTCTACTTTGAGAAATAAAATTGATTTATTGCATCCATTCATGAATTTATAAGATGAATTATTCCTTACGTCAGTTACGTGTCTTCGTCACGGTGGCGCAAGCCAAAAGTTTTAGCCGGGCAGGGGAGATAATCGGCCTCAGCCAGTCGGCGGTAAGCCACAGCGTGAAAGAGCTGGAACTGCAAACCGGCGTGCGCTTACTCGACCGTACCACCCGCGAAGTGGTGCTGACCGAAGCCGGGCATCAACTGGCCGGACGCCTCGAACGACTGTTAGATGAGCTTAGCAGCACGCTGCGTGAAGCCGGGCGTGTCGGGCAGCAACTGACTGGCACGGTGCGCGTGGCGGCGAGCCAGACCATTTCGGCGCACCTGATCCCGCAATGCATCGCCAGCAGCAACCAGCGTTATCCGGAAATTGATTTTGTGTTGCACGACAGGCCGCAGCAATGGGTGCTGGAGAGCATTCGCCAGGGCGAGGTGGATTTTGGCATTGTTATCGATCCTGGCCCGGTGAACGATTTTGAGAGCGAAGAGATCCTTGAGGAGCCATTCTTTTTGTTGTGTCGTAACGATCATCCGTGGGCACAGCTTGCTGAGGTGCCGTGGTCGGCGCTGGATGAGGCGCAATTAGTGGTGCAGGATTACGCGTCTGGTAGCCGACCGCTTATCGATGCGGCGCTGCGCCATTTCGCCGTACGCGCAACAATCGTGCAGGAGATTGGCCACCCGGCAACCCTGTTTCCGATGGTCGAAGCGGGAATAGGCATTAGTATTCTGCCCGCACTCGCCTTGCCGCTGCCGCAGGGAAGCGAGCTGGCGGTAAAACGGCTGGTGCCGGGTATGCAGCGCAAAATTATGCTGGTGCGGCGAAAAAACAGGTCGCTCTCAGGGGCGGCGCAGGCATTGTGGGAAGTTGTCAGAGAACAGGCCCGGTGTTTAAACCAGGCCCGTGAGGACGATCCGTTATTTACTCAGACGTAAATATCAATCTGATGATCGTCGGAAGGTTTGTTAACACCTTCCGCTTTCGTTTGCGGGTGCTGCTGGGCTTGTTTCTGCTCTGCTTCTTCAGCCTGTTTGCGCTGCAGTTGCGCCAGCTGCGCTTGCAGTTGCTGGATTTCAGTCTGAATCATCTCTTGCTGTTTCTTCTTGTCTTCCGTCGAACCGCTCCCGTTAGCGATTTCTTTCAGCTGCTGCGTCAGCTTGGTGATCTTCTGAGTAATGCGGCTGATTTGCGAAGCGGTATCGTTGCCGGTAGACGATGAACTACCCGCGCTACCCGTTTGAATTGACGCTGTTGTTGTCGAAATTGTGGTCATTGCACACTCCTTTTTGCCATAAAACATGGTTATCGGCCGACATCATCTATTTCTTGAATTGTGTTCATCGAATGGCCGTTCGGCGGGCATCATATCGGGATATTAAGGATAAATTATGGATAAACGTTACCGTGTTTACCTATTGAAAATACTGAAATTTTATTCGTTTTCACATTGTGGCCAGGGTGGTTTTTTTAGCCAACTTAACGTGGATTTAATCGTTTGTATGCTGCTTTAAAGTAAATTGTTCGGCGGGAAAAATTCATCGATTTACTGGTCACATAACTGGGATCGCGCGGGTTGGTAATCAATGGATTTCGACGGATTTTAACTGACGGCTGGAACAGGGCAGGAGAATGGGGAATAGCAGATAGCAAAAAAGCGCCTTTAGGGCGCTTTTTTACATTGGTGGGTCGTGCAGGATTCGAACCTGCGACCAATTGATTAAAAGTCAACTGCTCTACCAACTGAGCTAACGACCCGAAGTGGTGGGTGATGACGGGATCGAACCGCCGACCCCCTCCTTGTAAGGGAGGTGCTCTCCCAGCTGAGCTAATCACCCACTTCGGTACTTCAACTGATAAGAATTCGCTGGCGAGAAAGTGGTGGGTGATGACGGGATCGAACCGCCGACCCCCTCCTTGTAAGGGAGGTGCTCTCCCAGCTGAGCTAATCACCCACTTCTCATTCTTATCTACACTGCGGAAGCCACAAAAATCGTGGTGGGTGATGACGGGATCGAACCGCCGACCCCCTCCTTGTAAGGGAGGTGCTCTCCCAGCTGAGCTAATCACCCCCGCTGTGTGGAGTCGCATTATAGGGAGAGTTGAAAATGAGTCAACGCATTTTCAAAAGAAATTGTTCGTTCGTCGTAAAATTAGACAAACCGCTGCGTAAAGCGTCGCGAGAGCATGATTTCTAAACAAAATAGCCTGATAACCCCCTCATTGCGGCAACAACATTGAGGAATCAGCCCACAGTGATAGAATATCGCCCACTTTCATTTTAGCTATTGCCGACGGTCGGCATCTTTATAAACGTAAGGCCATTTCATGAAAATCAAAACTCGCTTCGCGCCAAGCCCCACCGGCTACCTGCACGTTGGCGGCGCGCGCACTGCTCTTTACTCCTGGCTATTTGCACGTAATCACGGCGGTGAGTTTGTGCTGCGTATTGAAGACACCGATCTCGAGCGCTCCACTCCGGAAGCAATTGAAGCCATCATGGATGGCATGAACTGGCTGAATCTGGAGTGGGACGAAGGCCCGTACTTCCAGACCAAACGCTTTGACCGCTATAACTCGGTTATCGATGAAATGCTGGAAGCGGGCACCGCCTACAAATGCTACTGCTCGAAAGAACGCCTTGAGCAGCTGCGCGAAACGCAGATGGCAAATAATGAAAAACCACGTTATGACGGTCGTTGCCGCCACGATCATTCGCACCATGCTGATGACGAGCCGTGTGTCGTGCGTTTTGCCAACCCGCAGGATGGTTCTGTTATTTTTGACGACCAGATTCGCGGCCCGATTGAGTTCAGCAACCTCGAACTCGACGATCTGATCATCCGCCGTACTGATGGATCTCCAACTTATAACTTCTGCGTTGTGGTTGATGACTGGGATATGGAAATTACCCACGTTATTCGTGGTGAAGACCATATCAACAACACGCCGCGTCAGATCAACATTCTGAAAGCGTTGAACGCACCGGTTCCGGTATACGCGCATGTGTCGATGATTAACGGCGACGACGGTAAAAAACTCTCCAAACGCCATGGCGCGGTCAGCGTAATGCAGTATCGCGACGATGGTTACCTGCCGGAAGCGCTGCTTAACTACCTGGTACGTCTGGGCTGGTCGAGCGGCGATCAGGAGATCTTCTCACGCGAAGAGATGATCAAGCTGTTCTCTCTTGGCGCGGTAAGCAAATCCGCGAGCGCGTTCAACACTGACAAGCTGCTGTGGCTGAACCATCACTACATCAATTCGCTGGATCCCGAGTATGTGGCGACGCACCTGCAGTGGCACATTGAGCAGGAAAATATCGACACCCATACCGGCCCACAGCTGTTTGAGCTGGTGAAACTGCTCGGCGAGCGTTGCAAAACGCTGAAAGAGATGGCGGCAAGCTGCCGTTATTTCTATGAAGAGTTTGACGAGTTCGATGCGGACGCGGCGAAAAAACATCTGCGTCCGGTTGCGCGTCAGCCACTGGAAGTAGTGCGTGACAAGCTGGCTGCTATCACCGACTGGACGGCGGAAAACGTTCACCACGCGATTCAGGCGACCGCCGATGAGCTGGAAGTGGGCATGGGCAAAGTGGGTATGCCGTTGCGCGTTGCCGTGACCGGCGCGGGTCAGTCTCCGGCGCTGGATGTCACCGTTCACGCCATTGGCCAGGCGCGCAGCATCGCGCGTATCAACAAAGCGCTGGGTTTTATTGCTGAGCGTGAAAGCCAGCAGTAAGTTTTACCTGCTGTAAATAAAAAGCCGCCTTTATTAAGGCGGCTTTTTTATGGCTGTAAGCTTACTGCACGCAGCGTGAATTCCGTCGATTAACGGGCAACCACAAAGCGTTTGGCGTCATCCATAAAGGCTTTATCGCCAGCCGGGGCCACGATCGAACCGAAGTTCATATGGCCGCGCAGTTTCCAGTTCTCCGGAATACCCCAGGTGCGCTGCACATCGGCGTCAACCAGTGGGTTATAGTGTTGCAGGTTCGCGCCGATGCCTTTCTCGGTCAGCGCCAGCCACACGGCGTACTGTGCAATACCGGTGCTGTGTTCAGACCATACCGGGAAGTTATCGGCGTAAGCCGCAAACTGCTCCTGCAAGCCTTTCACCACATCCTGATCTTCAAAGAACAGTACGGAACCCGCCGCCGCGGCAAAGCCATCCAGCTTGTCGGAAGTGGCTTTAAAGCTCTCTTCCGGCACGATTTTTCTCAGCTGCTCGCGAGTCAGCTCCCAGAACTGCACATGTTCTTTACCTAACAGGATCAGCGCGCGGGAACTCTGTGAGTTAAACGCCGAAGGTGCCTGACGAATCGCTTCTTTGATGGTTTCAATGACCACATCTTCTGCCACCGGCAGATCTTTACCCAAGGCATAGATAGTGCGGCGTTGTTTTGCTAAAGCGAGAAAATTGTCTGACATAGTCACTCCTGAAGTTGGCTGCACATCCGCTACGTTGTTACCTGCGGACTGTGGAAACAAAGCGCTAAAAAGTTTCTGTAATGGGTTCATGGTTAATCTGGCCTACAACGAAAGTTTTGATTAATTTTACGGCCAACCTGCGGGCCAGTTCCGTTTGTAATGGGCTGTTTTGCCCTGATGAAACGAATGATAGGCCGGTGACGGGGAAAGAAAAAGCTGAACTATTTGCGCGTAGTGTTCAAAAAATTAGAATGACTTTTGAATAGTTATCGAGGGTAAAAGGCGGGGAGATTCCCCACCTTACACGCGCAGGGAGGGGAAACCGCGCGTTTTCAGGCGGCGAGCCAGCGCTTCCAGATAAAGCGCACAACAAAAAACTCCACCGTGCCGAGCAACAAAAACCACAGGCAGTAAAGAATGATATAAAGCTGCGTCAAATCCAGCAGGTGGAAGCGCTGCACCAGGCTTTGCGCCAGTTGCAACCCAAGCGCAGGGGCAGGAAGCAGCAGCACAGAGAGAAAAGCCATCAGCAGGATACCTGCCAGCGTAAGCAGCGGTTCGAGCGAGTGTTTCATAAGCGTTAATCGAAGGTGAAAAGCCGCATTGTCGGGGAAAGCTGCGCGCTGTGCAACGTCCCCCGACAGGTCTTTACGCTACCACGAAGCGGTCAACCAGCGTCGCCATGGTTTCCGATTGTTGATCCAGCATCTGGCTGGCGCTCGCCGCGCTGGCGACCAGCCCGGCATTTTGCTGGGTTACCTGCTCCAGTTGGTTCAGGGCTTGATGCACCTGCGACACGCCCAGTGACTGCTCGCTCGCCGCACGCGCAATATCGCTGACAAACGCCAGCATCTGCCCGGTATGGGCTTTTGCCGATTGCAGCGCGCGGTCAGAAGCCTGCACCAGCGTGACGCCTTGCTGGATCTGCTCCATGTTTTTGCTCACCAGTTCGCGGATCTGGTGCGCGTCGTTGGCACACCGTTGCGAAAGGTTACGCACTTCGCTCGCTACCACGGCGAAACCTTTGCCCAGCTCACCGGCGCGTGCGGCTTCCACTGCCGCATTCAGTGCCAGCAGGTTGGTCTGAAACGAGATTTCGTCGATTGAACTAACGATATTCGAGATCTGCTCGCTGGAGCCGCGAATGGCAGTCATGCTCTGGCTGGCTTCACCCGCCACCCGGCTTGCTTCCTGCACCTGTTGCTCCATCTCTTGCGTCAGCCGTTTAGCCTCGTTCGCGTTATCCGCCGTCTGGTTCACCGCCGTGGCGATCTGCTCCATGCTGGCCGCGGTTTCTACCAGCGAGGCGGCTTGTTCATCCGTTCGTGAGGCCAGATCCTGGTTCCCGCTGGCAATCTCGGAACTGGCGCCGCGCAGCACGCCCGCGCCGTGTTTTATCTCGCTGACAATATGCTGAATATTTTCAATGGCCTGGTTGTAAGCGCGGTTCAGGAGCGAGAGCTCGTCGCTTCCCGGCACATCCAGACGCTGGGTAAGATCGCCGTCCATTCCTTCAATGGTGGCCAGTGAATGGTGCAACTGGCGATGAATACTGCTGGCGACCAGCAGGGCGAAGAACAGCGCGATCAGCAGGGCTGCGATGCTTATCACCGCAAAAACAATCACATCACGCCAGGCGTTATCCGCCAGATCTTTTGCCGTTTGCAACAGGGTATTTGCCGCGGCATCTTCCACGGATTTCAGCGTATTGATGCGTGCCGTCTGGGCGTTAAACCAGTCGGTTGGGGCGACGCCAAAACCACCGGTCGCCACATGGTCAATTGCCTGCTGGCGCATCTCAAGCGCGCGCGTCACCTCCGGGGTTTGCAGTTGCGCCGTCAGCCGTTCATTGACGGCGGCAGTACTGAACGCTCGCGTTGCCGCCAGCCAGGAAAGTTGCTTGCCAACCACTTCGTTCAGCTGACGGAACTGCCCGTCGGTAAACCGGTCGGCGGAAAACACGTTGGACATCAGCGCACGTTCCACGCCGGTTTGCTCTTTGGCATTCAGCACGCTGTAATATGCTGCCAGTTGATTCACAATTTCGCCGTTATCCGTCAGCTGACTAATTCCACCCACCACATTGAGTAGATCGCTAATAATGGTGCTGTACCAGGTCAGCGAGTCTGTACCGCTAACGCTGAGGGCATGAATTTGTTGGCGAAAATCCGTTATGCCTTGTTGATGCTGGCGGAATTGATCGAGCGCATGACGAATATCATTATTCGCCCGCTGGAGCGGGAATGCTTTTAACGCCTCGGCTAACTGGCTCAGGGCTTTATCAGAGAGAATATATTGCGCAGTTAACTCGGCATTAAATTGCTGTCCTTTGCTGCCGATATATCCTGCGCTCATGCCGCGCTCTTTTTGTAATTCATGAATAACGCCACCGGCATTTTTCGCCAGATCCGTTAAGGTAATGATGGTGCGCATCTGCTGGCCTGTTTCCACGCGTGCCAGGATGCCGCTGGTTGCTAACCATATGAGGGCAAACAATAAAGGCAGTAAAGCCAGTAATAATTTAAATTTCATTGATAAACGGTAAATCCATCTCATACAAATGCCTCATGTTCTCGTTTGCTTTAATTCGTTATCGGAGTAGGGGGCGGGGTCTTTATTTCTAACGCAGGGCTTGTTGATATTTATCAATTCTGTTGAATCCATCTACCACTTAGTGGTTATTATTTTTCGTAATAAGAAAAAATAACCTGCTGATGCGCAGGTTATTTACGTTGTGGTTAAGAATAATAACTAAAAAATTAATGCGTTAGCCTGCCGCCCAAATCTCAGCGTGTTTTTGCATTAATCCAATTAGCGAGCCGCCATCGGCAATAAATTCACGCATCATCTGTGCTTCGCTTTTTCCGCGTTTCACCACATTTGCCAGTTCATCCAGGGCGCTACCCGCATTCAGCTTATCTGCCGACGGCGCGAGCTTCTCCAGCAGGCGAGTGAGATCGTCAGCAATGGTGTACCGCTCACCGGTGTGCACATCGGTAATCAGACCTTCCAGCCCGTAACGGCAGGCCTGAAAGCGATTGAATTTATACAATAAATAATCCTGCGGCTGATGTTTAAACGGTCGCTCGGCCAGCAGCCAGTGCGACAGCGCCTGGATAAACCCTGCCACATTAATGGCGTGTGACAGCGTCAGCGGCGTGTCCATGACCCGCACTTCAACAGTGCCAAAATGCGGGCTGGGGCGAATGTCCCAGTGCAAATCTTTGATGCTTTCAATCATTGAGGTGTAGCTCAGGCGGCGAAATAGCCCTTCAAACTCCTGCCAGTTCGCCACCCACGGCATCGGGCCATTATCCGGAAAGGAAGAGAAAATGTTCAGGCGCGACGACGCATAGCGGGTGTCGGTGCCCTGGATGTAGGGCGAGGCGGCGCTGAGCGCAATAAAGTGCGGCACAAAATGGGAAAGGCCATGCAACAAATAGATCGCGTCGTCGCCGTTGGTGCAGCCAACATGCACATGCTGGCCAAACACCGTCGCTTGTTGCATCAGATAACCAAACGTCTCCAGCGTGCGGCTGTAACGCTCATCATTGCAGATCTCCTGGCGTTGCCACTTCTGAAAAGGGTGAGTACCGCCGCCGCATATCTGCACATGGTGCTCGGATGCAGCCTGCAAAATCACATGCTGCATGGCGGAAAACTGATGTGCCGCCTGGTTGATATCCCGGCACACGCCGGTGGCAATCTCCAGCATGCTTTCGGTGATGTCATGTTTGACTTCACCGGTACTTATCTGGTGTTTTACCGATTCAATCAGCCGTGAAGAGTCCTGGCTCAAATCGTAACCCGGCGGGTTAACGACCTGTAACTCCAGTTCAATGCCGAGCGTAAACGGTTCGGAAACATGAAAATCCGGCAGTGGCATAGCGTTCTCGCGATAAATGGGTTTGCTTCATTATGGAAGCGATTACTCATTCCTTCCTGCGAGGCGGCGACAACCGCTCAAAATATCAACATAGCTGCGCCAGTTGGCCGCGCAACACTTCCACGCCAGGGGCAATTGCATCCGGATTGATCGCGTGAAACCCCATGCGAAAGAAGTTATCCGGCGGCGCGGCATCAAGAAAATGCCGCGCGCCGGGCTCAATCAACACGCCCGCGTGGGCGGCGCGCCAGGTCAGTTGCTGGGTGTTGATCTGTTCTGGTGTGCGCAGCCAGAAGGCGTTGGCATGTTCGCTACCCTGCATCAACTGGCACTCCGGCAGAAACGTGTGTAGCGCGTTGTGCAGACAATCCCAGCGGCGGGCGGAGTCTTCGTGGTAGCGGCGCAAATGGGTTTCGTAATGCCCCTGCGCCAGAAAATGCGCCATCTGGTATTGAATATTGGTTGGCGGATGACGGTACACCAGGCGGCGCAGCGCCCGCGCTTCATCAATGATTTCCGGCGCGGCAACCATATACCCCAGCCGTAACCCCGGCGACAGTGCTTTGGACAAGCTGCTGACATAAATCACGCGCCCGCTGCGATCGCTGGCTTTCAGCGCGGGCAGCGGGTTTTGCATAAAGTTACTTTCCGAGTCGTAATCGTCCTCAATCACCACTGCATCGTGGCGGGCAGCGTAATCGAGCAATTGCACGCGCCGCGCTTTGCTCATCGTCACGCCAGTCGGCACCTGGTGGCCCGGCGTCACATAGTAGTAGTCGCAAGGGGTTTCATTGAGCACCAGCCCTTCGCTGTCCACGTCGTGCGGCACGATTTGCGGCTCGCTTAATAAGAAGGTGTTAATGGCTTCGCGAAAACCCGGGTTCTCCACCGCCACGCGCGTCGCGGGCGACATCAGCAAACGCGTCAGCAGATAGAGCGCGTTTTGCGAGCCGAGCGTAATCAGGATCTCATCCGGTGCGGCAACGATGCCGCGTTTGGGCAACACGCGGGTGCGGATCTGCTCAATCAGCATCGGCACATCCTGGTCAATATGATCAATCACCCATGCCGGGTCGCGCACACCACCGTGCAGCCAGTTTGCCGCCGCGCGCCAGCTGGCAAGCGGGAACTGCTGCGTGTAGGGCTGCCCGTAGATAAACGGGTAGCGGTAGTGCATCCAGCCTGCTGGTTTAAGGATCGATTCCTGCTGGCTGGGGGTGATTTTCAGGCGGTTGCCCCAGTGTGGTGCAGCGCTCTCGCATTCAGGTGCAGGTGGCGTCGGGTTTTGCCCGCAGCGGTAGTAATCCGGGTGCAGGTAGTAACCGCTGCGCGGGCGGCTCACCAGGTAGCCCTCGTTGACCAGGCCTTCAAACACCAGCGCGGTGGTATTGCGCGAAACGTTAAGCTGGCTGGCAAGCTGGCGGCAAGAGGGCAGTGCGGTATCCGCCGGGAAAATCCCGCTCAGAATGGCGTTGATCAAACATTCGCGGACTTGCTCCTGCAATCCACGCTGGCCGTCAAAATTCACATTCAACAGGTGACGAATCATGCTGCACTCCTTCGGATATATCGCGTAATGCGATGGAGCAAATTCCATACCAGCTTCCTGTTAACTGACACACTCATTCGCCAGAACTGGCTCTATTCACAAAAGCGCAAGCCTCCCTATTGTAAAAACGCAGTCACGAAAAACACACGATGTCGTATTTAGGCATATATCTTGCAACGCTTCCGGCACACCTGGGATATACCGGTCTGGCACATTAAATAAGGGTGGAGAGATGAAAAACGTATTCGGCAAATATTGTCTTGCAGCCATGATCTCTTTGGCGTTTTCCTTACACGCAGTCGCAGCGGATTTACCCGAAATAGAAAAATCTGGCACCATGAAAGTGGCGACCGAGGACGATTACGCGCCATTCAACTTTATGAATAATGGCCAGACGGATGGTTTTAACAAGGATATGCTTGAGGAATTACGCAAGTACGCAAAATTCAATATTAACCAAAGTATCTTACCGTGGACGGGATTACTCGCTGCGGTTTCCACCGGCCAATACGATATGGCACTCACCGGTGCGGTAATTACCGATGAACGCCTCAATGTCTTTAATTTCACCCCGCCGTGGGCCTCTGCGCAGCACTATTTTGTCAAACGCGCCGACGATAAAACCTTAAATACCATTGCCGATCTCAGCGGTAAAAAAGTGGGCGTCCAGGCGGGCAGTGCGCTGCTGGCGCGTTTGCCGGAGCTGAAAGCGATGCTGGAGAAAGTGGGCGGAAAACTCGGACCGGTGGTGGAGTACCAGTCCTATCCGGAAGCCTACGCCGATCTGGCGAACAAACGCGTTGATTATGTGATTAACGTGGTGATTTCCGTCAACGATCTGGTGAAAGCCAAACCGAAAGTCTTTGCCAAAGGTCTGGCGGTTTCCGGGCCAGGTTACATGGCGTGGCCGATCCCGAAAAACTCACCTGAGCTGCTGAAATTTATGACCGGTTTTATGAACCATATGACTGAAACCGGCAAGCTCACTGAGCTGCAGAAAAAGTGGTTTGGCGAAACCTATGAACTGCCGAAAGAGCCGATCACCAGCGCCGATCAGTTCCACAAGTTAGCCGGTTTGTAAGTAACCTGCGGCGGGCAACCGCCGCCCGTTTTCACAGGAGGGAACATGGACTTAATCTCATGGCAGTTATTGATTGAAGGCGCATGGACGACCCTCTGGATCTCAGGCGTGGCGATTGCGTTCGGGGTGGTTATCGGCCTGGTTATCGCCTTTATCCGCATGATGAAGATCCCGTTTATTGACCAGTTTCTGGTGGTTTACATCAGCCTGGCGCGTGCCACGCCGCTGGTAACGCTGGTGCTGTTTCTGTTTTTGTCCCTGCCGACGCTCGGCATTAACCTGGATAAAACGCTGGCGGCGATTGTCGCGCTGACGCTGAACACCTCGGCGTTTAACGCGGAAATCTGGCGCAACGCTTTCCGTAACTTCCCCCGTGAACAGCGGGAAGCGGCGGAGTCTGTGGGGATGCGGCGCTGGACCTATTTCCGCCACATCATGTTGCCGCAAATGTGGATCGAAAGCCTGCCGGCGCTGGTCAACGAGATGTCGTTTTTGATCAAAGGCAGCCCGGCGATTGCGGTGATTGGCGTGGTGGATTTAACGCGCGTGACCAACCGGATCTCCTCTGTGACCTATGAACCGCTGTCGCCGATCCTCGCTGCGGCGCTGTTATACGTGATTATTATCGGTCTGCTGCTGAAGTTGCAGGACGTAGCAGAACGCAAAGCGAAGCGCCTGGCGCGATAAAAGGCGGAGGATTTATGAATCAATGGGGAATTATTTGGGCCGCGCGTGAGAGTTTTTACAACGGCCTGCTGGCGACGTTAGAGTTGTTTATTATTGCCGCCGTGGTCGGGTTATTGATCGGTGTGCTGTTTTGCTACCTGATGGAATATCAGAACCGTGTTGTTCATCGCCTGATTATTGCTTTTGTCAGCCTGATGCGGGCAATACCGTTTTTGATTCTGGCGTATCTGCTTTATTACGGTTTACCGCAGTTAGGTATCAGCATGGACGCCTGGACCGCAGGGTTATTAGCCCTGGTAATTTATCATGGTGCCTATTTCTTCGAAATATTACGCAGTCAGCGCAGAATATTCTCCTCGGGCTATATTGAAGCTGCCGTATCGCAAGGTTTTTCTCGTTATAAGATCTTCCTGCGCATTATTTTGCCGAATATTGTCTCTTCCGCGCTGCCCTTAATGGGCAATCAGCTGATTATTTGCCTGAAGGACACGGCGTTTCTGTGCATTATTACCGTGCAGGAGATCACCGCCGCCGCGAACAGTGTGCAGTCCACGTACTTTATTCCGTTTAACGCCTTTATTGTCGCCATTGCGCTGTACTGGGGCATCAGCATTCTGCTGGAGTTGCTGATTAAGCGGTTGAGCCATTACGGAGCGAAAAGAGGAATGACCCATGCCTGAAGCAAACGCGGTAAGCATCAAAAACCTGTCCAAACAGTTTGATAACGTGGAAGTGTTGCGCGATATCAATCTGACCGTAAAGAAGGGCACAGTGGTCAGCATTCTGGGGTCGTCCGGTTCAGGGAAATCGACGCTGCTGCGCTGTATGAACTGGCTGGAACAGCCGGATCGCGGCGAAGTGCGCATCAGCGGGCAGCGCATCGGTGTGGATGAAAAAACCGGCAAAGCGATGTCGCATAAAGATCTCTCACACATCCGTGAACGGGTTGGCATGGTGTTCCAGAGCTTTAACCTGTGGCCGCATCTATCCGTGTTGCACAACGTCAGCGAAGCGCTGGTGCATGTGAAGGGGATGAAGCGTGAACAGGCGAATGAGATTGCCCACCGGCAACTGGAAAAGGTCGGCATGAACCATAAAGCCGATGTCTACCCGATAACGCTGTCCGGCGGGCAGAAGCAGCGCGTGGCGATTGCCCGTTCGCTGGCGATGTCGCCGGAGGTGATTTTATTTGATGAACCCACTTCAGCGCTGGATCCGGAACTGGTTAACGAAGTGCTGGGCGTGATGAAAGATCTCGCTGCAGAGGGTTACACCATGGTAGTGGTGACGCACGAGATGGATTTTGCCCGCCAGGTATCGGATGAAGTGGTGTTTCTGGAAAAAGGGCTGCTGATCGAGAAAGCACCGCCCGAGAAATTTTTCACCAACCCGGATTCGGACAGGGTGAGAAAGTTTTTGCAATCCAGTCGCTGAAGGCGGCAATTGAGAACCGAAAAAACAGACCGCTTATCGTTGTTTTCGAGCGGTGCCGCACTTTGAAATATCTGACAGGATTGTATTGGACTTGCCATTGCGAAGCGGCTACTGCGGTTATAAAATCACCACCTAAGTGAAATTTCACTCATTGTTAGGGTAACGCGTTCAGGGAGATTTATATGAAAAAATGTGATGAGTTCGACGGTTTCTGACAGACAACTTTTTTACAGGCGGAGCTCAGGCTCCGCTTTTTTTATCTAATGACAGGGAATTGTCTATGGAAATCAGTCCGACAGCGTGGCAAGTCATCAGCAATCTGCTTGTTTTTGGCGGTATTTGTACCGCTGTCCTTACCATCCGATTTAACGTGAAGATGGCCCGTAAAACCCAAACGGCGACCTTTCTTTTTGAAAGCAGAAAAGACAGTGAATACATTGATGGTCTGCATACACTTCGGCGCGTTCGCGATTCCGGGAAATCCTTCCGTTCATATGTGTTCCCTGTTGCAGAAAACCTTTCAAAGGATGAGAACTACGAAGGACGAAAAATACAATACATTCTTAATTTCTATGAGCGTATGGCGGTAAGCATAAAAGCCGGTATTTATGAGGAAAACATGCTTAAGCAGGCCTCATATACGACGGTAATAGACACCTACGAAACCGCTGAGCCGCTGATTAAGGTGTTACGGGAAAAACTGCGTACTTCTCTTACTTATCAGGAGTTCGAATGGTTGCATAAACGCTGGAAAAACAAGCCGCTTAAGAACAATAAAACAATCTGACAAGCCCCTGGCAAATTGACTCAGTTATCTCCATTTTTCTGCGATGCCCGCGCCCGGGTTGCTGTTTTCGCGAAAGTTGGCCCGGTAAGCGTCGGTTACAACAGAGCAAGACAGGCAGAAAGCCTGCCGCAAAGCACCATGTGTTACTGCGGATCGTTGCACTCTGCCGAACGTAGTCGAACGCCCGCTCCCTTAATGCTGAACATTTTCCGATGAAAGCCCCATTTTCACCTGAGGGCGAAAAAAATCCTCATGCAGCGCCACCTGGTTACGCCCGCGTTTTTTCGCGTGATACAGCGCGGCATCGGCCGTGCTATACAGCGTCTCGAAATCGCTGTCTTTATGCCCCAGGCTGACACCAAAACTGGCGGTTACCAGTTGCTGGGGGAGCACTTCCAGTGGCGAGGCGTTCAGCGACGAGTGAATATAACTGGCCGTGATCATCGCCTCTTCAACACGCGCTTTGGGCAGAACAATGGTGAATTCCTCGCCACCAACGCGACCGATCGCCGCGCTTTGCGGCACGGCGCGGCGAATACGCGCCACCAGCGCGCAAATTACGCGGTCGCCCATCGGGTGACCGTACTCATCATTAATGCGTTTGAAATGATCGATATCGAGCAGGATCAGCGCCACATGGCCGGTGGTCAGACCCTGGTTAATGTGATTAATGATCGCGCTGCGGTTAAACACGGCGGTCAGCGGGTCGTGCGTCGCCTCATATTCAAGGCGCGCCGCCAGCTGTTGCAACTGCTCATTCATGCGATTCAGTTCGCGCTCAGCGCGATCACTGCGCGAAATCAGGCGATACGATTCACGGATCAGGCGCTGGTAGTTTTTCGCCACCGCCCACAATTTTTCACGGCAGGCATCCGCCGTCAGCCTGTCGTCGGCAGCGGCCAGACGAGCATCTTCGAGGACGGAATAGTCCTCCTTGAATAGCTCATTAATATCTAGCATGCGTTAATGTCCGGGATAAGAAAAACGGTCAGCGACGGGAAATCGATGCGTAGCTCCTGGCCAAACTCCTCGGAGATATCGTCTTCCGCGTCATAGTACCAGTGCAGCTCACACACCGCGCCGTCGCGGGCGTAATCATTCAGGCTTTCGAACAGCGTAAATAACAGCTTGGTGCTGGAGCTGTTGAAGTAGCTCAGCGCCACATGTAGCTGGAGTGGGGCGTCCGTCTGCTGGCCACTCTGCAACCAGCCTTCCAGCGCATCCATCAACGGGCGGAAAAACGCGGCGGCATTCTCCGGGTAGGCTTCGCCTTTTAGCATCAGGCGTTGGGCGGCAAAATCAAATTTCACCTCCGGCGTCGCGGCGGTGGCGGGCAATTCAATAGCCGGCGTCAGTGTCATATCAGTCATGGCAGAACGTTGCCTTTAAGTGAAAGGCGGACAGCGAACCCGCCGCCAGAGGGTGAATGCGATATTCCAGCGGCAGGCTGGTATCCCGCGCCATGGTCAACAAACCGATGTTCGCGCCTTTACTGGTCGCCGGGGCTTCACTGCGCAGCCCCTGTTTCCAGGCATCGCGGATCTCCGCCTGCGACATACCGCGCAACACATCGAGATTTGTCTGCAATAACGTAGATGCTTCCGGCCCCACCAGGTTTGCGGTTTCGAGATAATAGTGAGTTTGATCCATATGAAAGCAGACCGAACCGAAGCGCAGCTCTTGCTGTTCAGTCGATAAATAGCGGTCATCTGAGGAGTAACGCACAATGTTTTGCCCCATCTCGATAAAAGCCGAGAACAGCTTTCTGCGCGTTACCGCTGAGGATTCGTGTTTATCCAGCCATGTACGAATGACTTCACCCAGCGAAACAATATGCTGCTGGGAAAAATAGCCCGTATAAAAAAGCTCAACGGCGTTTTGCCGTTGCAGCGTAAAAAGGGGTAACAGAACGGCTTCTTTGACCTGCAGGTCGTTTATTTGCATGTTGTTCACCAGCGAAAACCAAACCACGTCATGTCATCGCGCGAGGCTTGCTGCCCCTGCCAGGCTTTCAGCGCCGCGAGCAGGGCGTCGGAAAGTGCAGGCATTGGCAGCGTGCGGTTTTGCGCTAACAGTGACTGAATACGTTTTTTGCCAAACATTACATTGCGCGGGCCGCCTGGCTGGTCGGTCGCGCCATCAGAAACAATCAAGAACGTGTCGCCACGACGCAATGGAGCCTGGTAGCGCTGCCACTGGTAATCCACTGGCGTGTCGGTGTAACCCACACCTTTGCGGCAGCTTTCAAGCGTTGTTGCGCTGTCTTTTTCCGCGCTGAGTACGAAAGCGTGCATGCGCGCGCTCGCCCAACTGACCTGCTCATGTTGCGTGTCGACAAACAGAACAAGGGCGTCACAGCCATCGTTGGACTGGCTGCGATCGGCTGAAGGATGCACCTGGCTGAGCGTCTGTTTGATATGTTGATTAATCAGGCTGAGTAGTTGTTCCGGCGCGTTCGCTGGGGCGAGGCTGAGCGCTTTTTCCAGCGCCGAGGAGAAAATAAAAGTCATAAACGCGCCGGGAACGCCATGCCCGGTGCAATCCGCCAGCACCATCAACCAGCCATTTTCCACGCGCTGAAAAGCGTAGATATCGCCGCCAACACAGTCGCGCGGGTGCCAGTGCAGGCACCAGTCATCAAGCGTTTTTTCAATGGTGTTACGCGAGCGGCTCAGCATCGATTCCTGAATAATGCGTGCGTATTCAAGGCTTTGCATAATTTGCAGATGCTGCTTGGCCTGTAAATCCGAGACCGTGCGGATAAGATCTATGCCCAGACCAATACCGATGTATTGCCCCTGCTGGGTGAGGATAAACCCTTCGGTGACGGCTTTGTCGCCAGTTTCGATCACCCGCTCGGACAAATATTCGAGACCGCAATCGGCATCGACGATCAGCGGGTTTTTATCCATAAACGCGATGCAGCTTTTCTGGTCATACAGCTCATGGAAAAACGGACGGCTCATCTGCGACAGAAAAATATGCCGGTTAATCATGCCAATAGGACGGTTATTTTCCAGCACCGGCAGGCCAATTAACGATTTGTGTTCATTGAACAGCGACATGACCTGCACGTTATTGGCATCCGGGGTCACGTGCGGGACGGCAAGGCGCAAGATACCAGCATTAAGCTGTCGTGAAGCGAGCGGTATATCCATGATTCAAACAGCATCCCGATATAAGAATAATCTTAGGTTAAGGCGGATTTGTGACGGTTTGATTTCAATTAAGTAAGCCGATGAATAACGGGAGATTATTGCTCCCTAAGCAAAACCACAGTCATATCTGCGGCGGCGGGCGGAGAGGCGGTAAAAAAAAGCCCGCACTTGTCAGGCGGGCAAATAATACTGGAAGCAATGTGAGCAATGTCGTACCAAATACCTGAGTGATTTGCTCAACTATTCGGTAATGCGAAAGATAATCTTTATCATCTTTGCGGTCAACCCCAAATTTTGTGCGACTTCACCGGCTTAATGCATTGAGTTTAAAAAATTCGCGCCAGCTCACATCATCAACAAAATTACATTCCTTCTGGCGACGTGGATAAGCCCGATGGAAGCGCTTTGTACTGTCTCTTTTTTGCTAATGATGCCGGTCAAACAGTGATCCCTGTTAATGCTTTTGTCAGGTTTTGTCATTACTATCTCTGCGGCTAAAACAGATAACGAGTAAGTGATGACCCTCTTCTGGTGTGTAGTGCCAATATTGCTGCTATTTTTCGGCAAAGCGTGGAGTTCGGCGAAAATTCGCGAGTATTACAGCCGTTCGCAGCGTGCGCTCGAGGCGACGGTTGCCGCTGAAATGGATAATCAGCAACCCTCCTGGATAAACGATGCCGCTCAGCGTGCGCAATTTAGCGCCTCGCTGTGCGAACTGTGCCTGAAAAAAGAGGTGCCCGACTGGTTTCTGGAGAGCATTGCCGGTAACGAAGAGGGAATGGGGTTTCTTACCCGGCACGCCGCGCTGATGGAAACCTTTGGCGCGCCATTTTGCGATCAGGTGCAGGCTGCCGCTGAACTGATCGACAGCGCATGGCAACGATCAAAATTGCGCGGCTACTAAGATACATCCGCCATTATCAATAGCTGTTTTCGCCGTCGATGCCTTATGCAGTGCATCTGCCGCTTGTCCTTTGCTTAACGCCTGCGAAGGCGCAGCGTAAACGCTGCCGGCAGGCAGAATGATGATGCCGCAATTCCGGTACTGCCGGTCAGTTCCTGCTTTCACGCCGTATTCATACCCGCCGTTTTTCACTTTTTAACACGCCTCTTTTTTCTCGACAGGGAAGTGAAACGATAGTGCTTGCCTGAAAGTCAAGAATGCGTATAGTTCTCATTCTCTTTGGTGTTTGTGGGCGCAGCAAGGATCTTCCCCCGCAATAACAGTGAGCGTGAAGGCTGACAGGGAACACTGAAAAGCCGTGACGAGCTGCGCCGGGCCGCATCTGCCCTCATCAAACGATCGCGCACAGGATGCGTGGCGTGGGCGCTCGTCTGCCCTGATGACATTAACGGTAAAGGATCCCCCATGAAGATGAAAACGTCCGTGCTGTCTCTGCTGGTGGCGATGGCGCTTGCCGGTTGCAGCGCACATACCACCACCAGCGCACAGCCTGTGGCACCGGCAGCAAAACCTGCGGCGGCGCAGTTACCAGAGAGCGTGGTGAAACGCGAACTGGCGAGTGGTCTGTATGAAATGGCGATCAGCCCGCAAGGCGATGCACTGTATGTTTCCAGCGCGGAAGGCTTTAAAGATGTGCAGGGCGGAGTGGTATACAAGCTGGATCCGAAAACACTACAAACCCTCGGCGCGACCCACACCGATCTGAAAAACTTTGGCATGGCTATCTCCCCGGATGGCAAAACCGTGTATGTCACCAATTCGCTGGACGGCGGCGTGAGCGCCATCGACACCAGCACCGGCAAAGTACTTTCCCGTACCCTGTTCCCGGAACGCAACGAGAAAGGCCAGCCGTACGGCGCGCGTGAAATTGTGCTGCATAACGGCAATTTATATATCGGTGCCGTTGCCGATCCGGCGCTGGTGTGGGTGGTTGACGCGAAGACCCTGAAGGTAAAGGCGCGTATCAAAAACGCGGGCAAATGGGTGACCGGTCTGCACTTCTCTGCGCAGACGCAACGTTTGTACGTGGCGAATGGCGGTGGCGAAATCCTGGTGGTGAATCCGCGCAATAATCGCATTGAGCAACGCTGGAAACCACTGGGCGACAAACCGGCACTGCTGTTGAATATCGCTGAAGATGAGGCTACCGGCCGCTTGTTCGTCACCGACAATTCAAAAGCCAAAACCACGCTGGTGCTGGATATCCACAGCGGCAAAATTGTGAAACAGCTTGAGGGCGATGCGCTGGCGGTGAAATTCAACGCTAAACGCCATGAAATCTATATTACCCAGCGCGAGTCCGGCAACGTGCTGAGCCTTGATGCAATCAGCTATGCGGTAAAACAGCGCTGGGATCTGCCGCCGCATCCAAACAGCCTGCTGCTTTCCGCCGATGGTCAGACGCTGTTTGTCACCGTCAAACAGGCATTCAACAAAGATCACTCCACCAGCGGCCCGGATAGTGTCGTCAGGATCGATCTGAACAAGTAATGATACTGGCCTGGAAACGGGCCATTTCTTTTTTTATTTCAATAGCTAACGATGATGAATAACCGCAAAAAACATTCAATACCTTTGCGCAAGACCGTGCTTGCACTGACCATTGGCGCGGCCGCGCATAGCGCACAGGCGGCGACTGCTGATGCCAGCGTTAAACCGACTCACGAAGAGACCATGGTCGTGCAGTCCGCCGCTGGCAGTGATTTCAGGCCCGGCGGCAGTGAACTGGTGCCCGCGTTTCTGGACGGACAAGTGGCGCATGGCGGCCGCCTTGGCGTGCTGGGCGAGCAAAAAGCGATGGATGTGCCGTTTAACGTCATCGGTTACACCTCGAAGCTGGTGCTGGATCAACAAGCGAAAACCATCGCTGAGGTGGTCAGTAACGATGCGGGCGTGCAGGTTGGGCAGGGTTACGGCAACTTCGCCGAAACGTACCGTATTCGCGGCTTCCAGCTTGATGGTGACGACATGTTGATGGGCGGTCTGGCGGGCATTGTGCCGCGCCAGATTGTCGATACCCAGATGCTGGAGCGCGTGGAGATTTTTAAAGGTTCGAATGCGCTGATGAACGGTTCTGCGGGTTCGGGTGTCGGCGGGATGATTAACCTCGAACCGAAACATGCCGACGACACACCGCTCACCCGCGTGGGCGTCGATTACACCACCCGCTCGCAAGTCGGCGGTTCGCTGGATGTGGGGCGTCGCTACGGTGATAACAACCAGTTCGGCGTGCGCATGAACTTGCTGCATCGTGAAGGGGATGCCGCGGTGAAAGATGATCATCGCCGCACGACGGCGGCATCGATTGGTCTCGATTACCGTGGCGAGCGCTTGCGCACGTCGCTGGATCTCGGTTACCAGAACAAAACGGTTCACGGCGGCGAAATGGGCGTTAATATCAGCGCTGTCGACTTTATTCCGACGCTGCCGGATACCCGCAAAAACTACAGCCAGCGCTGGGCGCACAGCGATATTGAGAACGAATTTGGCCTGGCTCGCGCCGAATACGATCTGACCGATGACTGGACAGCTTACGGCGCGTTCGGCGGCCAACATGCTCATGAAGACGGCACCTACGGCGCACCTAAACTGTTCAATAAAAACGGTGACGCGACCTTCAGCCGTATGGATACGGTGCGGATTTCCGACTCCTGGAGCGGCATGGCCGGGTTGCGCGGTAACTTCGATACCGGTTTTGTTTCCCATAAAGTGAACGTCGGTTATTCGGCGAACATCAAGCGCGATCGCGTGGCATGGACCCAGTCCGATCAAAAAAATCTGCCGGTGGTGAACATTTATGATCCTTCGGCTATCCCGCTGCCGGACAATTTGACCCATAGCGGCAACTACAGTGACCCGCTGACAACCGCGCGCTACCGCTCGCAGGGTTATACCCTGAGCGATACGCTCGGCGTATTCGAGGACCGGCTGCTGTTTACCGTGGGCGCGCGTCATCAGAAATTATGGGTGCGCAACTACAGCAATGCCACCGGTGCGGAAACCACCACTGCGCGTTATACCCAGGATCGCTGGATGCCGACGTACGGTGTGGTCTATAAGCCGTGGGATGTCGTCTCTTTCTACGCCAACCATACCGAAGCGTTGCAGCCAGGCGGCGTAGCGCCGAAGACAGCTGAAAATCGCTATCAAAGCGTGGGGATTGCGCATTCTAAACAGAACGAAATCGGCGTGAAAACGGACTTTGGACGCATTGGCGGTACGCTGGCGCTGTTTGAAATCAAAAAGCCGACCGGCATTCTTAATAGCACGACCAATGTTTACGGGCTGGATGGTGAGCAGCGTAACCGCGGCGTGGAGTTGAATCTGTTTGGGGAGCCGGTGCTCGGTCTGCGTCTGAATGGCAGTGCGACCTGGCTGGATGCGGAGCTGACGAAAACCAAAGATGGTATCAATCAGGGTAACCGGCCGATTGGTGTGGCAAAGTTCTACGGCGTGATGGGGGCCGAGTATGACATCAAACCGGTCGATGGCCTGACCGCCACGGCACGAGTGAACTATACCGGCTCGCAATATGTAAACACCGCCAATACCCGCAAACTCGACAGTTACACCACACTCGATCTTGGCCTGCGCTACCGTATGCAGCTGAATGCGGAGAAAAACGAGATGGTCTGGCGCGTGGGCGTGGATAACGTCACCAACGAGAAATACTGGGCCAGCGTAGAAGACAACGGCACCTATATTTACCAGGGCGATCCGCGTACCGTAAAAGTCTCAATGAGTTACGACTTCTGATAGGGGTTTTATCCGGCGGGCGTGATGCCCGCCTGTTGCAGGCTTTTCAATACTTCCCGCATCCCCCGGCTCACCACTTTATCCTGACGCATCACCAGCGCTAACTGGCGCTGGAGCGGCGGCTGCACCGGTTGTACGCGCAGGCCCTGGCGGTCCTCTTCAGCCTGAACCGCCACGCCGGGCACGATGCTGTAACCCAACCCGGCGCGCACCATGCGTTTTATCGCTTCAATACTGCCCAGCTCCATCACCGGCGCGAGGGTGACACCGCCTGCGCTAAACCACTGTTCTATGAGCAGGCGCGTGCTGCTGCCGGATTCGAAAATAATCAGCGGCAGGGGGGCAAGCGTTGCCGGTGTTGGCAATAAAACGCCGTCAGCGTCATGGGCTGCGATCGCCACAAATTCTTCGGTAAATAGCGGTGAAATCGCCAGATTGCGTCCGTTGGCGGGCAGCGTCACAAGGCCGATATCGATACGGTTTTCTTCCACCGCGCGCACGATATCACTGGTGTTGCCGGTGCGCACCCCGACTGACAGTAACGGGAACTCGCGGTGCAACTTTTGCAGCAGCGGCGGCAACAGATGAATACAGGTCGTCGCGCCGGTGCCTATCGTCACGCTGCCGCTGACCGCGTGCTGATGCTGCGCCACCGACTGCACCGCGGCGCTGACGGCATTTTCGATCTCTGCACAATGCGCCAGAAAGGTTTCTCCGGCGGCGGTGGCGCGCAGACCACGCCCGGAACGTTCAATCAGGCGAACGTGCAGGGCCTGTTCAAGCTGGCGGATTTGCAGGCTGACGGCGGGTTGCGAAATGCCTAACACCTCTGCGGCGGCGGTAAAACTGCCGCGGGCGAGCACCAGCTTAAACGTCGCTAACTGGTCAAAGCTGAAGTGGGGCATGGCAAAGTTTTCCTTATAACGGTGATAAGCGCAGCCTGGTGCCGTGCGGGCGGCGTTACCGGTAGCCTGTAGATATCATCAAACGGGGAACAGTTTATGGAAATTATTGACGCGCAAGAACACCATCTTAGCGCGATTGTGCAGATTTATGCTTATCACGTGATGCACGGTAACGCCACGTTCGAAACCGAAGCGCCGGACATGGATGAAATGCGTACGCGGCTGGCGAAAACCCGCCACAATGGCTTGCCGTGGTATGTCGCCGTGCATGAAGGGCAGGTTCGGGGCTACTGCTATTTATCGCGTTATCGCGAGCGACGGGCGTATCAGTACACGCTGGAAGATTCCATCTATGTTGATGACAACTTTCGCCAGCAAGGCGCAGGCAAAGCGCTACTCGCCCGCGCGGTTGTCTGGGCGGAGCAAAACGGTTACCGCCAGCTCATCGCCAATGTTGGCAACAGCGAAAATGAAGGTTCATTACGGCTGCACAGCCGCGCCGGTTTCGTGATTATCGGCACGCTGAAAAGCGTCGGTATGAAGCACGGGCGCTGGCTCGATACGGTACTGATGCAGCGCCCGCTGGGGGAGGGGGATGTGACGCTTCCGCAGCCCGGGTAAGCGAGCAGCGCGGGTTATTTCAGGCGCTTTTCTGCGATGCCATACACGGTGTGGCGTTCGCGGTTTCCGACAGAGACAACGAACATCACAATCCGTCCATCGTTCAACTGGTAGACAAGGCGATAACCTGAAGCGCGCAGTTTGATTTGGTAGCTATCAGGTCAATGGCTGAGTCTGTTTGCTTCAATCCTCGGCGCTTTAAGCACCTGAGCAATTTTCTTTTTAAACTGCTTGCGAACAGGGCTGCCTAACTTTCGTCACTCTTTTAATGCGCGTTCATCGAAATCCAGTTGATAAACCATACAACCTCCTTGTTTGCTAAAAGCGGCCTTTCCCTGGCCGCATTGATGTATCAGCGTTTCATCACAAATCGTCCAGCGTCACACGAACCGGTTTCGGATCACGTAAACGCTCACGCACGATTTCGATCAATTGGCGATCCTCATCATTAAGCAGTGTGCGCTGAAACGGTAGTTTGCCGTTCTCGGCAACATATTCGAGCGTCTGTCGCAGGAGCTCGGAAGGTGTTACGCCAGGTTTTTCCAGAGCGACAAAGGAACGCGCTTTTAAATCGTCATCGATACGAACATTCAAATTGCCCATGGATTTACCCCTGTCATTACGTTTGTAATGACGAAATGGCAAGGTGAAGACCTTGATGCAACCGCAGCCAGGCAGATCAGGACAATTCTTCTGCTGTCACAATGCGTTCAAACGCATTCAGTTCCGCCAGCTTGCCGTGATACCACTGATCGCAAAATGCGCTGCCTAAATGGTCTGCCAGGTAAGCGCACTGGCGAAACGACTCCAGCGCAGGTTGCTGGAACAATGGCAGATCGGGCGAGGCGTGGGTGAAGTTGGCCAGCGCCTCATCATCAATACGCTCCAGGCCGTATAACATACCCGTCAGTAACGTCGCCATCACCAGATAAGGGTTGGCGTCCGCGCCCGCCAGACGATATTCGATCCGCCGGTTGCGCGCATCAGAGCAGGGAATACGCAGTGCGGCGTTGCGTTTGTTGTAACCCCAGGAGTGAAAAAGCGGCTCGTCCAGATTCTTACGCAACCGCCTGAACCCATTAACGCCCGGCGCCATGATCGCCAGCGACGCGGGCATCAGTTCCAGCATGCCGGCAAGGGAGAGCCGCACCATCTCATTGGGTGCCTCTGCCGGGCTGGCAAACACATTGTCGCCATTCGCGTCATTAAGGCTGACGTGAAAATGCAGGCCATTACCGGCCAGTTCTGAGAAGGGTTTCGCCATAAAATTGGCCTGATAGCCGAATTTCCCGGCCACGGTGCCGGTAAGTTTGCGCAGCGCCAGCACCTGCTCGCAACTATCCACCACGTTGTGCGAATGGCACATGTTCAGCTCAAACTGTCCGGCCTCGGCTTCGCTAACGATGCCGGATAAGGGAAGACGTTGCGCTGCCGCCATACTTTCCAGCTCTTCAATAAACGCAGAGTAGGCCGACGGCACTGCCAGATGAAAACAGCCCTGCGGGCGGTTTTGCTGTGCAGCGGGATCTACAAGGTAGAACTCCATTTCCGCTGCCACCACCGGGTAAAGACCATGCTGGTGAAACTGACGCAGCACATTTTGCAATATGACTCTTGGCTCCAGCGGCCAGGGCATATTATTGCTGTCGAGCATGGTTAATAATAATTGCGCGTTATGGCGCGGATTGTGCGCGCTCGGGCGTAGCGTGCCGGAAACGGGTAAACATACATTATCAGGCTCTTCGTTAATAAGTCTGTCGGGCGAAGAGGTGATTATTTTCCCTTCGCGATCCATGGTGTAAACAGATTGCGGAAAATAACAACCCGAGCTTAGCGAAAATAAGTTTTCGACGGCGACTCTTTTTCCGCGGAATGTGCCATGGGTATCGTTAAGATATATATCAATGTGTCTTGTTTGCGGGTGTTCGTTCAGATATACCTTGATTTCATGAGAAAAATTCTGCTGAAGCTGTCTGATCTCCTGATCCACCATCAACACAGATCGCGAATGCAACGGTGTTGGAAATGTTGTGGTGGTAAAAAAGTGCGGATATTTTTCAGCAGCGGAATAGTCATCAGCGAGTTCATATTTTTTCTTTCTGTCAGGCCTTTTGGGCGGTGAACTCAGCATAAAAGAGCGCTTTTTATTTTGATATAAACGCCGCGTAAAAAGGAAATACGCGGCGATAAAAATAGTATAAAAATGGCGAGCTTAAAGTGTGGAAGGCATTTTTAGCAGCGGCGAGGGCGCGCTATCCGCGAAATGCGTTTTTACCCAGTCGAGTGTTTTGCGCTGGCCTGGAAAAGTGAGCAATTCGTGGGCATCGGCAAAGCTGACCCAACGGTATTCGCTGTGCTCGTGGTTAAGCGTTATCTCGCAGGCTTCATCGACGTACGCAACAAACACCGGTACGACGGTGATGGCGTCGCGGTGCGCTTCGTAAAACTGCTCGCAGCAGTCGGCGGAATAGAGTTCGCTAAGCTGCAAGCCTGTCTCTTCCTGAGCTTCACGCAGTGCGGTTTGCCAGGCCGTTTCACCGTGTTCAATGCCGCCTGCAATCTGGCACCACAGGCCGTTAAGCATTTTACCGCTGCGTTTAAGCAGCAGAACGCGCCAGCCCGCTGCGGAGTTGCACAGCACAAACAGGGCTATCGAAAAGCAGCGTATCGGGATTTCCTTACTCATTGTTTTCTCCGTGTTAATGGCTAAAGCAGCAATATCAGGGGCTCGACAGGGCTTGTTATGGTTTCGCGCAAATGGCCTTTTTCCTGATTTTTCACAACAACCAGGCAGCAGATCGGTTACACTCGCGGCACAGAAAAGCCACATGACAGGAGGTTTATATGCTGGAAAAATTACGTACCCGCGAGGGGAAAAAATTTATCATTGCGGTGGTGATTGTATTCCTGGTTGCCGTCAGCGTCATTTCGAAAGTGACCTTCGAGGGCGTTGAAGATCAGTACAATTTGCCGATGGAATCCTGGACGGTAACGATGTTTATCATGCAGGGCGCATGGGTTGCTATCTACAGCCTGATGTTCACCATCATTGGATCGCTGCCGTTTGGTTTTTATTTCCTCGGCCCGAAAGACGATCGCGGCTAATCCCTCCCGCCCTGGCGTGCTGTCGGGGCTGTCTCTCTTGCGCCTTAATCGAAATCGTGATCTCTCACGTCCTCAGCGTAAAGTTCTGCAGTAAGCCTCAGTGACCGATAGGTTAACTGCCACTACATTCATTGGTCCGTGCAGGCTGCTGTTTCTCGCTTTAAGAAGCGTTTTTACCGCGCAATAACACATTCGCCAACAATTAAAGATCAAAAAATAACCGCCGATAGAGATCTCACAGGGAGTTCGTGCTGAAAGGAAGATGACGTAAAGGCTGACTCCAGGAGAGCCGTAATGGCCAGAGAACGTGTGACCAAAAAAATGAGCACCCGCGCGCAAATGTTGCTGACGGGGGCCATCACCATCACCCTCGGTTTTGTGGTAACTATCGGGGTACTGAGCTGGCAGTCCAGCAGTGAACAAAAACACCTCGCCGAACAATATCTGCAAAAAATTGCGGAAAGCCAGGCGCTGACTATCCAGCAACAACTGAACTATGCCCGCGATGTGGCGCATAACCTCGGTCACAGTATGATTGCCTTGCCAGAAGCCGGGATCACCGACCGTCAGGTGGCAGATAAGCTGCTTATCTCCGCCCTGCGCGATAATCCGGACTATCTCTCTATCTCGGTTATTTTTGAAGAAAACGCCTTTGACGGTCGCGATGCAGAGTTCGCCGACAAACCCGATCAGGCACCGAAAGGCCGCTATGCCTTTTTTGTCGACCACGATCAATCCGGTAATTTTAAGCTCCACCCGCTGATCTCGATCTTTACGCCAGGCCAGGGCGATTACTATCTGCTGCCGCAAAAAAGCCAGAAAGACACGTTAATTGAACCTTACAGCTACGCCTATAACGGTGTGCCGACGCTGCTGACCTCAGTGGCGGCACCGATTGTCAGCGGTGGCAAACTGCATGCGGTTGTGACGTCTGATATTTCGCTGGCGTCATTGCAGCAGAAAGTGAATCAGATCAAACCGTGGGAAGGGGGCGGCTATGCGGTGCTGCTCTCTACCGCCGGAAAGGTGATTTCTTACCCGGATAAAAACCTGACCAGTAAGCCTTACCCGGGTAAAACGGAGGGCTTCACCAGTAAAGTCGTGGAACAAGATGATCCGATCCTCGGCGAAAAAGCGCTGATCACCTGGCAGCCAGTCTCTATTGGCAACAGTACCGATAACTGGTATCTCGGCGTCGTTGCGCCGGTGAGTTCGGTGATGGCGGCGGCCAACCGTCAATTGATGTACGCCATTGTTCTGGGGGTTATCAGCATCCTGTTGGTGTGTGCGCTACTCGGTCTGATCTTCAGCCGTAAAGTGTTGAAGCCGATTGGTGGCGAACCGCTGGAAGGGGCGAATATCGCGCTGGCGGTCGCGGACGGCAAACTCGATAACGCCATCCCGGTGAAAGGTAACGATCGCAGCAGCCTGTTCTATGCCCTGCATACCATGCAGGCGCAGCTACGGCAGATTGTCGGGCAGATCAAAGAAGCCAGTGACTCGGTGCGTCAGGGAGCCGGGGAGATTGTCAGCGGCAACATTAACCTCTCTTCGCGTACTGAACAGCAGGCCGCGGCGCTGGAACAGACCGCCGCCAGTATGGAGCAGTTTAGCGCCACGGTGAAACATAACGCCGCCAACGCCCACCAGGCGACGGCGCTGACTGCCAATGCCACGCAGATTGCCAGCCGGGGTGAAACGCTGGTCGGCCAGGTGGTGGAAACGATGGCGAAAATTGACGACAGTGCGAAAAAAATCGGCGATATCACGGCGATCATCAACAGCATTGCTTTCCAGACCAATATCCTGGCGTTGAACGCCGCGGTAGAGGCGGCGCGTGCCGGTGAGCAAGGGCGTGGTTTTGCGGTGGTGGCGTCTGAAGTGCGCAACCTGGCGCAGCGCAGCGCCGATGCGGTGAAAGATATCGGTGCGTTGATTGAGGAGTCCGGCAAACGCGTCGAAGCCGGGGTGCAACTGGTGAATGATGCCGGTCACACCATGCAGGAGATGACGCAGGCGGTGAATTCCGTGCAGACCATCATCAATGAGATTGTCAGCGCCTCGGATGAGCAGGCCAAAGGCATTAGCCAGGTGACAATTGCCGTCAATGAAATGGACGGTGTCACGCAACAAAACGCCTCGCTGGTGCAGCAAATGGCCGCGGCGGCAACGTCACTTGAAGATCAGGCGCAGCAACTGGCGCAGACGGTGCATCAGTTCCGCCTCGACGCGTAACCTGAACAGGGAGTCTGGCAACAGGCTCCCTGCCTTCCTTAGCCGGCAACCAGTTCGATACGGTTATTATCCGGATCCAGAATCACGGCTTCGTAAAAACCATCCCCCGTCCACCGCGCGGCGCTGGCTAACCGGCCCTGCTGACGGGCTTTTTCCGCCATCTTATCCACCGCCCCGACATCTCCGACATGAATAGCGATATGCGCCCAGCCGACAAACTCTGCGGCGTTTGGCGCATCGGCCAGCTCCGGCACGGTCATAAGTTCAATGGTTGGCCCGTTGTGCAGCGACATAAAATAGGATGCAAAACCGGGGCGGTTTTGACTGACATATTTCTCATTGCTGGTGGCGGAAAAAAAGTCGCGCCAGAATGCGCGCTGTTCGTCGAGATGGCGTGTCCAGAGTGCGACATGGGCAATGTTCAAGGTGACCTCCAGGGCGTAGGGGATGTGAATTGACAGCGTAATTCATTTGCACGATTATGCTCATTATTGCTCGATATGAATTTTATAAAGAGGATTTATGCTCGATTATGCGGCTTTCCCCGATCAACGACAAGATCTGATCCGTCAGCGTCTGCAGACGCAGGGACGGGTAGTCTGTGCGGAGTTAGCTGTTGAATTGCAGGTTTCAGAGCACACCATTCGCCGGGATTTGCAGGAGCTGAGTAAAGCGGGCATCTGCAAAAAGGTGTATGGCGGCGCGGTGTTGCAGCTGGCAACCGCCGGGAGTTTTACGGAAAGGAAAGAGCAGGACCGGGCAAAAAAAAACCTCCTCGCGCAGCGCTGCGTGCAGCTGCTCAAACCCGGTACCTGCGTATTTATCGATACCGGCACTACCAATCTTGAGCTGGCGAAAGCATTGCCGCCAGCGCTAAACCTGACGGTAGTGACTAATTCACCGGAAATCGCCGTTGCCGCGAGTAAACATCCGCATTGCGACGTGATTATGCTGGGCGGGCTGGTGCAGCGCAGCACCGGCGGTTGCGTGAGCGGCCCGGCCATCAGCCAGCTTAATGGGATCATTTTCGATCAGGCATTTATCGGCGGCTGCGCGATGTCGCCGGAGATGGGGCTGACCGGGTTTGATTACGCCGACGGCGAATTTAAAAAGGCGGTGATTGCCCAAAGCAACCAGGTGGTGGTGGCCTTAACGGCAAATAAGATCCCGGGCGTGGCCCGCTACATTGTTGCCGCCAGCCAGCAGATTGATGTGCTGGTGGTCGAAACCGATCTCAGCAAAGCGTTGCATCAAGCCTTTCGCGCAGAGAATATTGAAATCCTGACGGTTTAAACGCAACCGGCCGTTTCGCGCTTTGCCGCTCAGGGTTCATTTCTTGCCAGCCCACAGCGGAGATGTTAAAAGGTGCCCCTTTAAATGAAACCACAAAGGGGAAGGACGTGAAAAACGCGTCACAGGCGGCGGGAAGCAGCACCGATGCCACGTCGGAAGCAGGGCCAACACTACAACGAGGTTTAAAAAACCGTCACATTCAGCTGATTGCGCTGGGCGGCGCGATCGGCACCGGGCTTTTTCTGGGGATTGGCCCTGCGATCCAGATGGCCGGGCCAGCCGTGTTACTGGGCTACGGCATTGCCGGGGTTATCGCTTTTCTGATTATGCGCCAGCTCGGTGAAATGGTGGTTGAAGAGCCGGTGTCCGGTTCATTTTCCCATTTCGCCTACAAATACTGGGGACCGTTCGCCGGTTTCCTCTCTGGCTGGAACTACTGGGCGATGTTTGTGCTGGTGGGAATGGCGGAACTGACCGCCGCCGGTATCTACATGCAGTACTGGTTCCCGGACGTGCCGACCTGGATTTGGGCCGCCGCTTTCTTTGTCATCATCAACGCCGTCAACCTCGTCAATGTGCGCTTGTACGGCGAAACCGAGTTCTGGTTTGCGCTGATTAAAGTGCTGGCAATTATCGGCATGATTGGCTTTGGCTTGTGGATGCTGTTTACCGGCCACGGCGGTGAGCGCGCCAGCTTCGATAACCTCTGGCGCTATAACGGCTTTTTCGCCACCGGCTGGCACGGGCTTATCCTCGCGCTGGCAGTGATTATGTTCTCTTTTGGCGGCCTGGAACTGATCGGCATTACCGCCGCGGAAGCCAGCGAGCCGCACACCACCATTCCGAAAGCGGTTAACCAGGTGGTGTACCGCATTTTACTTTTCTATATCGGCTCACTGGTGGTGCTATTGGCGCTCTATCCGTGGATTGACGTCAAAGCTAACAGCAGCCCGTTTGTGATGATTTTCCACGAACTTGACAGCAATCTGGTGGCATCGGCGCTCAATTTCGTCATCCTGGTGGCGTCCCTGTCGGTGTATAACAGCGGTGTCTATTCTAATAGCCGTATGCTGTTTGGTTTGTCGGTACAGGGCAACGCGCCGGCCTTTTTGACGCGCGTCAGCCGCCGTGGTGTGCCGGTGAATTCGCTGTTTCTCTCGGGGGCTATCACCTCGCTGGTGGTGTTGGTTAACTATCTGCTGCCGCAAAAAGCCTTCGCCATGCTGATGGCGCTGGTGGTGGCGACGCTGCTGCTGAACTGGATCATGATTTCACTGGCGCACCTGAAATTCCGCGCGGCGATGCGCCGCAAAGGGCGCGATCCGCAGTTTAAAGCGCTGCTCTTTCCGGCGGGTAACTATCTGTGCATTGGCTTCATGCTGATGATCCTCGTTTTGATGTGCACGATGGACGATATGCGCCTGTCAGCGGTGTTGCTGCCGGTATGGATTGTGTTCCTGTTTGTCGCTTTCAAACTGCTGCGTCGTACGCCGAAGCGCGGGTAATTCGCGCGACTCCCTACCAGATCCGGTGGGCTGCGGCCTGCCGGACGGGTGATGATGTCTATGTCTCAACTGTGATAGCCTCGGATCTTATGGCCAATCGCAGAATATATTGTTGTTATGTCCATTCAGAAAATTGCCAGGATGGCGGGCGTTTCCGTAGCAACGGTTTCACGTGTGCTGAATAACAGCGAATCCGTGAAACCGAAAAATCGTGAACGCGTATTGCAGGCCATCAAGGCGTGCCAGTACCAACCCAACTTATTAGCCCGCCAGTTGCGCACCGCGCGCAGCTCAATGATTCTGGTGTTGGTCTCTAACATTGGTAACCCGTTTTGCGCCGAAGTGGTGAAGGGCATCGAAGAAGAGGCGGAAAAAAACGGGTACCGCATCCTGTTGTGTAACTCCGGTGCGGACATGGCGCGCTCGCGCTCAGCACTCAAATTGCTGTCGGGCAAGATTGTTGACGGCATCATCACCATGGATGCGTGTGCGAAATTGCCGGAGCTGTCCACCATGATTGGCGCCGCGCCCTGGGTGCAATGCGCCGAATACGCCGATAACGGCGACGTCTCCTGCGTCGGCATTAACGATGTCGACGCCGCCTGCTGCGTGATTGACCGCTTAGTTGAGCGCGGCTGCCAGCGCATTGCCATGATTAACCACGATCTGAGCTATAAATATGCCCGGCTGCGTGAACGCGGCTACCGGAGCGGTTTACAGGCAAAACGCCTGCGCTATGAAAATGTGGCGTACGCCCGCGATTTGAGTTTCAGCGCCGGGAAAACCGCGATGCAGCAACTGCTTAATGCGCCGCAACGCCCGGACGCGGTGTTTGCCGTTTCCGATACGCTGGCCGCCGGGGCGCTGCTGGCGATCCATGAAGCCGGGCTGACAATGCCGCAGGATATCGCGGTGGTCGGTTTCGATGGCACTGAACTGGCAGAAATGGTTACGCCGCCGCTCAGCACTATCGAGCAACCTTCACAGGCGATGGGGCGCGAAGCCGTACGGCTGTTGCTGAACCGCATTGATAACCCGGACAGCCCGCCAGAAAGCGTAATCATGGACTGGCGTTATATTTCCCGCGCCAGCGCCTGACATTTCAGGCATGATGTGTGTAAAGATTTCGCCAGCCGTCGCGCTGGCTTTTTTATTGCTCAGGGAGCCTTGCCATGACCCGGCAACGACAAGCTGATTTATTTCTGGTTCTGACCACACTTATCGCCGCCTGCGGGTGGATTTTCTCGCGCGAAGCCATTAGCGGAATGCCGGTTTTCGCCTTTCTTGGGCTGCGCTTTTTTGGCGCGGCGCTGGTGCTGCTGCCGTTTTGCCGCGGGCAACGCATCGCGCTGGAAAAAGTGCGTCAGGTGGTGATAAGCGGCGTATGGATGGCGCTCAACCTTTGCCTGTGGATCTGGTCGGTATCGACCACGCCATCGCTGGGCGAGGGGGCATTTATCATGAGCCTGTCGATGCTGTTTGTGCCGCTGGTGGCCTGGGTGATGCTAAAAAACCGTCCGGCGCGCGCCTACTGGGAGTGTTTGCCGGTCGCCATTATTGGGTTAGCGCTGCTGAGCCTGCACATGCCCATCACGTTTCATGCCAGCCAGGGCTGGTTTTTGCTGACGGCGTTCGTGCAGTCGATCTATTTTTGCTACACCAGCCGCTGTGCCAGAGAAGTGCCGCTGCTGCCGCTCACGGCGGTACAGCTTGCGATCACCGGTATTGCCGGGCTGGTGATTTCTGCGCTGTTTGAGTCCTGGACTCAACCCTTTACCAGCACCACGGCGATGTGGCTGGCGGCGAGCATTTTAATTGCCACAAGCCTCAGGTTTGGCCTGCAGCTGCAAGGGCAAAAATATGCTGCCGTCGCCAGCGCTGCCATCATTATGGTGCTGGAACCCTTACTGACGGTGATCGCCGCTTCGATTTGGTACGGTGAGCGCTTACCGCTGCAAAAAATCCTTGGCGGCGTGTTGATCCTGCTGGCGCAGATTTGGTTCCGCTGGCGGATGATTGCGCGTCTACCGTCAAAGCCGTAACGTGCCGGCCAGCACCGTATGCGCACCGCCACCGATCAGCACGCGCCCATTTTCCCTGAGCGCCAGCGCTAAAACGCCGCCGCGCGGTGAGGCCTGGAAGGCGGTAAGCGAGCGCTTACCCAACCGCGCCGACCAGTAGGCCGCCAGCGCACAGTGCGCGGAGCCGGTCACCGGATCTTCATTCACCCCCACCCACGGGGCGAAGTAGCGCGAGACGCAATCATACTCATCCTGACCGGGCGCGGTGACTGCCACGCCGCGGCCTGGCAAGGTGCGAAGCGCCGCAAAATCAGGCGTGAGTGCGTAAATTAATTGCGCATCCTCGACCACCACCAGTTGCTTCGTGCCGAACAAACCGTAACCACTCACCTGTTCATGCGCCAGTCGGAGTGCCTTGAGTAATTCCGCTGGCGCTTCGGGCTGCATGTGCGGCGTCAGTAGCGGGAAATCAAGCTCAATGCCCTGCGCTGCGGCGGTTGCCGTCAGCGGGCCGGAAAGGGTGTGAAAGGTGATGGCATCGCCTTCGGCAAGCCGCCCGTTCTGGCGCAGAATATGTGCGGTTGCCAGCGTGCCGTGGCCGCATAAATCGACTTCGGCCTGCGGCGTAAACCAGCGCAGGTTATTGTCCGCAAGGTTTAAAAACGCGGTTTCGGATACCGCCATCTCTTCGGCTATCTGCTGCATTAATGCGGCAGATAGCCCCTGCGGTGTCATGCATACCGCTGCCGGGTTACCGGAAAAAGGACGCGTACTGAACGCGTCCACCTGGTAAATATCAAGTTCCACTACGGCGCTCCCTTTGTTAACAAGGAGATAACATTATCCCCTTTTTACGCCTGCGGATAGCGCGAATCAGGAGTTAGCCGGGCAGCGCGGCGCCAGTTGATGGCGTGCGCTCACTGCCGCTGCGGCCAGTACCAGCATCATCACCACTTCTGTTGCCAGAAAACCACTCAGCGCCGTGCTGTAGTTGCCTTGCGACTGGCCGACAAGATGCAAAAACAACCCACCGAGCACCGCCGGACCCAGGCCGAGTGTCGCTTGTTGCAACGTGCTAAGCAGGGCGCTACCTGCGCCCGCATCCTGGGTGGTGATATCGCGCATGCCGATGCGGTAAAAGCTATTTACGATCAGCGCCTGGCCATAGCCAATCAGCGCGGTAGACGGCGCGAGCGCCAGCGCACCCACCGTCCTCCCGGAGAGCTGCAGGGTAGCAATTAATGCCAGCAGGCCACTTACCTGGATTATCAGCCCGGTGAGTAAAATGGTGCGCATGGTATAGCGACCAATCATTTTGGGCGCATACCAGGCAGAGACAAAATAGGCGACGCCCAGCGCGACAAAGCTGTTGCCCGACTGGTACGGCGTCATGCCCATTCCTGCTTGCAACGTGAGCGCCATACAGAACATAAAACCCGACCACGCGCTAAAGAACAGCAACGCAATCAGCAGCCCGAAACGGATGCTGTGCAGCTTGAGTAAGCGTGGCGGTAGCAGCGGGATTAAACCCGCTTGTTGCTGTTTCAGTGCGCTGGTGCGCATCCACCATGCCAGCGGAATCAGCGCCAGCAGCGCGGCTTTCGTTTCCCAGGGCCAGTGCAGCTCCGGGCCAAGCGCCAGCGGGAACAGCAGGCAGCAGAGGATCATCGCAAGGGCGATCGTGCCTTGCCAGTCGATTCGCGTGCGCGTTTCGTTTTGCGTTTCCGGCACATAGCGGCGGCTGAGCGCCAGCACCAGAAGGCAAATGGGCACATTGATAAAAAAGGCGTTACGCCAGCCAAGACCGGCGATATCGGCTGAGACCAGCCAGCCGCCGCCCATCTGCCCGATGATAAACGCCACGCCGCCAATACCGCCGTAGAGACTGATGGCGCGCGCGTGGGCTGTGCCTTTTAGCGTGACATGCAACGTTGCAAGGATCTGCGGCACAATCAACGCCGCACCCATGCCTTGCAGTGTTCGCGCGCCAAGCAATGCGGAGACCGAATTTGCCAGCCCGCACAACAGCGAAGCGATACCAAACAGGGCAACGCCCCATAGAAACACACGCCGGCGACCGAGGTTATCCCCCAGTTTACTGCCCATCGCCAGACAGACGGCGAAAGCCACGCCGTACAGCGCGACAATCAGCGCCAGCTGTGTGGCGGTGGTGTGCAGCGACAGGGTGATGGAGTCGAGCGCGACATTGGTAATTGAGGTGTCAATCAATGGCAGCATCTGCCCGGTCAGTAGAAGGATCAGGCCTGCCCGGCCCGGAGAAACAGCAGACGTTTTCATGGGAACTCCATTGCGTCATTCATCGGATGGACGTAGCATCGCTTAACAGAAAAACGGGTACCAGTTCTTGCCTATACTGGTACTGGCACTACCATGCTGGAGATGGTTATGACGTCGATGGTCGAAAAGATCCCGGAACTGACGGTGCTCGATGAGAACCGCAAACAGCTTGGTGCGTTTTTACGTGCGCGGCGGGAAAGCCTCGATCCGCAGCGGCTGGGGTTGCCGCGCAGTACGCGTCGGCGCACGCCGGGGCTGCGGCGTGAAGAGGTGGCGCTGCTGGCGGATGTGGGTGTCACCTGGTATACCTGGCTTGAACAGGGCAGGGACGTCAATCCTTCCGCTACCGTGTTGCAGGCGATTGCCGCTGCTTTGCAGTGTTCGCCAACGGAAACCCGCCATCTGTTTTTGCTGGCCGGGCTAACGCCAACGGAAGCGCTGAATACGCCGCAGTGTGAAGGCATCAGTGAAGGCACCCGGCGTTTGCTGGATAGCCTGCTGCCGCAACCGGCCAGTATTCAGAAAACCAACTTTGACATTGTGGCGTGGAATGCCGGTTTTGAGCGCCTGATGGGGGTTAATTTCAGCGAAATCCCCGACGATGATCGCAACTGTATTTATCTTTATCTCACCCACCCGCAATGGCGTACCCGGCTCGGCTATGATGAGAGCGTGTTACAGACCTTTGTCGCCTATTTCCGCGCGGCCATGGCCGAGCACCGGGGCGATGCGGTGTGGGAAGCGAAGCTGGCGCGGTTTTGTGCGGCTTCTGCGGAATTTGAAGCGTTGTGGCGCAAGCATCTGGACGTGCGCGGTGTGGAAAATAAGGTAAAAATCTTTAACCATCCGCAGTTAGGCGAGTTTTCACTTCAGCAAATGTACTGGTACTCAGCACCGCGTAACGGCTCGCGGCTGCTGGTTTATCTGCCGGTGGATGAGGCCGGTGAAAAGGCGTTGAACTGGCTGGCGGAAAACGCTTAAGGGCGCAGACGTTTTTGATCTTTGCGCGGCAAGCCGTCGACCACGCGGTTCCATGATTCCTGAATCAGGAACGCGAGCAGCGATTCGTCGATGTCGTCGCCAGCGAATACCGAGATCCAGTGTTTTTTGTTCATGTGATACCCCGGCTCAATGCTGGGGTAGATCTGCTGGTTGAGCAGCGATTTTTGCGGCTCGGCTTTCATCGTCACCATCGGCCTGCCGTGCGCGGTGGTGGTCATCATAAAAATCTTCCCGCACACTTTGAACACGTCATGTTCCGGCCCAAACGGCCAGCAATGTTCGGTGAAGGGCAGTTCGAGCGCAATACGGTGCGCGCTCGCTTGCAGGGTTTTACTGTCCATTATTTTCCTCAATGGCCAGCGCACGCCACATGGCTTCGAAGCCAAGGCGCTTAAAATCGGTGATGCGAGAAGCATCCCGGCTGGCGAAAGTGATCGTGGTGTCCGCCATCGACAGGAAAATCGCATCGCCAAAAGGGGAGTATTCATCGGTCAGAAACACCGGCCGTACCGAACGATGGCATAACTCATGCAGCTCCGGAAAAATTTCCGCGACTTGCTGGCGGGTTGCGTCGGTGAGTTTGTCGCTGACAGCAATCTGGCGTACGGCGCAGTGGCCATTCGGGTGGCGGATGCCCCAGTCGATATAGCTGTTCCAGATGCATTGCGTGTGGTGCCTGGAGTCGTTGATCGAGAGATCAATATTCGCCAGCATGGTGCCGCACAGATCGCTTTTCAGATGCAGGTAAAGTGCGTTGAGCAGATCGTCTTTGGTGGCGAAGTAGCGAAACAGCGTCCCTTCCGCAACACCCGCATTGCGGGCGATTAACGCGGTGGAGGCAGCGATCCCCGACTGTGCAATGGCTTCGGTAGCCGCTTCCAGTAACGCCAGTTTTTTATCTTCACTCTTTGGACGAGCCACTACACTTTTCCTCTCAGATTGTAAAAACCACGATTGAAACATGCCCTCTGTAACGCTGCAACGTCGAATGTCATAGAAAAAAAATGATCTTGACGGTTGAGCGTTGCTTTCTATAATGAGTGCTTACTCACTCATAATCAAGTTTAACCAGCGTCGTATCTACGGAATGGATCGATTTTGTCGGGTCAGGATATGAAGCGTCTCATTTTCAGCGTGGTTCTTGTTATGCTCGTTGCCTCTGCCGCAAGTTTACCTTTTGTTCTGAATGCCGGATTTGGCCAACTCCCGCAGGGCGAACAGCTTACTGAAGTCGAAAAATCACCGCATTATCGTGACGGGAAGTTTCAAAACCAGTTGCCGACTCCCGGTTTTACCGGAAAGAAAAATATGCTGGCAGCATGGTGGGATTTTCTGGTCACTAAACGCGAGAACGCGCGTCCACAGCAACCGTTACCGACGGTGAACACCGATCTGGCCAGCCTGCCGCTTGAACAGGATACGCTGGTGTGGATGGGGCATTCGTCCTGGTATTTGCAACTGGCGGGCAAGCGCATTCTGATCGATCCGATCCTGAGTAATTACGCGGCGCCATTTTCATTTCTCAATAAGGCGTTTGCCGGTAACGATCTTTGGACGGCGCAAAATATGCCGGAGATCGATCTGCTGATTATTTCGCACGATCACTATGAC
Organism: Enterobacter sp. R4-368; assembly: GCF_000410515.1. NCBI lineage: Bacteria > Pseudomonadati > Pseudomonadota > Gammaproteobacteria > Enterobacterales > Enterobacteriaceae > Enterobacter > Enterobacter sp. R4-368. Next base: position 1,488,932 of record NC_021500.1, on the reverse strand, counting down.
CACCTGGATTACGCCACAATCAAGGCGCTGATGCCGAAAATCAAAAAAGTGGTGACGCCACTCGGTGTGGGTTCGCACCTGCGTTACTGGGGAATGGATCCGGCAATCATTCAGGAAGCTGACTGGCAGCAGAAAGTGGTGGTGAGCGACGATTTGGCTGTGCACGTTTTACCTGCGCGCCACTTTTCCGGGCGCGGTCTGAAACGTAATCAGACATTGTGGGCCAGCTTTATGTTCACGACCGCCACGCAAAACGTTTATTACAGTGGCGATAGCGGCTATGGCCCGCATTTCAAAGCGATTGGTGAACAGTTTGGCGTGGTTGACCTGGCGATTATGGAAAATGGTCAGTACGACGAAGACTGGAAGTACATTCATATGATGCCGGAAGAGACTGCGCTGGCAGCTCAGGAACTTAACGCTCGCGCGGTTCTGCCGGGCCATGCGGGGCGTTTTGTGTTGGCAAAACATACCTGGGACGATCCGTACAAACGGCTGGCGGCAGCAAGCCGGGACAAAAGCTATCGCTTACTGACACCGAGGCTGGGCGAACCGGTGCTTGCGGCTGACACTGCGCAAGTTTTCCGCGCCTGGTGGGAATAAACCCGTTTATTAATCGAAGAGCAGAGGGGGATCGCAGTATGACTATTTCCGCTCAGGTTATCGACACCATCGTCGAGTGGATCGACGACAATCTCCATCAACCATTACGTATTGATGATATTGCAGCGCATGCGGGCTATTCCAAATGGCATCTGCAACGGCTTTTCTTGCACTATAAAGGGGAGAGTCTGGGGCGCTATATTCGCACGCGCAAATTATCTCTCGCTGCGCGCGATTTACGTAATACCGATCAGAAGGTTTACGACATTTGCCTGAAGTACGGTTTTGATTCGCAGCAGACGTTTACGCGCATCTTTACCCGCACCTTTAATCAGCCGCCGGGTGCGTACCGGCGGGAGAATCATCAGCATACCCATTGATGGAAAACAGATAAAAAAATCGGCCTGCATAAGGCCGTTTTTTTATTCTGCCAGCGTTTTCTCAATGCCTAAACGGCTTAAAAGCCCGCTAATACCTTCGCGCGCCAGCAGCGTTGAAAGCTGTTTTTGTTCCTCTGCGGTCATATTTTGCAGTACTTTGATTATTTCATGCAGCGCGCTATTTCCGCTGGCGTAAACAGGCGCGGGTTCGGCAATAGAATAGGAAGAATTATGATGGCGCATAGAGGGCGTTTTCATAATGAAACTGCGCACCTCTTTCGTAATGTGAATCAGCCTGGCTCGACCGCCTTTTACACCGGGTAACGGTTCTGTTGTCCAACCTTGCTGGCGGATCCAACGATTTACCGTCTGTCTGGCGACGCCGAGAAACTCCGCTAATTCTTCGGTGGTCATTTTGTTAGGTAATTTCATCATATTATTTTTGATCGCGGAGCCCCAGACGTTGCAACAAGCCGGTAATGCCGTCGCGTAATAAAAGCGAAGAGAGTTGTTTTTGCTCCGCGTCTGTCATCTCTTTTGCCAGCCGGATTAATAATGCCTCGAGTGAGGTATCGCTGGCGGTAAGTGTGGCTTTTGGTTGGTCTTCAGTGCGCTGTGCGCTGCGAATAAATGCGCGGACTTGTTCATTTACATGGACCAGACGGGCTTTACCTCCTTGTACGCCGGGTTTTGGTGATGTAACCCAGCCTTCTTTGCGCACCCATTTATTGATGGTTTGTCGGCTATATCCTGTAAGGCTTGCCAACTCTTCTGGCGTCATTCGTTCCTTGAGCATGTAATTTCCCGAATTGTTGTAAGGGTAATTAATGGTTTATGTTATAGCACCATTTTAGGGGAAAATGTGACATGTTTAACTACTGGCTGCGAGGGCGTTCGCAATGTCTTTCATTTGCATGCTTTTTCAGCGATTGAATAATGCGGCGCGATTTTGCCGTTGACACCTGGCAAGGGAATTCATATTATGCCGCCCGTCAACACGACACGCTTTACGCGATGGGGCTATAGCTCAGCTGGGAGAGCGCTTGCATGGCATGCAAGAGGTCAGCGGTTCGATCCCGCTTAGCTCCACCAAATTCCGCACCCAACGGAATTGGCGCATAAGGCATATTGTGGGGCTATAGCTCAGCTGGGAGAGCGCTTGCATGGCATGCAAGAGGTCAGCGGTTCGATCCCGCTTAGCTCCACCAAAATTCAAACCCTCGCGTTTACGCGGGGGTTTTTCGTTTTATTCCGCGCTGTGTTAATTCTTTCTGCTATACATTAATAAGCAAACATCCGGTGAAGCGTCAGTAATGGCGGTTATTCGAGCCGCTGCTTACTTGATTCGCTTAATAAATAAACCTATTATCTCGGCTCTTCATTTTTTGACCAGCCCAGAGCATTTCATTAATACTGATGAAACATAATCTATACAGTGCGATAAGAAAATTCTTCCTCGCGTTAATTTTATGCCTGGTAGCTACCTCTCTTTCCCGTTTTATTTCTCCTGTTACTCTTGTTGACGCCAGTGAGGTTTATCTTGCCTGGTTGCCGTTAAGTGTAGCGCTGGCAATAATTTTTTTATTCGGACGGCACGGAATACTGCCTGTTATTATTGGTTTTGCTCTGGTAAATGAAGCTTTTTTTCATTTATCTTTTGCCGAGGCAGCAGTGCTTTTGTTTTGTCAGTTGTTTTTTGTGTTTCTGTTCTGCGGTGTGGTTCGCTGGCAACTAGGCTCCCGCTGGCGGTATAGCCTAACAAACAGAGCTAAAGACATGGGCACTCGTATCCTGTGGTTAGGTGTTATTGCCCCCATAGGTATAAAAATTTCGATGTATACTGCTGGCGTTTGGTTTAACTATCCATTTAGTTTGTCTAATTATTTTGGCCCTGCATCAGTTATTTATTCTATCATTGATATTCAAAGCCTGATTTGCTCTGCGATTATTTTTACCACCTGTGCCTATTACTTTTTACGGATGATCCTCAATCCACGCTTTGCCCGTGCATTATGGTTAAGAAGCATTGAACCGTGTTTTTCAAAAAAGAATCGTGTATTTACATTAGGTTGGATTTTTTCGCTGGTCGTTATTGTTACTATTTTATGTATTCCATATAAAAATGATTATATTGCTGGCTATTTAGTGCCCATTGTTTTTATTCTTTTCACCTTTGGCATCAGCAAGTTAAGTACAACGTTGTTGTTATTAAGCTGGGATATTGCGGCGTTTATGCTACTGGCATACAACGATAATTTCCTACATGGCGTGCGTTCCGATTATTCCCTGGCATTTGTCATGTCCGTTTTTATCAGCTTCACCATCTGCATGCTTTATATGATGCGCGTTTTTAACCGTAGCGAGTGGTTGAAAGCGCGCTGGGAGGTGCAGGCGATGAGCGATCCCTTAACGGGTTTGCCCAATTTGCGCGCGCTTGAACAACAGATGGAACAGCAGCCAAACAGTGTGGTGTGCTGTCTGTATATGAAAAATCTGGAGTTCCTCAGCCGCCATTTTGGCCTGATGATGCGTGTTCATGTGAAACGCAGCATCACCCACGAACTTCAGCCTCTGTTACATAACGGTGAACGTTTTTTTCAGCTTCCGGGCAGCGAGTTATTGTTAATACTCAATGGGCCGGAAATATTATCGCGCTTACACCATATTCTGGATTACCTGAACAGTCGCCGTATTTACTGGAACAATACCGCCCTGGATATTGAGTTCGGCGCGTCCTGGGGGGAATTACAGGGCTCGGGCGAAGAACTGCACCACACGTTGGGCCAGTTAAGCTGGCTTTCAGAACAAGCTAGTGCGGATCATCAGGTTCTGGCTCTTACAAACAGCTTGCAAGAGGTTACCGACCAGACTACGGAGCGCGTGTTACAGCTAAACAAGGTGAAGTGTGCGCTGGATGAAAATGGCATTGTTCTCTATGGCCAGCCGATTGTGAATGCCGAAGGGCGCGGCTACCAGGAAGTCCTCACACGGCTGGTTGTTGATGGCGAATTTATTACGCCAGATGTTTTTATTCCCGTTATTGCCCAGTTCAACCTTGGTGCACGGTTTGATATGCAGGTTATAGAGTGCCTGCTCCAGTGGATGCAGGCGCATCCTGAGCCTGGCGATTCGGCACGTTATTCTGTGAATTTAATGCCGCTTACCCTGATGCAAAAAGAGTTTGCTACACAATTTCTGGCTCTTTTCGCGCGTTATGCCGTCTCTCCGCGGCAGGTAATTATTGAGATAACGGAAGAGCAGGCCTTCTCTAATTCAGAAGCGAGTATCCAAAATATGAAGCAGTTGCGAAAAGCAGGATTCAAAATCGCGATTGATGACTTTGGCACTGGCTATGCCAACTTCGAACGTTTAAAAGGGCTGCAGGCGGATATCCTCAAAATCGATGGCTGTTTTATCCGGGATATTTTACAGGACAAGCAGGATGCGATGATCGTCAAAGCGATATGCGAACTGGCGAAGGCCAAATCGCTGACTGTTGTTGCGGAGTATGTGGAGAATGAAGCGCAGCGCGAGTTATTGCTGAATGCTGGCGTCGATTATTTGCAGGGCTATTTGCTGGGTAAACCGCAGCCGCTGGCTAAAGCTGAATAAAAAAACCGGGAAAATCCCCGGTTTTTTTAGCCTATGACAATCAGATAACCAGCGCGGCGATAGCCGCAGACAGCACGCTCACCAGCGTGGAGCCGTACACCAGTTTCAAACCGAAACGGGAAACCACGTTACCTTGTTCTTCATTCAAGCCTTTGATCGCACCGGCGATAATGCCGATAGACGAGAAGTTCGCGAAGGACACGAGGAACACGGACAGGATGCCTTCTGAACGCGGAGAGAGGTTAGCTGCGATTTTCTGCAGATCCATCATCGCCACAAATTCATTCGAAACCAGTTTGGTGGCCATGATACTGGCAACCTGCAGCGCTTCGTGAGCCGGTACGCCCAGCACCCAGGCAATCGGATAGAAAATGTAGCCCAGAATTCCCTGGAAGGAGATGCCCAGCACGGCGGCGAACAGTGCGTTCAGGCCGGAAATCAGGGCGATAAAACCAATCAGCATTGCCGCAACAATAATGGCAACTTTGAAGCCCGCCAGAATGTATTCACCCAGCATTTCAAAGAAGCTCTGGCCTTCGTGCAGCTTCGCCATTTGCAGGTTTTCTTCGCTCTCATCCACGCGGTACGGGTTGAGAATCGACAGCACAATAAAGGTACTGAACATGTTCAGCACCAGCGCCGCAACAACATATTTCGGCTGGAGCATGGTCATGTACGCACCGACGATGGACATCGAAACAGTCGACATGGCGGTCGCTGCCATGGTGTACATGCGGTTGCGGGACATTTTGCCGAGAATGTCTTTGTAAGCAATGAAGTTTTCAGACTGTCCCAGAATCAGGGAGCTAACAGCGTTAAACGACTCCAGTTTGCCCATACCGTTCACTTTGGACAGCACCGTACCGATGGCGCGGATAATGATCGGCAGCACACGAATGTGTTGCAGAATGCCAATCAGAGCAGAAATGAAGACAATCGGGCACAGCACTTTCAGGAAGAAGAACGCCAGACCTTCATCATTCATTTTACCGAAGACGAAGTTAGTACCTTCGTTGGCGAAACCGAGCAGTTTTTCGAACATCTCGGAGAAGCCTTTAACGAAGCCGAGGCCAATATCAGAGTTCAGGAAGAACCAGGCCAGTAAAACTTCAATCACCAGCAGTTGAATAACAAAACGAATGCGGATCTTCTTGCGATCGCTGCTTACGAGCAGGGCAAGCAGCGCCACAACAGCAAGCGCCAGGACAAAGTGCAAAACGCGGGACATATTTGCTCCAAATATGAGACGGGTAGGAATTTCGTGCACATTCTATGTAACAAGACAAAAGAAAACGAGATCAAACACACACTATATTAATGACCTGTGACCAGACTCAAAATTAGTGATCCAACATACATTTCTGTTATGTTAAGTAAAAGCGTGAAAAGTTGCGTCATACTGCTAGACTCTTAACATAACGCTGCGGCAAATGCTGTTGTCGCCGTCACCATCCTTGACATTCAACCCTTCTATTGTTTCTGGCTATCAGAGAAATCAGGTAAACCCATTTAAATGAACTTGATAATCATTCTCATTTTGGTAGCATAAAACATAGCAAAGGCTATATTTAGGGGCAATAAATGAACAGTAGTCGCGTTGAGAATAGTAATGGGCGTGCAGCGCGCAAATTACGGTTTGCCTTAATGGGACCGGCGTTTATTGCTGCTATCGGTTATATCGACCCGGGCAACTTCGCTACCAATATTCAGGCGGGCGCCAGTTTTGGCTACCAACTGCTGTGGGTGGTGGTCTGGGCCAATATTATGGCGATGTTGATCCAGCTGCTTTCCGCCAAGCTGGGGATTGCCACCGGGAAGAACCTCGCAGAGCAGATCCGCGATCACTATCCGCGCCCGCTGGTGTGGTTCTACTGGGTGCAGGCGGAAATTATCGCCATGGCAACCGATCTGGCGGAGTTTATCGGTGCTGCCATCGGGTTTAAGCTCATCCTCGGCGTTTCGTTACTGCAAGGTGCGGTGCTTACTGGCGTGGCGACATTCTTGATTTTGATGTTACAGCGGCGGGGGCAAAAACCGCTGGAGAAAGTGATAGGCGGCCTGCTGCTGTTTGTCGCTGCGGCTTATATTGTTGAGCTGGTTTTTTCTCAGCCGAAACTGGCCCAGCTGGCGCAAGGCATTGTGATCCCGAGTTTGCCGGGTAGTGAAGCAGTGTTCCTTGCAGCTGGCGTACTGGGCGCGACTATTATGCCGCATGTCATTTATCTGCACTCGTCTCTGACGCAGCATCTGCACCAGGGCACTCAGCGCGAGCGTTATTCCGCCACCAAATGGGATGTGGGTATCGCCATGACTATCGCCGGATTTGTAAACCTGGCGATGATGGCGACAGCGGCAGCGGCGTTCCATTTTAACGGTCACACCGGTGTTGCCGATCTCGACCAGGCGTACCTGACGCTTGAGCCGTTATTAAGCCATGCCGCAGCGACCATTTTTGGTCTTAGCCTGGTAGCGGCGGGGCTTTCTTCAACGGTCGTGGGGACTCTGGCCGGGCAGGTGGTGATGCAGGGGTTTGTGCGTTTTCATATACCTCTGTGGGTGCGGCGCACCATCACCATGATGCCGTCGTTTATTGTTATCTGGCTGGGGCTGGATCCGACGAGGATCCTTGTCATGAGCCAGGTGCTGCTGAGTTTCGGCATCGCGCTGGCGCTGGTGCCACTGCTGATTTTCACCAGTAACCACAAATTAATGGGCGAGTTAGTCAATACGCCAATGGTTAAACGGGTTGGCTGGGTGATTGTGGTGCTGGTGGTCAGTTTGAATGGCTGGCTGTTAATCGGCAGTGCGGCAGGTCTGTAAATAGCATGAGAAAAAGGAGCGCTCGCGCTCCTTTTTTTGAATTAGTGGTGATGTCCCCGGCCATGGCCACGATGATCGTCGCGGTCGCGCCAGCCTTCACGGTAACCGCGTTCATACGCGTTCTGTTTGTCCCAGCCGCGATGCCAGCCGCGATCATGTTTATACCAGCGGTTGCCGCGCCACTCATAGTTGCGGCCCCAGTAGTCACGGTCGCGCCAGCGGCCGCCGTCCCAGTAGTTACCGTAATTATCGCGATCGCCAATTTGTAATTTCACAGATGGCAACAGGGTGATTTCGCCAGCATTTGCGACCAGCGGCGCAGAAGCCATTAACACAGCTGCCAGAATCAGTGACCTGAACATACTCTTCTCCTTCACGATCGGGCCGAAACGGCCTGTTACAACAATATTACGGGGCGGCTAAACCCCGTATTATTGGCGGAACTCCTAAATCATCAATGGCAGCATTTTTTGCTAAATTTGCGGTTATTTTGCGCCACTGAGAATGGCGTCGATCTCATCGCTTTCAGTCGTGGTGAAATGGCGGTTTGCCAGCATGCCGACCGCATCGTCAAGCTGGCTGGTTTTACTGGCACCAATCAGCACCGAAGTGACGCGATCGTTACGCAGCACCCAGGCCAGCGCCATCTGCGATAACTTCTGTCCGCGCCGTTCCGCCACTGCATTCAGCGCACGAACGGTCGCGAGCTTTTCATCGGTAATCTGCTCCGGGTTGAGAAAACGGCTGCCGCTGGCGGCGCGGGAATCGGGGGGAATGCCGTGCAGATAACGGTCGGTCAGTTGCCCGCCAGCCAGCGGTGAGAACGCAATACTGCCGACGCCTTTTTCCTGCAACACATCGAGCAATTCGGCTTCGACCCAGCGTTCAAACAGTGAGTATTTCGGCTGATGGATAAGACACGGTGTTCCAAGATCATTAAGGATATCGATAGCTTCGCGCGCCTGCGCTGCCGGGTAGTTGGAAAGCCCGACGTACAGGGCTTTGCCCTGGCGCACAATATGGTCCAGTGCGCGCATGGTTTCTTGCAGCGGCGTCTCGGGATCCGGGCGATGGTGGTAGAAGATATCAACATACTCCAGCCCCATGCGGCGCAGGCTCTGGTCAAGACTGGCAATCAGATATTTACGTGACCCCCAGTCGCCGTAAGGCCCGTCCCACATGGTATAACCGGCTTTACTTGAGATAATCAGTTCATCACGATAGGGCAGGAAATCCTCCTGCAAAATCCGGCCGAAATTGCGCTCTGCGGAGCCCGGCGGCGGCCCGTAGTTATTGGCCAGATCAAAATGGGTAATACCCAGATCAAAGGCATGCCGCAACAACTGGCGGCTATTTTCCAGCAAAGTGGTATCACCGAAGTTGTGCCACAACCCAAGCGAAATTGCCGGCAGCTTTAACCCGCTCTCGCCGCAGCGATGGTAGTGCATCTTCTCATAGCGTGCGGGATCAGCCAGATAAACCATGCAGTTACTCCTTTTTATCAGCGTAGCGTTAGTGTATGCGTTTACATTCACTGAGCTTACACCGCCAGGTACCGTAAAGCTTGCTTTCCACTTTCTCTCTGACGCGTATCCTGGACTCTCATCACAGTTCTCCAATACTCAGGTAAGTGTCAGTATTTGGAGACGTAGCGCAATGCAAAACGATTATTCAGTTGCCGACTACCTACTGGACAGGCTTGCTGGCTGCGGTATTCATCATCTTTTCGGCGTACCGGGCGACTACAATCTGCAGTTTCTTGATCACGTTATCCAGCATCCGGCGGTGCATTGGGTGGGCTGTGCTAATGAACTGAATGCCGCTTATGCTGCTGATGGTTACGGGCGTTGTCAGGGAGCGGGCGCGCTGCTAACCACCTTTGGCGTGGGGGAGTTAAGTGCGATTAATGGTGTCGCGGGCAGCTTTGCGGAATATGTGCGGGTGTTGCAGATCGTGGGGGCACCCTGTCGCAGCGTACAGCAACGTGGTGAACTTTTGCACCACACGCTGGGTGACGGTGATTTCAGCCATTTCTGGCGCATGTATGAACCTATCAGCGCTGCGCAGGCGGTGTTAACGGCAGAAAACGCCTGCTATGAAATTGACCGTGTGATCCGCACGATGCTCAGTGAATCTCGCCCCGGTTACCTGATGTTGCCCGCCGATGTGGCAAAAATGGCGGCAACGCCGCCTGTAAACGTTATCACTCCCGCACCGCTTCAGCCTAATGAAGGGCGTCTGGACAGCTTTCGTCGACGTGTACAGGCGATGCTCAGCGAAAGCCGGCGAGTTGCGCTGCTGGCGGACTTTCTCGCTCACCGCTTTGGTGTACAGAAAATGTTGCAGTGCTGGATGAAGGATGCACCCATCCCGCACGCCACGTTGTTAATGGGCAAAGGCTTGTTTGATGAAACGCAGCCTGGGTTTGTCGGCACGTACAGCGGTGCCGCCAGCCCGCCGCAGGTGCGGGAGGCGATCGAGCGTGCCGATGCGGTAATGTGTGTCGGCGTGCGTTTTACGGACACCATCACCGCCGGGTTTACCCAGCAGTTACCTGTGGAGCGCACGATTGATATCCAGCCCTTTGCGGCGCGGGTAGAAGAAGAGTGGTTCAGCGGGATTACGATGCAGGAGGCGGTAAATATCCTGATTTCGGTTTGTCGCAATAACCCACGCTGCGTGCTTGACCCTGTTCCCGCGCCCTCCGCCAATTCGCCGCATCACTCCGGCATTTTAAATCAGCATACATTCTGGCAAACACTGCAGGCTTTTATTCGCCCCGGTGATATTTTACTGGCCGATCAGGGAACCGCAGCTTTTGGCGCGGCGTCTCTGCGTCTGCCAGCCGGGGTTGAAATGCTGACGCAGCCGCTGTGGGGATCGATAGGTTATTGTCTGCCCGCCGCGTTCGGCGCACAAACCGCCTGCCCGCAGCGGCGGGTCATTTTGCTTAGCGGCGACGGTGCGGCGCAGCTCACCATACAGGAGCTGGGGTCCATGCTGCGTGACGGGCAACGGCCGATCATTTTATTGCTCAATAATGATGGTTACACGGTGGAGCGGGCGATCCACGGTGCGCATCAGCGTTATAACGATATTGCACGCTGGAACTGGACACATATCCCGCATGCGCTCAGCCATGACTGCCAGGCCGAATGCTGGCGTGTTAGCGAAACGGTGCAACTGGCGGAAGCACTGGAAGCCGCTTCACATCACCACCGGCTTGCGCTGATTGAAGTGATGTTGCCGCAAGCCGATTTGCCGGATCTGCTGCGTGATGTCACCCATGCGCTGGAAACGCGTAACAGTGAGTAGTTACTTACTGCGCCGTGGGACAATCATCATCGGTTTTCCGGCCAGCACTAACCAGGCGGGCAGGATCACGATACACAGCAACGGTAGCAAGGTGGTATCCGGCACGACAACGGCCGCCAGGAACAGGCTCAGCCAGCCGTCGCGTGTTACAACCAATACCAGCCCTAATACGGCACAGGAAACGGTGACCGCAGCCGGAACGGCGTCGACATGTTCATGCAGCATTAAGCCTAATGCCACGCCGACAAACACCGCCGGAAAAATACGCCCACCGCGAAAACCGCAGGCGGCAGCGATCACCAGCGCGGCGAGCTTCACCAGGGCAAACAACAGGTAATCGGTAACGGTATAGGTATGGGCAAATGCAAGCTGCTGCATCTCATCCAGCCCCTTAAATAAGGTAACGTGGCCGCCAGCCATGCCCAGAAGGCCAAGCAGGAAGCCGCCAATCCCCAACGTCATCACCGGGTTGTTCAGGCGATGCATTAAGTGATGCAGACGCGGTAAACACCAGACTGCCACCATTCCCAGCGCAATGGCGAACAGCGTCACGACCGCACCGCTAAAAATATCAACTATATGCATCTGCGGATAATGGGGAATGGGCAGCGTGAAATGCGGTGGCGAAAAGAGGCTGGTGGTTAGCGCGCCTGCTGCGGCAGCCATCAACGGGGCGAACAGGCGATCCCACAGTGGCACGTCTTCACTGGTTTTCAGGGTTTGCGAGAAGATAAGCGCCGCCGCCACAGGCGTGCCAAACAGTGCGCCGAGCGTGCCGGCGGAGGCAAGGATTGTCCAGTCCAGCGGCGCAACGCGCGGGAAAATGCGCGCGCCAAGTGCAACGGCAAGGGCGATATTCAGCACCATCACCGGTTGTTCCGGGCCAAGACTTACGCCGCCCGCCAGACCGAGGATCATTGCCAGCGTCAGCCCCGGCAGCGCGGTGACCGCAACCGGCGAACCAATCAGCGGCACCGTCGCCGGATCCGGCCCGCCATGACCGGTGCTGAAACGGATAACCAGGCCTACAGCAACGCCGGTGAGTGTCAAAACAATCAGTATCCACCAGGGGGAATCAGGTGAGATGCCGAGCCGCCACGGTATGCCGCTCCACAACACGGTTTGCAGCAGGGCGGCGATTTTCATCACCAGCGCTAATATCAGACCCGACGCGACACCAATAGTGAGCGCAGGCAGCGCCAGTAACAGCAGCGTTCTCGCACGCGGATGGAGCATCTTTTTATCCTTGTAACGAAGCCTGGCAACGGAGGATGCAACCGGGCTGAAACCTTTAAGGTAATCTGTGACGAAGATCGATAATCCTGGGGCACTCATGATATGGTCGTTGTCGTTACAGCGCCTTGAATTTACAGTGTGCCAAAGATTTATTCTGACTTTAGCGGAGCCGTAAAAGAATGACAAAGTATGCTTTAGTGGGAGACGTGGGTGGCACGAACGCGCGCTTAGCGTTGTGTGATGTCGATAGCGGTGACATCTCCCGGGCCAAAACCTACTCCGGCCTCGATTATCCAAGCCTGGAAGACGTGGTGCGTGTTTATCTGAAAGAGCACGACGTCACGGTGGAAGACGGTTGTATTGCCATCGCCTGCCCGATCACTGGTGACTGGGTGGCAATGACCAACCACACCTGGGCGTTTTCGATTGCCGAAATGAAGAAAAACCTCGGTTTCGCTCATCTGGAAATCATTAACGATTTCACCGCCGTATCAATGGCGATCCCGATGCTCAAAGCGGAACACTTGATTCAGTTTGGTGGTTCCGCGCCGGTTGAAGGAAAACCGATAGCTGTTTACGGCGCAGGCACCGGGCTTGGCGTTTCGCATCTGGTGCATGTGGATAAACGCTGGGTGAGTCTGCCGGGCGAAGGCGGCCATGTCGATTTCGCGCCAAACAGCGAAGAAGAGGGGATTATCCTCGAAGAGTTACGTGCGGAAATCGGCCACGTTTCCGCTGAACGTGTGCTCTCCGGTCCCGGTCTCGTTAACCTCTACCGCGCGATCGTCAAATCAGACGGTCGCTTGCCGGAAAATCTGCAACCGAAAGATGTGACTGAACGCGCGCTGGAAGACAGCTGCATTGACTGCCGTCGCGCGTTGTCACTGTTTTGCGTCATTATGGGGCGTTTTGGCGGCAACCTGGCGCTCAATCTCGGCACTTTCGGCGGAGTTTACATTGCCGGTGGCATTGTGCCGCGCTTCCTCGATTTCTTTACCGCTTCCGGTTTTCGCGGTGGTTTCGAGGACAAAGGGCGCTTTAAATCCTACGTCCAGGATATCCCGGTATTTCTGATCGTGCATGATAACCCGGGGCTGTTGGGCTCTGGCGCTCATCTGCGCCAGACGCTGGGTTACGTGCTTTAAAGATTCATTAACTGACGAAACTCTTTAACTTTGCTGCGGCTGACGGGCACCTGAAACTCCAGGTCCCGCAGCCGCAAAATATAGGTGTTGTTAAACCAGGGTTCGATCTCACGGATTTTATCCAGGTTCACGCAGTAAGAGCGGTGGCAGCGAAAGAAGTGCGCCGCCGGCAGTTTGCTGCAAAACTCAGTGATGTTCATCGGCATCACGTAAGATTCCCGCTTCGTATAGACGAACGTCATCTTCTCATGCGCTTCCGCATAATAGATATCATGAATACTGGTGACGATAATGCGCTCGTCTTTCACCAGATTAATGGTTGCGTTTTCCCGTGGCTGCGGGCTGGCAACCGGGCCAGATTGTTGCTGCCAGGCTGTTTCCAGTTTTTGCAGCATGCTGATGATGCGCGACTCCTGGTACGGTTTCAGAATGTAGTCGAACGCTTCCAGTTCAAAAGCCTCCACCGCATGCTCTTTCCAGGCAGTGATAAAGACGATAAACGGCTTATGGGCAAACTGACTGATATTCTGTGCCAGCAATACGCCATCCAGAGAGGGGATATTAATATCGAGAAAAATGGCGTCGACTTTGTTGTGCTGTAAATATTTCAGCACGTCGAGACCATCGTCGAAAGTGCCGACAATTTCCATCTGGCTATGCGCTTTTATAAGCCAGCTCAGCTCCTGTTGCGCCAGGATCTCATCTTCAACAATGATGACTTTCATACAGCTCTCCTGTTAAGGCAACAATGCAGCGGGAGACGGTTGGCGCTGCACAAAAAACGCGATCTCCGTGCCCGGCGTTAAACGGCGGATATGCAGCCCTTCGCCGTACAGCAGCTTCACGCGCTGATGCACGTTCAGCAGGCCAATTTTGTTGCCGGGCATCTCATCGGCTTCAACGCGGGCAATCATCTGCGGATCGATACCGTTGCCCGTATCGCGCACCGCGATACGCACGCGGTTGCCACACTCTTCCACACTGATGGTGACCACGCCTTTGCCTTTACACGGTTGAATGCCATGCACAATCGCGTTTTCAACCAATGGCTGGATTAGCAGGCTCGGGATCACACAACTGACCTCTTCATCGATGTCATAAATCACCGTCAACTTGTCGCCAAAACGGGCCTGCTCAATGGCGATATAGTCTTTGATTTGATAGAGCTCTTTTTTGATATCAATGAGCTCATCATCTTTTAATTCAATGTTATAGCGCAGGTAACGCGACAAATTGAAAATGAGCTGCCGGGCGGTGTCCGGATTCAGGCGAATCGACGACGAGATAGCATTCAGGGCGTTAAACAGGAAATGCGGGTTGATCTTACTTTGCAAAGCGCGCAGTTCCGCTTTGTTCGCCATCTCCCGCAGCTGTTCGGCGCGGGAAACTTCCAGTTGTGTTGAGATAATCTGTGATAAGCCAACGGCCATATCCTGTAATGAGGAGGTGATCTGGTGCGCATGGCAGTAATAGATCTTCAGCGTGCCGGTCACGATGCCCTGTTCACGCAGCGGGATCACCAGCATCGAGTGGATCTCCGGCGTGCGGTGGGCTTCATCGTTGTTTTTAATGATAATTTCGCCGGTGTTCATCGCCTGGCGAGTGGTTGGACTGATAATATCGTCGCTGTCGCGGTAATTATTTTCCCCCACGCCAACGTAAGCCAGCACGTGATCGGTATTGGTGATAGCCACGGCATCGGCTTTGATATCCCGGCGAATAATGTCACACACTTTGCGCAGGGACTCGCTATTCACATTGCGGAACAGCGGCAGTGTTTTATTGGCAATATCCAGCGCCAGCTTCGCCTGACGACCGGCAATCGCCTCTTTTTCCCCTTCCACGCTTTGCACCAGCAGCACAATAAAGCCGATGCAGACGCTGCCGAGGATCATCGGCACCCCAATTTTGGACACAATATCGAGGCCTAGCGCGGTAGTCGGTGCCCACAGCACCACCAGCGTCATGGTCAGGCTTTCGCAAATCATGCCGCCGATGATGCCCACGCGCCAGTGCTGCGCTTTGGGCACTTTGCGGTTAATCATCCCGGACATCACGCCGGCAATAATGCTGGTGATAAAGCAGGGGATCGCCGTCACGCCGCCAATATCAATCAGATAGCGGTGCACCCCGGCAATCACGCCGGTGATAATGCCGACCCACGGGCCGAACAAAATCCCGCCGGACATCACCGCGATAATACGCACGTTAACCAGCGAACCTTCCACCGGCACGCCGGACCAGGTACTGAACAGAGCAAACATCGAGAAGATGGCCGTCACGCCCAGCAGCTCTTTTGGCGAGTGCGCCGTTTTATGCAGCAGTTCGCGGAACAAGCGGATGCGGATCAAGAAAAACAGGCAGATCAGCATGAGCGCCGCTCGGTCAAAGACGGCCAGCAGCATGTCGAATATTTCGTGCACGGGGGACTCATATGAATAGCGTCAAAAAGCTATGATAAAAAACCGCAGCCCAGATGACCAGCCGCAGTATTCATTCGCTGAATGAGGAAAGACCACTTTTCCAAAAGGGGATTGAAAAGATCCGAAAGAAATGATGCGTCGGTGCGCTAACTGGTGAATTTTTAAGGTAATTTTATCTTTATTTTATTGTTAAAATATATGATGGATTTTTCTATAAGAGGATAATCTGGCTTTCCCTTTCCTAAATTAAACTTCCCCTTTTATGGCGTTGCGTTATTTTTGCGCTTACCTCTCGACAGCGAGATTTTTTTCGGGCTATGTTCTGAGTACGCCGCAAATGCGGCGACGTCGCTCGGACGGTCCGGGCGCTAACGTTACTCCGAGGAATCTATGGCTGACTTCAGTCCTGAACGCCGTTTTACGCGCATCGATCGTCTCCCCCCGTATGTTTTTAATATCACCGCTGAACTGAAAATGGCTGCGCGACGCCGCGGCGAAGACATTATTGATTTCAGTATGGGCAACCCGGATGGCGCGACGCCGCCGCATATCGTTGAGAAACTCTGTACCGTCGCACAACGCCCGGATACGCACGGTTACTCCACGTCACGCGGCATTCCACGTTTGCGCCGGGCGATTTCCCGCTGGTATCAGGATCGTTATCGAGTGGATATCGATCCGGAAACCGAAGCGATTGTTACCATCGGCTCGAAAGAGGGGCTGGCGCATCTGATGCTGGCGACGCTGGATCACGGTGATACCGTGCTGGTGCCGAACCCGAGTTATCCGATTCATATTTACGGTGCGGTGATTGCGGGAGCGCAGGTACGTTCTGTGCCGCTGGTGGAAGGTGTCGACTTCTTCAATGAGCTGGAGCGCGCGATCCGCGAAAGTTACCCGAAGCCGAAAATGATGATTTTAGGCTTTCCGTCTAACCCGACGGCGCAGTGCGTTGAACTGGAGTTCTTTGAAAAAGTGGTCGCGCTGGCAAAACGCTACGATGTGCTGGTGGTTCACGATCTGGCCTACGCCGACATTGTGTACGATGGCTGGAAAGCGCCGTCAATCATGCAAGTGCCGGGCGCACGCGATGTCGCCGTTGAGTTCTTCACCCTGTCGAAAAGTTACAATATGGCGGGCTGGCGTATCGGCTTTATGGTTGGTAATCCGGTGCTGGTCAACGCACTGGCGCGGATCAAAAGTTATCATGATTACGGCACCTTTACGCCGCTCCAGGTGGCTGCGATTGCTGCGCTGGAAGGGGATCAGCAGTGTGTGCGCGATATTGCCGCTCAGTATAAACGTCGCCGCGATGTACTGGTGAAAGGGTTGCATGAAGCGGGCTGGATGGTAGAAATGCCGAAAGCATCAATGTACGTGTGGGCGAAAATTCCGGAACCGTATGCGGCGATGGGCTCGCTGGAGTTTGCCAAAAAGCTGCTGCAGGAAGCGAAAGTGTGTGTCTCTCCGGGTATCGGCTTTGGTGACTATGGCGATACGCATGTGCGTTTCGCGCTGATTGAGAACCGCGATCGTATCCGCCAGGCGGTACGCGGTATTAAGGCCATGTTCCGCGCCGACGGGCTGCTTCCGGCAGCGCAAAAAAGTGCGGCGGAAGATCTGGAACCGTAACTGTTCCTTGCCCGGCTGGCAAAACAAAAAAGGAGCCTTTTGGCTCCTTTTTTGTACAGCACGATATGCTCAGGTTAGATCATCAGGGCGAATGTGCCGGCCCACACAATAACCATCACCGAAATGCCCATAAAGAAATATTTCACGTTCATCGCTCCGCACACCTAAGTATGCATTCATGACCATTCAGGACTGAGTATAGAGAGGTGAAACTACGCCACATCGAAAATGAGAATTATCTCTATTTCGGCCACAGCTCCATCTCAGAATTTCGGGTGAATTCCTCACCAAACGGGGCTAATGTACGCTTAATTTTTAGGCCTTACAAGAGCCTTTTTTCTATTTAATTTTAGTAACTTACAATGTGTCGGGCTTTGGCGACACAATACTTTCACTGCTAAATAAATTGCTATTGAGCGACGATAAAAATGGCCTGCTGAAACGGTTCATTTCCGCTTGAATAATAAGGCTAATTTTTTGAAGCAGGTCACAACTTGTGCAATTAGACCGAAGACAAGCGTCGGCGTGTTTCTGCGATGACATGCATAAAAAAGTAAGTGAGAGGGGAAAAATAACCCTGCGGCGAAAAAAACGTTGAGGGAAGAGGGCGCTGGGGAAACTTGTGAAGAGCCCTGGCATATTATCAAAGCCGAGAGCTTCCCGGCTGATGAGTCCCGCCTGTTGTACCGCAACGAGCACGATCCCTGCCTGCTTATTCGCGGTCATAGATCGTCAATCTTACATATTGTCTCCCCCCGCCAGCCTGCTTTTCCTGGGTAGCCGTTACCGGTTACAGGGGCATTTCGGCTTCAGATCATTTGCGTCAGTAAAAGCGTGATTGCCGGCGCACTATAATAAAATTGTATCTTTTCTGTTAAATCCTGCCTTGCGCTTAATTGTATAGGCAAGTATATATGTTTACACATCAGGACATGTCCTCAGGAGAGAACACCGATGCCGCATACTCTCAATCGCCAGCAGACCCCTAAATGCATGGAGCTGAATACGAAAAGCTGGCTCGCCGAAGCGCCATTGCGCAATAACCTTGATCCCGATGCTGCCGAAAACCCGAACTTACTGGTGGGGTATGGCGGCATTGGTGGTAACAAACCTTATTCTGGCGCGGTGGCAAACCCGAACCGCGAAACCGAAGCGATGCGCGACGGTTCTGATGCCGTATCCAACTGGCCGATGTTTAACACTGCCAGCGGCGCGACCCTGGCCTCGCTGCACCACTGCGGTGGCATGCGGATGGGATTTTCCCGGCATGCAGGGGTGATGAATGTTTGTAATGGCACAAATGAAGCGGTGGCACGCATTGCGCGCGTGCTGCCTCACGATCCGACAACCGGCGTGATGCGTCACGCTGAGGCTGAGTATGAGATTGCGATTGAGTGCGCCGCAGCGCAGGCGCTCAATCTTCCGATGATTGCTGTAATGCAGGGGCAGGGCAAAGCATGAAAAATTTCACCCTTATTCCGGGCCAACTCACTCTCGCGCAGCTGCGCGAAATCTACAGCCAGCCGCTTCATCTGTCGCTGGATGATGGCGCGTTTGCGGCCATTAATGAGAGCGTTGCCTGCGTCAACACCATTATGGCGGAAGGTCGCACCGCCTATGGCATCAACACGGGCTTCGGTTTGCTGGCGCAGACGCGTATCGCGACGGAAGATCTGGAGAATTTGCAACGCTCGCTGGTGCTGTCTCACGCCGCAGGCGTTGGCGAACCGCTGGATGATGCGCTGGTTCGTTTAATTATGGTACTGAAGATCAATAGCCTGGCGCGCGGTTTTTCTGGTATTCGCCTGCAGGTGATCCAGATGCTGGTGGCGATGGTTAACGCGGAGGTTTATCCGTGGATCCCGGCGAAAGGCTCGGTGGGCGCGTCCGGGGATCTCGCACCGCTGGCGCATATGTCGCTGACGCTGCTCGGCGAAGGCAAAGCGCGCTGGCAGGGGGAATGGTTACCGGCGAGTGAAGCGCTGAAAAACGCCGGGCTGGAGCCAATTACGCTGGCGGCAAAAGAGGGGCTGGCGCTGCTGAACGGTACGCAAACCTCCACCGCCTTTGCTTTACGCGGCCTGTTTGAAGCCGAAGATCTGTTCGCTTCTGCCGTGGTTTGCGGTGCGCTGACCACTGAGGCGGCGCTCGGTTCGCGTCGTCCCTTCGATGCGCGTATTCATGACGTTCGCGGCCAGCGCGGGCAGATTGACGCGGCGGCGTTATATCGCCATCTATTAACCGATGACAGCGCCATTTCCCAGTCTCACCACAACTGCAATAAAGTGCAGGATCCTTACTCCCTGCGCTGTCAGCCGCAGGTGATGGGCGCATGCCTGACGCAACTGCGTTTTGCCGCAGAAGTGCTGTTAACTGAAGCAAATGCGGTTTCCGATAACCCACTGGTGTTCGCCGCCGAAAACGAAGTGATCTCCGGAGGAAATTTCCATGCGGAACCAGTCGCGATGGCCGCCGATAATATTGCGCTGGCGATTGCGGAGATAGGCTCGCTGGCGGAGCGCCGTATTGCCCTGCTGATGGACAGCCATATGTCGCAACTACCGCCGTTCCTCGTGAAAAATGGCGGTGTTAACTCCGGCTTTATGATTGCCCAGGTCACCGCAGCGGCGCTGGCAAGTGAAAACAAAGCGTTATCGCATCCGCACAGCGTGGACAGTTTGCCCACCTCGGCAAACCAGGAAGATCACGTTTCTATGGCACCGGCTGCCGGGCGTCGTCTGTGGGAAATGGCGGCGAACACGCGCGGCGTCATTGCTGTCGAGTGGCTTGCCGCCTGTCAGGGGCTGGATATGCGCGAAGGCTTAACCAGCAGCCCGCTGCTGGAACAGGCTCGTCATCTGCTGCGCGAACAGGTTGCGCATTATGAGAAAGATCGTTATTTCGCGCCGGATATCGAACGTGCGATTGCTCTGCTGGCGGAACGCCATCTGACGACATTGCTGCCAGCAATAGTGTCTTGCTGAAGAAGAGAGAGGCATTGCTGGTCATTCGGATGCGGCGGGCTTTGCCTTTGAAATTGAATACATTTTTGCTGTTATAAAACGTAAGGAGCCCCTGTAAGCCAGCATAATGTTTTGGTGTCAGGGGCGGGCGTCACGCCTGGAATGGATTAAGCGGTGGCGGGAAATAAAGGCTCAACGACACGGGAATGAATCCCGTCATGAAGGGATGCTTGCGCATCCCTTTTAATGTTAACGGGACAGTCGTTGCTTACCCCAGTCGAGCGCGGTGTTGATCAGGGAAGTCAGTAGCTGGCGGAACGCTTCACTCTTCTCTTCAGAGAAAGCAAAACTCGTCTCATCCATGTAGCAGCACTGCGCCACTTCCAGTTGTATCGCATGGATGTTCTGGTGCGGTGCGCCGTAATGGCGGGTGATATACCCGCCTTTGAAGCGGCCGTTGAGCACTTTCGTGTAGCGCGGAAATGCCTCGCAGCATGCCAGTAATGCGGCGCTCAGTTCCGGCGCGCAGCTTGCGCCATCGGCAGTACCGAAGTTCAGATCCGGCAGTTTGCCGTCAAACAAACGCGGAACCACCGATTTGATGGAGTGTGCATCCCACAGGAGCGCGTAACCGAAAGTGTCGCGCAACCGCGCCAGTTCCTGCGTCAGCGCTTGGTGATAAGGCTGCCACACAGTATGCAAAATAGCGGCTTTCGTGGCGTCATCCGGCGCTTTACCCGCTTCGAACAGCGACTCACCGTCAAAAAAGGTGTCCGGAAACAGGCCGGTGGTCGCGGTAGCGTATAACGGTTTATCATCTGCCGGGCGGTTTAAATCCACCACATAGCGGGAATAATTAGCGCTCAGCACGCTGGCGCCAAGCTCGCGAATCGGCTGATACAGCAGCGGAATATGCCAGTCCGTATCCTCCAGACGTCGTGCCCGCGCGGTGAGGCCGCTGGCAATTTCCGGTGTCAGTTGCGTGCCGGGATGGGGCATGCTGACCAGTAGCGGCAGCCGTCCCTGATGTAATTCGAATCCGTTAGTCATGCCAGACTTCCTCCCCCTGATAAATAACCTGTTTTGACAGTGTTCCTCCCAGCCAGTAGCTGAGTTCTGCCGGATGAGACACATCCCACGCGACAAAGCTGGCTTCTTTACCCGCCTGGAGCGTACCGCAGCGTTCACTGATACCTAATGCATGGGCGGCATGACAGGTCACTCCCGCCAGCGCTTCTTCAGGCGTCAGACGGAACAACGTGCAGGCCATGTTCATCATCAGGCGCAGCGACAACACGGGCGACGTACCGGGGTTCAGATCGCTGGAAATGGCCATCGGCACCTGATGCTTACGTAATAGCGCCACCGGTGGCTGCTGGCTCTCGCGTAAAAAGTAAAACGCGCCCGGCAGCAGAACAGCAGTGGTGCCGTGCTGCGCCATCAGCACGATATCTTCTTCGCACAAATACTCGAGATGATCGGCGGAAAGCGCACTGTAGCGGGCGGCCAGCCCTGCGCCGTGCAGCAGTGAAAGCTGTTCGGCATGCAGTTTTACCGGTAAGCCAAGCTGCTGCGCTTTGCGGAAAACCCGCTCCACTTGCGGCGGTGAAAAGGCCAGATGTTCACAAAAAGCATCAACCGCATCGACCAGCCCTTGTGCGTGCCAGGTGGGTAGCCAGTGCTGGCAAATCTCGTCGATGTAGTCGTCAGCGCGCCCCTGATACTCGCCCGGCACTGCATGCGCTGCGAGACAGGTGCTGAAGATGGTGAGCGGCATTTCTGCGCCAAGCGCGCGGATCACCTGCAACATTTTGCTTTCATCGGCAAAGCTGAGGCCATAACCGGATTTGATCTCAAGCGCCGTAACGCCTTCTTTGCGCAGTGCGTCAATGCGCTTGCGGGCGCTTTCCAGCAGTTGTTGCTGGCTGGCGTTGCGGGTGGCATTCACGGTACTGATAATGCCGCCGCCTGCTGCGGCGATTTCCGCGTAGCTCGCGCCGTTG
Organism: Enterobacter sp. R4-368; assembly: GCF_000410515.1. Lineage (NCBI taxonomy): Bacteria > Pseudomonadati > Pseudomonadota > Gammaproteobacteria > Enterobacterales > Enterobacteriaceae > Enterobacter > Enterobacter sp. R4-368. The sequence continues at coordinate 1,466,800 of NC_021500.1, read as the reverse complement.
AGTCGCATCTCAAATTCCTGGCTGCGATCGCCGCCAAACACGCTATGGCTATGGCAATCGATCAACCCAGGCGTAACCAGCCGCCCCTGCAAATCCACTTCACGATCGACCACATCATCCGGCTGCGTTCCCTCTTCGCCCAGCCATGAGATCTGCGACCCGTCGGTGATCAGCGCGCCGCGAGGGATCAGGTTGTATTTGCCCGCTTCCATGGTGGCAATTTGGCAGTGACGCCATAAAATGCGCATCCGCGTTCTCCCGTCATGGTTCGGCGCGGCAATCGCCACGCCGTCGGTTTTACTTTGCAATCATCGGTAAATTGAGGCCGTGCTCTTTGGCACAGGCGACCGCTGAATCATAGCCTGCGTCAGCATGGCGCATCACGCCCGTCGCCGGATCGTTATGCAGTACGCGGGCAATACGTTCTGCCGCTTCATCCGTGCCATCACAGACGATAACCATCCCCGAATGTTGCGAGAAGCCCATGCCGACGCCTCCGCCGTGGTGCAGAGAAACCCAGGTTGCTCCGCTGGCGGTGTTGAGCAACGCATTCAGCAAAGGCCAGTCGGAAACCGCATCGGAGCCATCTTTCATCGCTTCGGTTTCGCGGTTCGGGCTGGCAACGGAGCCGGAGTCCAGGTGATCGCGGCCAATGACAATTGGTGCGGAGACTTCGCCGCGACGCACCATTTCATTAAACGCCAGCCCCAGACGTGCGCGCTGCCCCAGACCAACCCAACAGATACGCGCAGGTAAGCCCTGGAAACTGATACGCTCTTTCGCCATATCCAGCCAGCGGTGCAGATGCGCGTCATCCGCGATCAGCTCTTTTACTTTTTCATCGGTACGATAGATATCTTCCGCATCGCCGGAGAGCGCGGCCCAGCGGAATGGCCCAATACCACGGCAGAAGAGCGGGCGAATATAGGCGGGCACAAAACCCGGGAAATCGAAGGCGTTGCTGACGCCCATCTCTTTCGCCATCTGGCGAATATTGTTGCCATAGTCGAAGGTCGGAATGCCCTGCTGCTGGAAGGCGAGCATTGCTTTAACGTGCTCGGCCATTGAGGCTTTCGCCGCCTGAGTCACCACTGCCGGTTCACTCTTCGCGCGTTCGCGATACGCTTCCCACTGCCAGCCAATCGGCAGATAGCCGTTTAGCGGATCGTGGGCGCTGGTTTGATCGGTCACGAGATCGGGGCGAACGCCGCGTTTAACCAGTTCCGGTAAAACTTCTGCCGCATTGCCGTGCAGCGCCACAGAGATGGCTTTACCTTCACGGGTGTAGCGTTCAATACGCGCCAGCGCATCGTCCAGATCTGTTGCCTGCTCATCCACATACCCGGTACGCAGGCGGAAATCGATGCGGGATTGCTGGCACTCAATGTTCAGCGAGCAGGCGCCCGCCAGCGTGGCGGCCAGCGGCTGCGCGCCGCCCATGCCGCCCAGACCTGCGGTCAGCACCCAGCGGCCAACCAGCGAACCGTTATAGTGCTGGCGACCCGCTTCGACGAAGGTTTCATACGTACCCTGAACGATCCCCTGGCTGCCAATATAGATCCAGGAGCCTGCGGTCATCTGGCCGTACATCGCCAGCCCTTTAGCGTCCAGCTCGTTAAAGTGCTCCCAGTTGGCCCAGTGGGGAACCAGGTTTGAGTTAGCGATCAGTACGCGCGGTGCATTGCTGTGGGTTTTAAACACGCCGACCGGTTTGCCGGATTGCACCAGCAGCGTTTCGTCATCATTGAGCTGTTTTAGCGCTTCAACCATTTTGTCAAAGCACTCCCAGTTACGCGCTGCCCGGCCAATCCCACCATACACCACCAGCTCTTTCGGGTTTTCCGCGACATCGGGATCAAGGTTATTCATCAGCATGCGCAGCGGCGCTTCGGTCAGCCAGCTTTTCGCATTCAATGTCGTGCCGCGCGGCGCTCTGATCTCAACATCACGATAACGGGATAATTCACTACTCATGCGGTTTACCTTCTCTGTTTGATAGCGGAATACATGCTTACTGACGTTGCGATGCTGCTGTATACGTCTTGTATATACATGATAAGCACATAAGGTGCCAGTTTAATCAATTTATTTATTTCACATATAAAACAATGCGTTGTTATTGATGGCTTTTTTGATCGTAGTGAAAGAAGGGGTATTGGTGCATTTTTTTGCACTGCTATTGTGCTTTAAAGCGTTGAGATGATCATTTTTAGTGCATCTCTGCGCTGTTTTAAAGCGAGCGTGTGGGGAAATGAAGCTGAGGGAATTCGTTTTGTTGTGCTGGATTTATTAACAATGTTTTTATATCTATTTGTTTTTAATTGGTTTTATTTAAATGATCAATGTTGCGATGACGTTATGGCACATGGCTTGCTAGTTGTACATACAAGGATATACAAAAGTTTTTTTGCATTGCCGTCACAACGGGACGGCAAACGATGACCATAAGGCGTAACGATGATTACTTTCAACAATGTGACCAAGCATTATCACGACGGTACCGTCGTGGTCGATGGCCTGAACCTTGTCGCGCCAGGAGGCAAAATTACTGTGCTTGTGGGGCCGTCTGGTTGCGGAAAAACCACCTCATTACGCATGATCAACCGGCTGGTGGAGCCCTCATCCGGGACGATTTTGCTCAATGGCGAATCCACCGCTCTGATGGATGTTGTGCAATTGCGCCGCCGTATTGGTTATGTGATCCAGAATGCCGGCTTGTTCCCGCATAAAACCATCATCGATAACATCGCCACTACCGCGATCCTTAATGGCGCGGCGAAAAGCAAAGCCAGGGCCAGAGCGGCAGAATTACTGGAAGTGGTCGGTCTGGCGCCGCAACTGGCGAAACGCTACCCGTGGCAACTCTCCGGTGGCCAACAGCAGCGCGTCGGCGTGGCGCGCGCACTGGCTGCCGACCCGGAATTTATGCTGATGGACGAACCCTTCAGCGCCGTTGACCCTGTGGTGCGTGAACAGTTGCAGGAAGAGTTTCTGCGCATTCAGAAAGAGGTCAGCAAGACCATCATTATGGTCACGCACGATATTGATGAAGCAATGAAACTGGGTGATTGCATTGTGGTGCTGAAACCTGGCGGCAAGCTGGCGCAACTGGCGACGCCGGGCGAACTGCTGAATGCGCCGCAGAGCGAATTTGTTGCCGATTTCATTGGCCGCGACCGCGGTTATCGCAAACTCAGTTTCCACACCTCCGCACCGCTGACGGCGTTGCAGGCGGAACCGGCTATCGAAATGGGCGCGTCACTTGCGCAGGCACGCAATATCAGCGCACAACGTTGGCTGCTGGTGACGCAGCAGGGCAGAGCCTGCGGCTGGTTTGACACGCATCAGCAGGTAACGGTGATAGCGCCGGAAAACGTGAACCTCGGCGCGACGTTTTCTCCGCAGGGCGGCACGCTGCGCCAGTTGCTGGATTCGGCGCTCAGCTCTCCCTGCCATCGCGCCGTGGTGGTCGATGAACAGCTTACCCCGCTGGGATCGCTGGCGCTGGACAATGTGCTGGATGCCTGCAAGTCGCTGACGCAGGTGGCACTATGAGATTTGACTGGCTGTGGGGGCAAAGCGACAGGATCCTCAGCTTGCTGCTCTGGCACTGCTATTTGTCGATTACGCCGATCCTGATCGGCCTGCTGCTGGCAATACCTGTCGGCTGGGCCGTGAACAACCTGCCAAAAGTGAAAGGTCTCATCCTGAATCTGTTCGGCCTGCTGTACACCATTCCGTCGCTGGCGCTGTTTGTACTGCTGCCGCCGCTGCTGAATACGCAAATTCTCGACCCCATCAACGTGGTCGTGGCGCTGACTATCTACAGCTTTGCGCTGCTGGTCAGAACCGTGTGCGACGGGCTGGATTCCGTGGCCGAAGATACCCGGCAGTCTGCTTTTGCGCTGGGGTACAAACCGCTACAGCAATTTTTGCAGATCGACCTGCCGCTTGCTGTACCGGTGATCGGCTCCGGGCTGCGTGTGGCCGTGGTTTCGAATGTCAGCATCGTGTCGGTTGCCGCGCTGATTGGCGCGCCACAGTTAGGTTCGCTGTTTACCCAGGGGTTTCAGCTTCAGTTTCTCACCCCGATTATCGCCGGGATTGTGCTGTGCATCGCGCTGGCCTTCATTCTGGATTGCCTGGTGGTGGCGATAACCCGCTCTTTAAGCCGCTGGCAACCGCAAAGGGGATAACTGATGAGTGAATGGTTTTTCGATCTCAGCCACTGGTACGGCGACGACGGCATTGTGCCGCTGCTGTTGCAGCATATCGGTTACAGCGCGGCGGCGCTGGCGATTGCCGTCGCCATTGCGTTTCCGGTCGGCTGCTACACCGGCCATACCGGGAAAGGGGAGGCGCTGCTGATTGGTACCACCAACGCCCTGCGTTCGTTGCCCTCTTTTGGTCTGATTATTTTGCTGGTGATCCTGCTGGCGGGGTATTTCGAATCGGATTTGGCCTTTGTTTTACCCTGCATCATCGTGCTGGTGGTGCTGGCGCTGCCGCCAGTGGCGCTGGGCGTACATGCGGGTATCCGTTCTGTCGATCCCAGCGTGCATGATGCGGCAAAAGGGATTGGTCTGACGCCGCTTCAGGTGCTGTTGCAGGTTGAGTTGCCCTGCGCAATGCCGCTGATCCTCTCCGGGATCCGCAGTGCCGCGCTGCAAATTGTTTCCACTGCGACCATTGCGGCCTACGTTTCACTCGGCGGCCTGGGACGATTGATTATCGACGGGCGTGCCGCCAACGACTTTGCGCAGATGACCGCCGGGGCCATCCTCGTCGCGCTGCTGGCATTGATCATTGATCTCTTTTTTTCGCTTTCAGGGAAAGTCGTGGTTTCACCGGGCATCACCCGGAAAACCAAAAACCAGTGATGTTGAGTCCTTTAATTACAGAAGGTTAATAAGATGATTAAGAAACGCTATTTAACGTTGTTCAGTGCTGCACTGCTGTCTGTCGCTTCTTCTGTCTGGGCTGCTGATGCCGGCCAGAAAGTGATTATTGGTTCGGCGGATTTTCCGGAAAACCAGTTGCTGGCGACCATTTACGCCGGGGCGCTGGAAGCGCAAAACATTCCGGTCGAGAAAAAACTCAACATTGGTAGCCGTGAAGTCTATATCCCGGCTCTGCTCGACGGTTCCATCACCGTGATCCCTGAGTACAGCGGCGCGCTGTTAAGCTATCTGGATGCGAAAAACGACGCGCACAGTTCGGAAGATGTGGCGAAAGCGCTGGCCGCTAAGCTGCCGGAAAAAGTGAAAATGCTGAACACGTCCACGGCGCAAAACAGCGATGTGCTGGCGGTAACGAAGAAAACCGCCGACAAGTACAAACTGAAAACCATCGACGATCTGAAACCTGTCGCCGGGCAGTTAGTGCTTGGCGGCCCGGCGGAGTGGAAAACCCGTCATGAAGGTGTTCCCGGCTTGCGTGAAGTTTATGGCCTGACTTTCAAAACTTTCAAAGTGCTGGATGTCGCTGGTCCGCTGACGCTGACGGCGCTGAAAAATAACCAGATTCAGGTGGCTGATCTGACCTCCACTACGCCGGAAATCAAAAAAGATCACCTGGTTGCGCTGGAAGATCCGAAACACCTGTTTGCCGCGCAGAACATTGTGCCCATAGTCGCCAGCAGCACACTGAACCCGACCATTGAAAGCACGCTGAACAAAATCTCCGCGCAGCTCACCACCGAAGATCTGATCGCCATGAACGAGCAACTTGCAGAGTTCGCCAGCATTGATGATGTGGCGCACCAGTGGCTGGTTAAACACCAGTTGAGCAAGTAAGGAACGGCTGCGAGATGACGACAACAATCCGTTCTTCCATGCCGCATATGGATGCGGTCACCTTAGGCAGGGATGCCACGACCATTGATGAGCTGGTGCGCATTGCCGATGGCGCCCAGGTTGTTCTGGCTGATGATGCGCTGGCGCAAATGGATAAGGTCAGCGGTTATATTCACAAGGCGATTGCTGACGGGAAGGTGATTTATGGTCTGACAACCGGCGTGGGAGACCTAGTGACCGAGCGTCTCTCTGCGGATCAAATTGCCAGCGTGCAACTCAATATGCTGCGTAGTCACGCCTGCGGGATGGGGCCGGATTTGTCGGTGCGGGAAGTGCGGGCGATGATGGCGGTGATGCTGAAATCGCTGTTGCAGGGCTACAGCGGCGTCAGTTCTGAACTGGCGCAGCGTATGTGCCTGATGCTGAACCGGCAGGTGACGCCGTGGTCGCCTGCCAGCGGTTCCGTGGGGTATCTGATTGCTACCGCGCATATCGGCTTATCGTTATTTGGCGAAGGGCAGTGCTGGTATCAGGGTGAGTTGTTGCCCTCCACCGACGCGCTGGCGAAAGCGGGCATTGTGCCGCGCATTCCCGGCCCGCGCGAAGGACACGCGCTGATCAGCGGCACCTACGAAATTACCGCACTGGCTTGTCTGGCAGTGCGGGATTTCGAGCAGTTGCTGCCGGTCGCGGATATGGCAGGCGGCATGTGTCTCGAAGCGCTGAAAGGCAACACCCGCGGCTATGACGCGCGTCTGCACGCTCTGCGTCCGCATGACGGGCAACAAGAAACAGCGCAGAATTTGCGCCGTTTACTGCACGGTAGCGAGATCCTTCAGCGTTACCGCGATCACCGGGTGCAGGATGCGCTCAGCTTACGCTGCATCCCGCAAATCCATGGCGCGGTGCGCGATCAACTGGCGCATTGTCGTCATATCGTTACTACCGAACTCAATTCGGTGACCGACAACCCGGTGTTTTTGATTGAAGACGATGCGCTGGTGATTTTGCCTGGCGGTAACGGTCACGGTGCGCCGCTGGCGCTGGCACTCGATGCGCTGGCGGTGGCTATTGCGCAACTAAGCACGGCGTCGCAGGCGCGTTCTGACCGTATTACCAACGTCCATCTCAGTGGCTTACCGGCATTTCTGGTCGGCAAAAGCGGAGCCAATTCCGGGATGATGATCCCGCCGTATGTCGCTGCCGCGCTCGCCGGGGATAATCGCAGCCTGGCGGCACCCGCCAGCGTACATACGGTTTCCACCTGTGCCGGGCAGGAAGACCATATCAGTATGGGCGTCTCCTCGGCGCGAAAAGCGATGCAGGCGGTGGCAAACGCGGTGGATATCGTGGCTATCGAGCTGCTGTGCGCTTGTCAGGCGATTGAATTTCATCGCCCGCTGCGCGCCTCGGTGGGGACAGAGCTGACGCTCTCGCAGGTACGCCAGCAGGTCGCGTTTCGTGAAACCGATACGCCGATGTACACGGATATGCATGCCGTCCGGGATCTGATTGCGGATGGCGAACTAAGCCGCCAGCTTGCTTTACTAATAAAGGAGGGGGCTGATGAGTGAAGCTAATCGTCTGCTCAAGAGAAAATGGAGACTGGAGCTGTCGCGTGTGTAGGCAGGCATAGGGTGCGCTTTGTGATTACCTGGCGCACGTCTCTGCTGTTGCGTGCGCCAGGGAAATCCCTGTCGATGCGGCTCGATGTATGAATGGTGAAGAGGTGCCCTGCAGGGCTGATTAGCCAGCAGGTTCATCCTGATGAACGGGGCGCGCAGGCGCTAAGCATTGCGTGATAAATCACCCAGACCGCGGAGCTGGCGGTGGTTAAGTTCGTAGCTGTGCTGGCCCGCGACGCGTGCGGGAGTGATTTATGAGCGGGTTAATTGCCGATAATGAAGAGGGCTGGCGACGTTTCAGAAGGTCGACGCCGCAGTTTAGCTGGTGTTAACGGGATGTCAGCGTCACGCAGGCGAAAAGCGTGTCGCTGCCTGGGTTGACGGAAACCGTCGCCGGGTTATCAAGCAGCAGGCTGTCGTAATGTTGCAGCGTATGGCGTTCGTCTCCGACGATGACGTCAAGACGATGTCCGGCATTGAACAGCAGCATTGTTCCTTGCTGATGTTGCCATGTGCCAGCGCGCTGCCAGCGCACCGTTGCCTGGGTGGTTTCACGGCGATAAATCACGTTGAAATCAAGTAACGGCCCGCCGATAACCTCGCAGAACACCGCGCTGTCGCCGTTAAAATCCGTCGCCTGAAACGGTGGAATTAACGCGCTGCGCTGGTCATCAATCGTCATAAACATGCCTTCGCCTTCCAGTACACTGATGTTTCGCAGGTAACCGGAGAAACGTGAGAACGCCCCGTCTTCGCGGATCGTCGCAACCGATATGCGCCAGTCATACTGGTCGCTGGCGGGAAAACGGCACACTTCGCGGGTGACACCCTGGCCATTTTTCCAGCGCATCTCAGCGTAGCCACTAGAAGGCAGCAGCCTCATTTGCGCATACTTCCTTCCAGACGGTAACGCGAACCCGGATAGACCAGGCGCACGCTGGTGACGATTTTCTTGTCCTGACGACCGGTCCAGGTGCGGCGGTTTACTTGCAGGCAGGGGGTGTGTTCATCTATTTCCAGGTAAACGCACTCGCTGCGGGGCACGTTCACCGCCTCGATAATATGCTCACCTTCGACAATCGGTGCGATGGAAGAGAGATAGGCATTCGGCGTGATACGGGTAAAATCCTGCTGCAGATAGTCTGGCACAATCAGCGCATTCACCAGCCTGTCTTCCAGCATCACCGGAACGCCGTCTTCATAATGGCAAATCAACGAATGGAACAGGCGGCTGCCTTTCGGCAGATTAAAAGCCAGCGCTTGCTGAGCATCTGCATGCTGCTGGGTCAGCTCCAGCACTCTGGCATGATGGCGATGGCCGCGACTGGCAATCTCATCAGCAATGTTGTTGATCTCCAGCAGCGCCGACTGCCCACGGACTTCGGCGACAAAGGTGCCAATGCCCTGCATACGCACCAGCAGCCCTTCGGCGGTCAGTTCACGCAGCGCGCGGTTAATGGTCATCCGGCTGTAGCCAAACTGGCTGACCAGCTCGCTTTCTGACGGCACGCGGTAGTTCACCGGCCAGGCGCCGCTGTGGATATTGGTTTTAATCATGCTCTTCACCCTTTCATAGAAAGGGGCGGGCTGATCAAGACGTGTCTCGCCTGCGGCTGCTTTAAAAATATCGCTTTGCTCCATGAACCCTTTCCTCGGCCGGATAACCGTTGAAGTTTACTCTACACATATTTGGATGTATATATATAAGCATGTATATACATATCAAATAACGGCAGGCGGTGAGGGGATATATGACGGTATATTTCGCGGCAAAAGCATTGTTGCCGCAGGGCTGGGCGGAGAATGTTCGCATCACGGTTTCCCCGCAGGGCATCATCACCGCGCTCGAAAGCGGTAGTCAGCCAGACGACACGGCGATTCGCCTGGAAGGTTTTTTGGTGCCGGGCATGCCAAACCTGCATTCGCACGCTTTTCAGCGTGCAATGGCCGGGCTAACCGAAGTGGTGGGCGATCCGGCGGACAGCTTCTGGACATGGCGCGATTTAATGTACCGGCTGGTGGATAAAATTACCCCCGAACAGCTGGAAACCATTGCCAGCTATCTGTACATCGAAATGCTGAAGGCCGGTTATACCTCCGTTGCCGAATTTCACTATTTGCACCACGATCGTGGCGGAAAACCTTACGCACAGCCAGCCGAGCTGGCGATGCGTATTTCGCAGGCGGCGAAAACGGCGGGTATTGGCCTGACATTACTGCCGGTGCTTTACAGTTTCTCCGGTTTTGGTGGGCAGCCAGCGACCGCCGGGCAGAGCCGCTTTATTCACGATACGGAAGGCTACCTTGCACTGCATGCCACGCTGACGTCGCAGCTTGCTGCTGAGCCGATGCAGCGTACCGGGCTGTGCTTCCACTCGCTGCGGGCCGTTACGCCGGAACAGATGCAGAGCGTGCTTAAAGCCTGTCCGCAACCGCAGCCGGTGCATATTCATATTGCTGAGCAGCAAAAAGAGGTTGATGACTGCGTGGCCTGGTCTGGATTGCGGCCGGTGGAGTGGCTTTATCAGCATATGCCGGTGGATGAACAGTGGTGTCTGATCCATGCCACGCATATTACGCCGCAGGAAACCCAACAGATTGCCGCTTCCGGCGCAGTGGCGGGCCTGTGCCTGACCACTGAAGCCAATCTTGGCGATGGTATCTTTCCGGGGCCGGACTATCTTGCGCAGCAGGGGCGCTGGGGAATTGGCTCCGACAGCCATATCAGCGTCAGCGTCAGCGAGGATTTGCGCTGGTTTGAGTACGGGCAACGGTTAAACAAACGGCGGCGCAACTTACTGTCTTTGCCGGATGAGCCTTATATTGGCAATGTGCTGTATCAGGGGGCATTGCAGGGCGGACGCCGTGCGCTGGGGCAGGCGATTGGTCAACTGGCGGTCGGCGATCGCGCGGATATGCTGTTGCTCGACAGCCGCGATCCCTTCCTTGCAGCCGCAGGCGATCGTGAACGTCTGAACCGCTGGATTTTCGCCTGCTCAACAAACCCGATAAGAAGGGTAATGGCGGGAGGACGCTGGGTGATTGAAGAGGGGCGTCACGCACAGGAGGAGCAGGTGACCTCTGCATTTATTAAGGTGATGCAGCAACTGGTGGCGTAACACTAAGCAGCAGGACGTTGATAAGAACCTATGGCAGTTGGCAGACGCGGGAAGTGATTTAACTTACTGAATCTGTAGGGTAATGACGACTTTGATCGATGTTCGCAGGAAGGGGGATATTGTCCCCTGCAGGAATCGAACCTGCAACTAGCCCTTAGGAGGGGCTCGTTATATCCATTTAACTAAGGGGACAAAGCGGCGGGAGTATAACGTTATTTACGTCTCGCGTTAAGCTCACATGCCGCCAAGTGATTAAACTGTCGCCGTTTAAGCTCCTTTTTCTGCGCCGTCGCGTTGCTGTTTTTGCTCGTCGGCGCGGGCTTTGGCTTCGGCTTTACGCGCGTTGATCATATCGTTACGGATCTGCGCGTGGCTGAGCAGAGCAAAAATAAAGGTGCCGCCGCAAATATTCCCGGCGAGTGTCGGCAGGGCGAACGGCCAGATAAATTCGCTCCAGTTCAGCGTGCCGTTAAACACCAGATAGAAAATCTCCACCGCACCGACCACGATATGCGTGGTATCCGCCAGCGCGATAAGCCAGGTCATTAAAATGATCACCACAATTTTCGCCGCGCCCGCTGAAGGGAACATCCACACCATGGTGGCGATGATCCAGCCGGAGATAATGGCGTTGGAGAACATCTCCAGCGGCGTGTTCTTCATCACCTCCATGCCGATTTTGACAAAAGCATCGCGGGTGGCTTCATCGAATATGGGCATATACTCGAACGCCCAGGCGGCAATAGCCGTACCAACCAGGTTCCCGAGTAACACCACGCTCCATAAGCGCGTCATCAGGCCAAAGTTAACCCAACTGGGTTTTTGCATCACCGGTAATACGGCCGTGACGGTGTTTTCGGTAAACAACTGCTGGCGCGCCATAATGACAATAATAAAGCCAAAGGTGTAACCGAGGTTCTCCAGCAGGAAACCGCCGGGAATGCCGTCGAGCTGTACGTGAAAAATCCCCTTTGCCAGCAGCGACGCGCTCATCGATAAACCCGCCGCAATCGCTGACCAGAACAGCGCCATCGCGTCACGTTCCAGCTCTTTTTCGCCGTCCTGGCGAATATGCTCATGAATCGCCATGGCGCGCGAGGGCAGGCGTTCTTCATCAAGTTCTATTTTCTTCCCACTCTTCTTCTCGTCGCTCTCCACTTGTAAGTCATCGCTGTGTTTGTCGAGTTTCTCTTCTTTAATATTGTCCACGATGGCCTCGCTTGGTGATGGCGGCAAAATTTAAGCGTAGCGGTTTTCACGCTTATTCCGTGACGGCATCGTCCTAAATTGCGCGAAAAGCAATAATGGCAATACGATATTGAGGAAGTTTGTATAGAATTGTTAACGAGCCGTAAAGGTGAGTTCGGTTAGGCTGAGTGAGCTTTGTTCGCTACGTGGACATCAGAATATGTGCTGATACAATGCGTTGCGCATTGTCTGCGCAAAACGGATTTCCGCGTTTGCGTTATTCAAAATGGCATTCAGCGATGACCATTTTCTTCAGGGAGACACCTATGAAATTCCGCCTGTCGGCGCTTGCGCTGGCTACCACTGTGCTGGTCGGTTGTGCCAGTTCCGGTAAAGATTCGCAGGGACGTTCAGACCCGCTGGAAGGGTTCAACCGCACCATGTACAGCTTCAACTTCAATGTGCTGGATCCGTATGTTGTCAGACCCGTTGCCGTTGTCTGGCGTGATTATGTGCCGCAGCCAGCGCGTAATGGTCTGAGCAACTTCACCAGCAACCTTGAAGAACCGGCGGTGATGGTGAACTTCTTCTTACAAGGCGATCCGTACCAGGGGATGGTTCACTTTACACGCTTCTTCCTGAACACCCTGCTGGGGATGGGCGGCTTGATGGATGTCGCGGGTGCTGCGAACCCGAAATTGCAGCGCGTTGAACCGCACCGTTTTGGTAGCACGCTGGGGCATTACGGCATGGGTTACGGCCCTTATATGCAACTGCCGTTCTATGGCAGTTTCACGCTGCGTGAAGACGGTGGTGATATGGCCGATACGCTCTATCCGGTGCTGTCGTGGCTGACATGGCCGCTGTCGGTGGGCAAATGGACGGTTGAAGGCATTGAATCGCGCGCGCAACTGCTGGATTCAGACGGCCTGCTGCGCCAGTCTTCCGATCCGTACATTCTGGTGCGTGAAGCCTACTTCCAGCGCCACGATTTTATCGCCAACGGCGGTAAGCTGAAACCGCAGGAAAACCCGAACGCGCAGGCGATAGAGGGCGATTTGAAAGATATCGACTCGCAATAAACCCAGCCCAGCAAATAAAAAAGGTGAGCACGGCGCTCACCTTTTTTTATGCCTGATGGTTTATCAGAACGCGTAGTTGAAGTTCGCGCCGTACAGCCATGCACGACCTTCAGAGCTGAAGGTATACGGGCCTTCGGTGAATTTCACTTTCTGACCGTGCATATAAGAAACGCCGACGTCGACGGACGCATCTTTATTAAATGCATAGGTCGCACCGGTGCTCAGCCAGAGGCGATCCTGATCCGGGATGGAGATGGAGCGTTTGTCTGCCGGAACCGGGCTGTCATCGAAGGCGATACCGGCGCGGAAGGTCCAGTTATCATCCATATAATAGGTAGTACCCAGCGCGATACGGTAGGCGTCTTTAAAGCTTTCATCTTTATAGAACAGCGTCTGGCCGTTGTCGCCGGTCGCTTTCAGCTCCTGGAACTGGCTCCAGCTGGTGTAAGTCAGGCTGTAGTGAATGGCCCACTGCGGGTCAACACGGTTATAACCCGACACTTCCCACATTTCCGGCAGGTGCAATGAGAGCGAACCGTTGGTGGTGGCACCGCCAGTACCGTATGGCAAGTTAAGATTTAGCGCCGCATTGATCGGGTTCAGCGCTGCGGGCAGGCTGCTCTTATAATCGCCGTCGAAGTCGACTTTGACTTCAGAACGATAGGTGAAAGCGTAGCGGTTGTTTTTATCCAGCTCGTAGAGAATACCGGCATTCCAGCCAAAGCCCCACTCATCGCCTTTCAGATGGGCGATTTGCGTATCGCGGCTAATACCACCAGCCTGCGCGGCGAGTCGCTGTGCATCTTGTGGTGACAGGCGACCCGATTGCACCAGCCCTGGCAGACCTGCGCCGATGATTTGCGGCAGGTCACCCGCGTAGCGCTCCACTTTCGCACGTGCATAAACGGCATCGAAACCGAGGCCGAAGCTCCAGTGGCTATCCAGACGATACGCACCGCTCAGGTTGAGGTTCAGCGTTTCGAGATCGGTTTTACCGCCCATTGAACCGGCTGCATAGCTGTTGTTGAACTCGGTGGCCAGCCCGTAGTTAGAGGTCACGGACGCGCCCCAGCCAAATTGATCGTTAATCGGTGCCACGAAGTGCAGGTTCGGGATCCACGCGGTCGGGGCGATGTTGTCCTGGCTGGCATTGTTACCAATGGCAGAACGGCCTTTTACGTTAACATCCGGATCGACAAACACCGCACCACCAGAGAAGGTTGGGCGATCGAACATGGTGATCAGCGCCGGGTTGCGGCTGACGCTGCCTGCGTCATCAGCAATGGCGCCTTCACCGGAATAAGCCCGGCCAAGGCCAGAGGATGAAAACTCGTTGAGTTGAAAGCCTGCGGACCAGGCCTGGGTAGAAACGATTGCCACTGCGACTGCCAACGCAGACTTGGTAAACCGGGTTTTCTGGCTCATGACCATAACCTCATTCGAAATCGATTTATTTTTATACAAACTTTGTTACGCGGGGTAACAGGAGCGCGAAGTGTAGGGTCTGAGGTACATCTGAGAAATCAGACCAGTGGCGAGAGTATAGGTCTGACCAGAGGAAATGTTGCAAGTATGTATATAAGATTTTTCAATTGTGATCTTCGAAACGGGATCTGCGCAGCAAAATTGCCCCCGGTGTTAATCAGTCGATTAGATGATTTTTGTTTTAGATCATTTTTAAGTGTGATTTCGGTCACTTATCACCGCTTGCGGAATTAACGACTGGAGCCACATTCCCTCGCGGCGTAAAATATGCGCAACGTTTATCTGGCACCTTGGGTGCGAATTCAGAGGAAATCTACCATGAGTAAATGCAGTGCTGATGAAACCCCGGTTTGCTGCTGTATGGATGTTGGCACCATTATGGACAACTCCGACTGCACCGCCTCTTACAGCCGCGTGTTCGCTAAACGCGCCGATGCGGAAGAAACCCTGGCTGCGCTGAGCGCCAGAGCCCGCAGCGTGGAATCCGATCCTTGCCAAATCACTTCCACGTTCACGGAAGTGGCAGACGGTGTGCGCCTGGATATCGATTTTGTCTTCGCTTGCGAAGCCGAAACGCTGATTTTCCAGCTCGGTCTGCGTTAATTATCCCGCCAACGCTCCCGTCCAGCGGGGGCGTTTTGTTAAGTATCTCTGTGCCTTAGCTCCCATTTTTTTCTCCCTCCCATTGGCTAAATGTAAAAAATTGGTTAAGACTGTTATCAGGTCAGACCACTTAATGCATTACGCTGTTAACAGGGGAGTGTTATGAAGGCATTACCGCTTGTCACCCGCCAGGGCGACCGCATTGCCATTGTCAGTGGGTTACGTACCCCTTTTGCCCGCCAGGCGACCGTCTTCCACGGCGTGCCGGCCATCGATCTTGGCAAAATGGTGGTGGGAGAGATGCTGGCACGCAGCGAAATTCCCCCCGAAGTGATTGAACAACTGGTTTTTGGCCAGGTGGTTCAAATGCCCGAAGCGCCGAATATTGCGCGCGAAATAGTGCTTGGCACCGGCATGAGTGTGCATACCGACGCTTACAGTGTAAGCCGTGCCTGCGCGACCAGCTTTCAGGCGGTGGCGAATGTCACCGAAAGCCTGCTGGCGGGCACCATTCGTGCAGGTATCGCTGGTGGTGCAGACTCATCTTCAGTGCTGCCGATTGGCGTCAGCAAAAAACTGGCGCGAACGCTGGTGGATGCCAACAAAGCGCGCAGCATGGGGCAAAAACTGAAACTCTTCTCGCGCCTGCGTCTGCGCGACCTGCTGCCGGTCCCTCCGGCGGTGGCGGAATATTCCACCGGCCTGCGCATGGGCGATACCGCTGAACAGATGGCGAAAACCTACGGTATCAGCCGTGAGCAGCAGGATGCGCTGGCGCACCGCTCACACCAGCTTGCCGCCCAGGCCTGGGCAGAAGGCAAACTGGCAGAAGAGGTGATGACCGCTTACGCGCCGCCATTTCGTGACCCGGTCGAGAAAGATAACAACGTACGTACAAATTCGAGCCTGGCGGATTATGCAAAACTGCGTCCGGCGTTTGATCGCCAGCACGGCACGGTGACGGCGGCCAACAGTACGCCGCTTACCGATGGCGCCGCGGCGGTGATCCTGATGACGGAATCCCGCGCCAAAGAGCTTGGGCTGGCGCCGTTGGGATACCTGCGCAGCTATGCGTTTACCGCGATTGATGTGCGTGAAGATATGCTGCTTGGCCCGGCGTGGGCAACGCCGCTGGCGCTGGAGCGAGCCGGATTATCAATGGCGGATTTAACCCTGCTTGATATGCATGAAGCCTTTGCTGCGCAAACCCTTAGCAATCTGAAGCTGATGGCCAGCGAGCGTTTTGCCCGCGAGGTACTGGGACGTTCACAGGCAACCGGCGAAGTGGATGACAGCAAATTTAACGTGCTTGGCGGCTCTATCGCTTATGGGCATCCGTTTGCCGCTACCGGCGCGCGTATGATCACTCAGACCCTGCATGAGCTGCGCCGTCGTGGCGGCGGTTTTGGTCTGGTGACGGCCTGTGCCGCGGGCGGTCTGGGTGCGGCAATGGTTCTGGAGGCAGAGTAATGACCACAACATCGGCATTTACCCTTAGTGTGCGTTCCGACAATGTGGCGGTAGTCGCTATTGATGTACCGAACGAGAAGATGAACACCCTGAAAGCGGAGTTCGCAACGGATGTTCGCGCCATTTTAAAACAGATCCGCGAAAACAAAGCGTTGCGCGGCGTGGTGTTTATCTCAGCAAAACCGGACAACTTTATTGCCGGCGCGGATATCAATATGATCGCCCGCTGCCAGACGGCGAAAGAGGCCGAAGAACTCGCCCGTCAGGGGCAGCAACTGATGGCGGAAATCCACGCCCTGCCGATCCCGGTCATCGCCGCGATTAATGGCCCCTGCCTCGGCGGTGGGCTGGAACTGGCGCTGGCGTGCCATCGCCGGATTTGTACAAACGATGCCAAAACGGTGCTGGGATTACCGGAAGTGCAACTGGGGTTGCTTCCCGGTTCTGGCGGTACGCAACGTTTGCCGCGCCTGATCGGCGTGAGTACCGCGCTGGAGATGATCCTCACCGGTAAGCAGTTACGCCCACGGCAGGCATTAAAAGTGGGTCTGGTTGACGATGTGGTTCCGCCTTCCATTTTACTGGACGCCGCCGTCGGACTGGTTTCGCAGGGGCGTCCTGCCAGCCGCCATTTACCGGTGCGTGAACGCATTCTTGCCGGGCCGCTTGGCCGCACTTTATTGTTCCGCATGGTCGCAAAAAAAACCGAACAGAAAACCCAGGGGAATTATCCTGCTGCATCGCGCATTCTCTCGGTGGTTGAAACCGGTCTTGCCCAGGGGGGCAGCAGCGGTTATGACGCCGAAGCACGCGCGTTTGGTCAACTGGCGATGACGCCGCAATCGCAGGCGCTACGGCATCTCTTTTTTACCAGTACCGATATCAAAAAAGATCCTGGCAGCGTCGTCGAACCCGGCCCGCTTAACAGTGTGGGCGTGCTGGGCGGTGGGTTGATGGGCGGCGGTATCGCATTTGTCACGGCCAGCAAAGGTGGGTTGCCGGTTCGCATTAAAGATATTAATGCGAAGGGCATTAACCATGCGCTGAAATACAGTTGGCAACAACTGGATAAAAAAGTGCGCCGTCGTTACCTGAAACCCGCCGAGCGCGACAGCCAGATGGCGAAGATCTCCGGTTCGCTTGATTATCGTGGCTTTGCCCATCGCGATCTGGTGATTGAAGCGGTGTTTGAGGATCTTGCGTTGAAGCAGAAAATGGTCGCTGAAGTCGAAGCTAACTGCGCAGCGCATACCATTTTCGCCTCCAATACCTCGTCTTTACCGATCGGCGATATTGCTGCGCATGCGGCGCGTCCGGAAAAAGTTATCGGATTACATTTTTTCAGCCCGGTGGAAAAAATGCCGCTGGTCGAGGTGATCCCTCATGCCGGTACCGATGAGCAGACCATTGCCACGACGGTGAAGCTGGCGAAAAAACAGGGCAAAACGCCGATCGTGGTGGCAGATAAAGCGGGCTTTTACGTTAACCGCATCCTCGCGCCTTATATTAATGAAGCGATGCGCCTGCTAAGCGAAGGGCAACGCATTGAAACTATCGATCAGGCGCTGGTGAAATTCGGTTTTCCGGTAGGGCCCATCCAGTTGCTGGATGAAGTGGGGATCGATACCGGCACCAAAATTATCCCGGTGCTGGAAGCTGCCTATGGAGAACGTTTTAGCGCGCCTGCAAGTGTGGTTAACGCAATCTTGAATGACGATCGCAAAGGCAGAAAAAATGAGCGCGGTTTCTATCTTTACCCGACGAAAGGGCGTAAAAGCAAAAAGCAGCCAGACCCATCGATCTACCGCTTAATCGGTGTTTCAGATGGCACGCAGTTACCGCCTCAGCAGATAGCAGAGCGGTGCGTGATGTTGATGCTGAACGAAGCGGCTCGCTGCTTTGATGAACAGGTGATTCGCAGCGCGCGCGATGGTGATATTGGTGCCGTGTTTGGCATCGGTTTCCCACCGTTTTTGGGCGGGCCGTTCCACTATATGGATGCGCTGGGCATAAGCGAAGTGGTGGCGACACTACAGCGGTTACAGGCGCAGTACGGCGAGCGTTTTGCTCCTTGCGAGCCGCTGTTACGCATGGCGGAACAAGGTGTAACTTTCTGGCCGACAAAAGAAACCGAACGTTTCAGTTAGTGTCTAAAAAAGTAATTCTGTTATACCTCATGGGCTTTACGGTTATTTAATAAACAGTGATTGACTATAGTTGCGCCATTGAGGTAAAAAACAGCGTTTCATTCAACGAATGGATCAGGCACAATGCCCGGCCATTAATATTTTCCGATGTCGTGAAATGATTTTGCGGTGAAAGTATTAATGATTCTGGTTAACAAAAGCGGTGCAATATGCAAGTTTTTATCATGCGTCACGGCGACGCTGCCCTCGATGCAGCCAGTGACTCGGTTCGTCCCTTAACCCCTTGTGGCTGTGACGAAACCCGTCTGATGGCAACATGGTTGAAAGGCCAAAAAGTGGATATTGAACGTGTTCTGGTTAGCCCTTTTTTACGTGCTGAACAGACGCTGGATAAGGTAGGAGAGTGTATGAACCTGCCTGACAACGTGGATGTCCTGCCGGAACTGACGCCCTGCGGCGATATCGGCCTGGTTAGCGCCTATTTGCAGGCGCTGGCAAACGAAGGTACTTCCGCCGTGCTGGTGATTTCTCACCTGCCGCTGGTCGGATACCTGGTGTCCGAGCTCTGCCCGGGTGAAGCGCCGCCGATGTTTACCACCTCCGCCATCGCCAGCGTTACGCTGGATGAAGACGGTAAAGGTGTCTTTAACTGGCAAATGAGTCCCTGCAACCTGAAGATGCCAAAAGCTATCTGATTCGCCGGACCATGAAAGATAAAGAGCCGCATTGCGCGGCTCTTGTCGTTTCTGCGCTTCAGGGCAACTCCGGCGGCTGCCACTCTTCCACTTCTATAAGCACCAGTATTGCCGCATCGCCGCCATACTCTTTCGGGGCCTGGTGAAACGCCATCACATGCGGGTGCTGCGCCAGCCACAGCGGTGTCTGCTGCTTGAGAATATGTTTGCCGTGGCCGTGCATCACGCAGGCGCAAAACACATGTTCGCGACGGCAGGCGGCAATCAACGCCCCCAGTTCCTGTTTCGCCTGAAGCTGGGTTAAACCGTGCAGATCAAGAAACAGCTCCGGGGCATAATCGCCACGGCGGATCTTTTTCAGCTCAAAATGGCTGACATCGTCGCGCACATATTTTACCGGGCCTTCGGTGTTTAACAGCGGCTGGAACTCATCAGAAAAATAGTGGCTGTTATCGGCCTGCTCCTGCAGCAACCGTTTCTCCGGCACTTCAGTGATTTTTTTTCGTGCCGGGCGATGAACCACGGTGTCCTGCTTTATCTGGCGTGTACCGGCCATCAGTTGCCGGAACAGCGCCTGTTCCTCCTCGCTAAGCGATGGTTTCTTTTTCATCTGCGCATCTCATCTTTTCTTTTTTTCAGTGTACCCGACTCATTGCGCCAGCGGTGCAGCAAAATGCATTTTTACCCCGCGCAGGTGCGTGAGAATGCTGATTTATCGCCGTCTTCGTGGCAAACTAGCCGCCGAATTTAATGCGAGCATGCGCCTGGGGGATACCATGGATAAAATTTTCGTCGACGAAGCAGTGAACGAGCTGCACACCATTCAGGACATGTTGCGCTGGTCGGTAAGCCGATTTAGCGCCGCCAATATCTGGTACGGCCACGGCACCGACAACCCGTGGGACGAAGCAGTGCAACTGGTATTGCCAACACTCTACCTGCCGCTGGATATCCCGGAAGATATGCGCACCGCGCGCCTGACCTCCAGCGAGCGTCACCGCATTGTTGAACGCGTGATCCGCCGTGTTAATGAGCGTATTCCAGTCGCTTATCTCACTAATAAAGCCTGGTTTTGCGGCCACGAATTTTATGTTGATGAGCGCGTACTGGTGCCGCGTTCGCCGATTGGCGAGCTGATTAACAACCATTTTGCGGGTCTTATCGATGAACCGCCGAAGCATATTCTTGATATGTGTACCGGTAGCGGCTGTATCGCGATTGCCTGTGCTTATGCCTTCCCGGAAGCGGAAGTGGACGCCGTCGATATCTCCACGGACGCGCTGGCGGTAACCGAACACAATATCGAAGAGCACGGGCTTATTCATCACGTGACGCCAATCCGCTCCGACGTTTTCCGCGACTTGCCGAAAGTGCAGTACGACCTGATTGTGACCAACCCGCCGTACGTTGACGAAGAAGATATGGCAGATCTGCCTTCTGAGTATCGCCATGAGCCAGAACTTGGCCTGGCCTCCGGCAGCGATGGCCTGAAACTGACGCGCCGCATCCTCGCCTGCGCGCCGGATTACCTCTCTGACAACGGCATCCTGATTTGTGAAGTGGGTAACAGCATGGTACATCTGATGGAACAATATCCGGACGTACCGTTTACCTGGCTGGAGTTTGATAACGGCGGGGACGGCGTCTTCATGCTGACCAAAGCGCAGCTTATCGCCGCTCGCGAACATTTCAGCATCTATAAAGATTAAAACGATGCTCAACACAGACAACGACAACGGAGCCGTGATGGCAGGAAACACAATTGGACAACTCTTTCGCGTAACCACCTTCGGCGAATCGCACGGCCTGGCGCTCGGCTGTATTGTCGACGGCGTGCCGCCGGGCATTCCGCTAACCGAGGCGGATCTGCAACACGATCTGGACAGACGCCGCCCGGGGACATCTCGCTACACCACTCAGCGCCGCGAGCCGGATCAGGTGAAAATCCTCTCCGGCGTGTTTGAAGGCGTCACCACTGGCACCAGCATTGGTCTGCTGATTGAAAATACCGATCAGCGTTCGCAGGATTATGGCGCGATTAAAGATCTGTTCCGTCCGGGACATGCGGATTACACCTATGAGCAAAAATATGGTGTGCGCGACTATCGCGGCGGTGGCCGTTCTTCCGCCCGTGAAACGGCGATGCGCGTGGCGGCTGGCGCTATTGCTAAAAAATACCTGGCGCAGAAATTTGGCATTGTTATTCGCGGTTGCCTGACGCAGATGGGCGACATCCCGCTGGCGATTAAAGCGTGGGAGCAGGTGGAGCAGAACCCGTTTTTCTGCCCGGACCCCGATAAAATTGACGCACTGGATGAGCTGATGCGCGGCCTGAAAAAAGAGGGCGATTCCATTGGCGCGAAAGTGACCGTTATCGCTGATGGCGTACCGGCAGGTCTTGGCGAGCCAGTGTTTGACCGCCTTGATGCGGATATTGCCCATGCGCTGATGAGCATTAACGCGGTGAAAGGCGTTGAAATTGGCGATGGCTTTGAGGTGGTAAAACTGCGCGGCAGCGAAAACCGCGACGAAATCACCAAACAGGGTTTTCAGAGCAACCACGCGGGCGGCATTTTGGGCGGTATCAGCAGCGGCCAACAAATTGTCGCCACTATTGCGCTGAAACCCACCTCAAGCATTACCGTGCCCGGTAAGACGATCAACCGCTTTGGCGATGAGGTCGAAATGATCACCAGAGGTCGTCACGATCCGTGTGTTGGCATTCGCGCCGTACCGATCGCTGAAGCGATGCTGGCGATTGTCTTGATGGATCACTTCCTGCGTCAGCGCGCGCAAAACGCTGATGTAATAACCGATATTCCACGCTGGTAACCATGAAAAAAACGGCAATCGCCTTGTTTGCCCTGCTGGTGAGCGCAACTGCCATGGCGGCGACGCCATGGCAAAAACTGACCCATCCCATCGCCGGTAGCCCCCAATCTATCGGCGCGTTTTCCAATGGTTGCATCGTTGGCGCACATGAGCTGCCGCTGCAATCGGATCACTATCAGGTGATGCGCACCGATCAACGGCGCTATTTCGGCCATCCGGATCTGGTGTTATTCATTCAGCGCTTCAGTACTCAGGTGTACAACCTCGGGCTCGGTACGGTGCTGGTAGGCGATATGGGAATGCCAGCCGGTGGGCGCTTTAACGGCGGTCACGCCAGCCACCAGTCGGGGCTGGATGTTGATATCTTCCTGCAGCTTCCGAAAACGCGCTGGAGCGCGGCGCAATTGCTCAAACCGCAGGCGCTGGATCTGGTTTCCAGCGAGGGCAAACAGGTGGTTCCCGCGCTGTGGAAGCCGGAAATCAGCAGCATGATCAAGCTGGCGGCAGAGGATAACGAGGTGACGCGTATCTTCGTTAACCCGGCTATCAAGCAGCAGCTTTGCCTGGATGCGGGTAGCGATCGTGACTGGCTGCGCAAAGTGCGCCCGTGGTTCCAACATCGCGCGCATATGCATGTGCGCCTGCGCTGCCCGGCGGACAGCCTGGAGTGCCAGGATCAACCGCTGCCGCCGCCAGGCGATGGTTGCGGCGCGGAATTGCAAAGCTGGTTTGAACCGGCGAAGCCGGGTAGTTCAACGCCTGAGAAAAAGACGCCGCCGCCGTTGCCGCCGTCCTGTCAGGCTTTACTGGATGAACACGCACTCTGATGGAACTCTTTCAACAACTGTTTATGGTGTCACCGTTGCTGCTGGTGACGCTTTTTTTTGTCGCGCTGCTGGCCGGGTTTATTGACGCGCTGGCGGGCGGTGGTGGGCTGCTAACCGTTCCGGCGCTGATGGCGGCGGGCATGTCACCGGCGCAGGCGCTGGCGACCAACAAATTGCAGGCCTGCGGCGGTTCGCTTTCGGCATCGCTCTATTTTATTCGCCGCAAAGTGGTGAATCTCGCCGATCAGAAGCTCAATATTTTGATGACCTTTATCGGCTCCACCACCGGCGCGCTGCTGGTGCAACATGTGCAATCCGATGTGCTGCGCCAGATCCTGCCAATTTTAGTTATCTGTATTGGCCTCTATTTCTTGCTGATGCCAGGGCTGGGCGAAGAGGATCGTCAGCGCCGCTTGTACGGCCTGCCTTTCGCGCTGGTTTCCGGCGGCTGTGTTGGTTTCTATGACGGTTTCTTCGGCCCGGGCGCAGGCTCGTTTTACGCCCTGGCGTTTGTCACACTTGCGGGTTTTAACCTGGCAAAATCGACCGCTCATGCCAAAGTGCTGAATGCCACCTCCAACGTCGGCGGGCTGCTGCTATTTATTATTGGCGGCAAAGTGGTGTGGGGCACCGGTTTTGTTATGCTGGCCGGGCAATTTCTCGGCGCGCGCATGGGCTCGCGTCTGGTGCTCAGCAAAGGGCAAAAGCTCATTCGTCCGATGATTGTGATTGTCTCGGCGGTGATGAGCGCCAAACTTCTCTATGACAGTCACGGGCAGGAGATCCTCCAGTATCTGGGGGTGAATGTATGACGCATCACTATCAACAGTTAATTGATATTTTCGACGGCTGTTTTGCCGACGATTTTAATACCCGTCTGATTAAAGGCGACGACGAACCGATCTATCTTCCTGCTGATGCGGATGTTCCTTATAACCGCATTGTCTTTGCCCACGGCTTTTATGCCAGCGCGTTACATGAAATTTCGCACTGGTGCATTGCGGGAGCCGAGCGGCGCAAGCTGGTGGATTTTGGTTACTGGTACTGCCCGGACGGCCGCGATGCGGCGACGCAGGGGAAATTCGAAGATGTTGAAGTCAAACCGCAGGCGTTTGACTGGTTGTTCTGCGTGGCGGCAGGTTTCCCGTTTAACGTCAGTTGCGACAATCTGGAAGGCGATTTCGAACCCGATCGCATCGTGTTCCAGCGCCGTGTACATGCACAGGTGATGGCGTATCTGGAGCAGGGCATTCCTGCACGTCCGGCGCGTTTTATTAAAGCACTACAGGATTATTACCAGACGCCGCCCTTAGCGGCAGCACAGTTTCCGTGGCCGGAAGACCTGTAAGGCCATTTTTTAAAATGAGGAAGAGAGATGATCGCGGAGTTTGAATCACGCATTCTGGCGTTAATAGATAACATGGTGGACCACGCCAGTGATGATGAGCTGTTCGCGGGCGGTTATCTGCGCGGCCACCTGACATTGGCGGTGGCGGAGCTGGAGAGCGGCGATGACCATGCGCCCGAAACCCTGTACGGCAAAGTGACCACCAGTGTGCAAACCGCTATTCAGGCGGGGGAATTATCGCCGCGCGATCAGGCGCTGGTGCTCGGCATGTGGGAAAACCTGTATCAGCAGGCGAAAGCGCACTAAGCCGTTCTTTCCCTCTCCATTCTGGAGAGGGAAAACATCCACCTCATTTCACCGCTTTGCCCTTCAATAACTTTCTGACCCATAAACGATTCGGGTTCATTGCCGCCAGCGTTTCACCGTCCAGCGGGATCGGTTCATTGCTCATTTGTGATGCCAGAATTTCTGCCGCCAGCGGCGCGCTGCAAAGACCTCGTGAACCCAGCGCTCCCAGCATAAACAGGCCGTCATAGGCGGGCGCGCTGACGGCTGTTTCGCTGTGTTCTGCGAGGGTCGCATAGGCGCTAAGCGTTGCGTCGTAATCCGCCACGTTGCCAACCATCGGCAGGTGATCGCGCGTGGCGCAGCGCACGCCGCAGCGCGCCTCGCCCGCGCTGACGTCCACCGTTTTGGCCCATGAAGCCTGCGGGAAGCAGTCGAGCAACCGCTGGCGGTTCTGCTGCTGATCGGCTTCGCTGTAGGCGGTTTCCTGCTGACCGCGATGATAACTGGCGCCAATGCAGTGCTGCTGATTGTGCGGGTTTTGCGGCGTCAGATAGCCGTCATAACACAGCACCTGGCGTAACGGGCTGAGCTGAGGCGTGCTGGGAATATGGCTGACCTGGCCTGCCACCGGATACACCGGCAGTTTTTCCGTTTGCGCAAAGTGGTGAATGCGGTGCCCGTTAGCCAGCACCACGGCGGCATGCTGGCGTAACTCGCCGCCTTTGATATGCAACTGCCAGTAATTATCGCCAGCCGTTAATTGCTCGACATCATACCCATAGTGCACCTGCAAACCCTGTTCACAAGCCAGCGCGATAGCGGACGCCGTGAGCTGCGCCGGGCAAAGCCAGCCGCCTGCCGGGTAAGTGATGCCACCGCAGCCGGTTTCCACGCCGCAGAGCGCATCGACCTCATTAGCCTCAACGCGCCTGGCGAGTTCCGGGGGCAGATCCAGCGTCAGCATCTGTTCGATTTTATGCTGGCTTTTATCATCCCAGCCGAGTTGTGTCACGCCGCACCACTGATGGTCGAATTCAACAGGAAGCGCGTCGTACACGCGGCGGGCAAAGGTAAAAGCCGCCGGGAAGAAACGCGCCAGCGCCGGATCGTGCGCGCTGAGCAAAGGATAGAGTGCGCCCTGGCGGTTGCCGGATGCGCCTTCGGCAGGGGCGTTATCGGCGCAATACAGCGTGACCTGCCAGCCGCGACGCAGCAACGCCAGCGACAATAGTGCGCTGGCTACCCCGCCGCCAATTAGCGCCACTTCGCGCTTCTCTGTGCCGCTGCGGGCAAACCACGGCGCACGAACCGCTGGCATTTGCGGGTTCTCCATCACCCCGGTGAGCATTTCGCGTTTGCGGCCAAAACCTTTGCTTTTGCGCATGGTAAAACCCGCCTCTTGCAGACCGCGCCGGACGAAACCCGCCGAGGTAAAAGTCGCCAGCGTACCGCCAGGCCTTGCAAGACGCGCCATCGCCTGAAACAGATTAGGTGTCCACATGTCCGGGTTTTTGGCGGGCGCAAACCCGTCAAGGAACCAGGCGTCGACGCTCTGGTTGAGCGAATCATCCAGCGTATCGGTCAGTTCGTTGATATCACCGAACCACAAATCGAGCGTCACACGACCGCCATCCAGCAACAGGCGGTGGCAACCGGCAAAGGGCAGCGGCCACTGTGCTTGTAGCTGTTCTGCCCAGTTCGCCAGTTCCGGCCAGTGGGCGTGCGCTTTGCGCAGATCGTCGCGGGTGAGCGGAAATTTTTCAAAACTGATGAAATGTAATCTTTCCAGGGTAGCGTCGGGGTTTACTGCGCGAAAGGCCGTAAACGCCTGCCAGAGGGTAAGGAAGTTCAGACCGGTGCCGAAACCGCTCTCCGCCACCACAAACAGCGGGCGCGGGTGGTCAGGAAAACGCTGTTCAAGACGGTTGCCGCCGAGAAAAACATAACGAGTCTCTTCCAGCCCGTTATCATTAGAGAAGTAGACATCGTCAAAATCTCGGGAAACAGGTGTACCCTCAGCGTTGAATTCCAGGTTGGCGGATTGTATAGCGGTTTGTTTCACGTAAGTTACTCGTCCATCAAGCAGTGTCACGATCTTAACGAGGGACAAAGAAAGGCGCAAATTTCCTCAGAAATTGTCTGATCGGACTTGTTCGGCGTACAAGTGTACGCTATCTTGCGACACGAAACTTAATTAGTGCGACTTTAGGGGTATTGAATGAAACGTGCAGTGATTACTGGCCTGGGCATCGTTTCCAGCATTGGTAACAACCAGCAGGAAGTCCTGGCATCCCTGCGTGAAGGACGCTCAGGGATCACATTCTCTCAGGAATTCAAAGATTCCGGCATGCGCAGCCACGTATGGGGTAACGTTAAACTGGACACCACTGGTTTGATTGACCGTAAAGTGGTTCGTTTCATGAACGATGCCTCTATCTATTCCTATCTCTCCATGCAGCAGGCGATTGAAGATGCCGGCCTGAAAGACGAGGTTTACCAGAACAACCCGCGCGTGGGCCTGATTGCAGGTTCTGGCGGTTCGTCTAAATCTCAGGTTTTCGGTGCTGATGCAATGCGCAGCCCGCGTGGTCTGAAAGCGGTTGGCCCGTATGTGGTCACCAAAGCGATGGCGTCTGCGGTTTCCGCGTGCCTCGCAACACCGTTTAAAATTCACGGCGTGAACTACTCCATCAGCTCCGCATGTGCCACTTCCGCACACTGTATCGGTAACGCGGTAGAGCAGATCCAACTGGGCAAACAGGACATCGTTTTTGCCGGCGGCGGCGAAGAGCTGTGCTGGGAAATGGCCTGCGAGTTCGACGCAATGGGCGCGCTCTCTACCAAATACAATGAAACGCCGGAAAAAGCGTCCCGTACTTACGATAAAAACCGTGACGGTTTCGTTATCGCAGGCGGCGGCGGTATGGTGGTGGTTGAAGAGCTGGAGCACGCGCTGGCGCGCGGCGCGCACATTTATGCGGAAATCGTTGGCTACGGCGCGACCTCCGATGGCGCAGACATGGTAGCGCCGTCAGGCGAAGGCGCAGTGCGCTGCATGAAGATGGCGATGCACGGTGTTGATACGCCGATCGATTATCTGAACTCCCACGGGACTTCCACGCCGGTTGGCGATGTGAAAGAACTGGGCGCTATCCGCGAAGTGTTCGGCAACAACAGCCCGGCGATTTCCGCGACTAAAGCGATGACCGGTCACTCTCTGGGTGCGGCTGGCGTTCAGGAAGCGATCTACTCCCTGCTGATGCTGGAGCACGGCTTTATCGCCCCGAGCATTAACGTGGAAGAGCTGGATGAGCAGGCTGAAGGCCTGAACATTGTCACTAAACCGATGGATGCGACGCTGACTACCGTGATGTCTAACAGCTTCGGTTTTGGCGGCACCAACGCCACTCTGGTGATGCGCAAACTGAAATAAGTTTGTCTTACCGCGAGAAGGGGAGCCTGAGGCTCCCTTTTTTATTGCCAGCGTTAAACCTTCTTCTGCGGGGCAGCAACGGGCTTTGGCTCTGTCTTGATTGTCGTTGAAGTGACATCTTACCGATCTGGCAGAGGCTGTTTTTACGGTTTCTGGCTCGCGTCCTGGCGGCGAAAACAATTCCGCTTTTATTGCGGGGATTTTTATGCGTTGACAACCCGCTACGGTGACAGGCAAACTCCACCCGCAACATTATCCCCACGATAATGCGTAAGCGTTTAACGTTAACCAACGCGCCTTAATCCTGAAACTCAGGTAGAGGGGGCGTGGTACTTCCAAATCCCGCCTTACTCTGCGTTATGGAGTAATGCATGTCTGCAGAATCACAATCTGTTTGTTCTTCTTCAGCGAATGTCTCGCTGTTTCGCATCGCTTTCGCGGTGTTTCTTACCTATATGACTGTTGGGCTGCCGCTACCGGTGATCCCGCTGTTTGTTCACCAGCAGCTCGGCTACGGCAACACGATGGTCGGTATCGCGGTCGGAATTCAGTTTCTTGCTACCGTCTTAACGCGCGGCTACGCCGGGCGGCTGGCGGATCAGTTTGGCGCTAAACGCTCAGCGTTGCAGGGAATGTTTGCCTGTGCGCTGGCGGGTGTGGCGTGGCTTCTCGCGGCGTTATTGCCGGTTGAACCGCTGGCGAAATTCGCGTTGCTGGTGGTGGGGCGTTTAATTCTCGGCTTTGGCGAAAGCCAGTTACTGACCGGAACGCTGACCTGGGGTATGGGGCTGGTTGGCCCGGCGCGTTCCGGCAAAGTGATGTCGTGGAACGGGATGGCGATTTATGGCGCGCTGGCGGCCGGTGCGCCGCTGGGGTTATTGATCCACAGCCAGTTTGGTTTTGCGGCGCTTGCTGCGACCACTATCGCGTTACCGTTTGTTGCCTGGGCGTTTAACGGCAGCGTGCGCAAAGTCCCGGCACATGCGGGTGAGCGTCCCTCTTTGTGGAGTGTGGTTGGGCTTATCTGGCAGCCGGGCCTTGGTCTGGCATTGCAGGGCGTCGGCTTTGCGGTCATCGGTACCTTTGTTTCGCTCTATTTCGCCAGCAACGGCTGGGCAATGGCGGGCTTTACGTTGACTGCTTTTGGCGGTGCGTTTGTGCTGATGCGTATTCTGTTTGGCTGGATGCCGGACCGTTTTGGCGGCGTGCGGGTGGCGATAGCCTCGCTGATAGTTGAAACCGTGGGGCTATTGCTGCTGTGGCAGGCGCACGACGCGTGGACGGCGCTGCTTGGCGCGGCGCTAACCGGCTGCGGTTGTTCACTGATTTTCCCGGCGCTCGGTGTGGAAGTGGTGAAACGCGTGCCGCCGCAGGTACGCGGTACGGCGCTTGGCGGTTATGCCGCGTTTCAGGACATCTCGTATGCCGTCACCGGCCCGCTGACCGGCCTGCTGGCAACCTCGCTCGGCTATCCGTCGGTGTTCCTCGCCGGGGCTATCTCGGCAGTGACCGGCATTATCGTGACGTTAATCGCTTTCCGCTCCCGTAAATAGCGCAGAAAAACACAGCAATAAAACTCTTTGCAACCGGTTTCACAAAACAAGCCCGAGATGATGTCATGTCATCGCGGGCTTGTTTATCCTTTGTTCACCATTGAGCGAAAGGAGAGAGATATGTCCGGGTTTAAAGCGGATTTTTTATGGGGTGGCGCTGTTGCCGCGCATCAGCTGGAAGGCGGCTGGCAGGAAGGCGGTAAAGGTGTGAGTGTTGCCGATGTAATGACTGCTGGCGCGCACGGCGTACCGCGTGAGATTACCGACGGCGTGCTGCCCGGTAAAAATTATCCCAACCATGATGCCATCGATTTTTACCATCGCTACAAAGACGACATTAAGCTGTTTGCCGAGCTGGGTTTTAAATGTTTTCGCACCTCCATTGCCTGGACGCGTATTTTCCCGAAAGGCGACGAGCTGGAGCCAAACGAAGCCGGGCTGCAATTCTATGACGATCTGTTCGACGAATGCCTGAAGTACAATATCGAGCCGGTGATTACCCTGTCTCATTTCGAAATGCCTTATCACCTCGTCACCGAATATGGCGGCTGGCGCAACCGTAAACTCATCGACTTCTTTGTCCGCTTCGCCAATGCCGTTTTCACCCGCTATCGCAGCAAGGTGAAATACTGGATGACATTTAACGAAATCAATAACCAGGCCAACTACCACGAAGATTTCGCGCCTTTTACTAACTCCGGCGTGAAGTACCAGCCTGGTGAAGATCGCGAAGTGATTATGTATCAGGCGGCGCACTATGAGCTGGTGGCGAGTGCGCTGGCCGTAGAGGCCGGACATAAAATCAACCCGGATTTTAAAATTGGCTGCATGATCGCCATGTGTCCGATCTACCCGTTAACCTGTGCGCCGGACGACATGATGATGTCGGTGGTGGCGATGCATCGCCGCTACTGGTTTACCGATGTGCATGTGCGCGGTTATTACCCGCAGCATCTGCTCAACTACTTCGCTCGCCGTGATTTCAAACTCGATATTACCGACGAAGATTTACAGATCCTCACGCGTGGCCGCGTCGACTATATTGGCTTCAGTTACTACATGTCTTTCGTGACCAAAGCGAAAGAAGATAACCCGCAGCTGGATTACGACGAAACCAAGAGCCTCGTGCCGAACCCGTATGTCAAAGCGTCAGACTGGGGCTGGCAAATCGACCCGGTTGGCCTGCGTTACTCCCTGAACTACTTCTACGACATGTATCAGTTGCCGCTGTTTGTGGTGGAAAACGGCTTTGGCGCGATTGATAAGCCTGAAAGCGACGGCGTGGTCAATGATCAGTACCGCATTGACTATATGCGTAACCACATCAGTGAAATGAAAAAAGCGGTGGTGGAGGATGGCGTTGATTTAATGGGCTACACCCCGTGGGGCTGTATCGATCTGGTCTCGGCGGGCACCGGCGAAATGAAAAAACGTTACGGCTTAATCTACGTCGATAAAGACAACGACGGCAACGGCACGCTGGCGCGCAGTCGCAAGAAATCGTTCTGGTGGTATCAGGACGTGATCAAACATAACGGTGACAATCTGTAAAAGCGAATCCCCTCCAGCGGAGGGGATTTTTTTAACTGAGCAGCCAGAAAAGAAACGCCACGATCAGCAGGGCGATAAAGAAGAAACCCGGACGGGTGGAGATCGCTTTTACCGTCTCTACAATCGGTGCCACGAAGGGGCTGTAAATCGGCTGAATATCACGCACCTCAATCATCCCCGACGCCCGTTCCGTGCGGCGCAAGAACACATGGTTCAGAATATCCTGTACCTGCGCGGTGGTTAACACCGTCTGCGGCGTCGCTTGCCATGTCTGCTGCGCGTACTCGGTGATACTGCGCATCTCGTTATTATCCAGCGGCTGCTTTAGCACCGTCTGGATAACATGCAGCGTTGGCGCGGGATGCGTGCTCAATGTCTGACGCGCCTGTAGCCAGGTCATCAGCGGCGTAAAATGTTTTGCCGGGATCAGTTCGCCGCTTTTCACGCCGGACAGCTCCAGCATCGATTGCCAGATAAGTTTGCCCGATTCACCGGTAGCTGCGGTCAGTTTGATAACCGCCTGGTTGAGCGAGTTATGCTCCGCGGGCAGCAGCGGGCGCTCGGTGGAAGGGCGCTGTTGCGGCTGCGGAATCGTGATCTGGTTGTTTTGCAGCATCGTCAGCACCGTTTTCAACTGCTGCGGTGTCAGCTGGCTTAGCGCCGTCTGCCCGAACTGCTGGCGAATAAAATCACTCACCGCCTGGCGATTATTCCCCTGGCTTAACAGCTCCGTCAGCTGTGAAACCATCTGGCGAGTTGTGTGGTTCTGCGTTGCCGTCTCTACGCGCTGGTTGAGGTTCTGTTCCGCCGCCGGAAAATGGCGGGAAAGCAGCGGCGTGTCGTTCTTCAGCCCTAAATCATGCTTAACGCCCGCCCAGACTTCCGCGCTCTGCTGTTGGGTCAGCGCAATCAGGCGAATAACCAGACGCTCGAGCACAGTGCGCTGCATCGTGGATAACGGTTGCTCGCCGATATGATTGGCGGCTGGAGCTGGCTCTTGCCCGGGAGGGCGCGCGGGGGCACCCTGAATGGGTTGAATCATGGTTTCCTCTTACTCTCGCGTGGCGGTGGCGGCATTGCGGGTATGCCCGGCCGCGAGATTATGGCACACTTGCGCGCTCAACTCCCGTTCTCAAACAGGTACTGAAGCGTGAAAATCCTTGTTGATGAAAATATGCCTTACGCCCGCGATCTTTTTAGTCGCCTTGGCGAGGTAAAAGCGGTTCCCGGTCGCCCGATTCCCGTGGCGGAACTGGCTGATGCGGACGCCTTAATGGTGCGCTCTGTCACGAAGGTGAATGACGGTTTATTACAGGGCACGGGGATCAAATTTGTCGGCACGGCGACGGCAGGCACCGACCATGTTGATGAGGCGTTTTTGCAACAGGCGGGCATTTCCTTTTCCGCCGCGCCAGGCTGCAACGCGATTGCGGTCGTCGAATATGTTTTCTCCTCGTTGTTGATGCTGGCGGAGCGCGACGGCTTTGCGTTACAGGATCGCACCGTTGGTATCGTAGGTGTCGGCAATGTGGGCGGTCGCCTGCAGGCGCGACTGGAAGCGTTCGGTGTTCGTACATTGCTATGCGATCCGCCGCGCGCCGATCGTGGCGACGACGGAGATTTCCGCAGCCTGGACGAGCTGGTGCGCGAAGCCGATGTGCTGACATTCCATACGCCGCTGTTTAAAGACGGGCCGTATAAAACGCTGCACCTGGCGGATGATGCGCTGCTTTCGCGCCTGCAGCCTGGCACTATTCTGATAAATGCCTGCCGCGGGCCGGTAGTGGATAACGCCGCGCTGTTGCAACGTTTGCAGGCCGGGCAGGCGCTGAGCGTGGTGCTGGACGTATGGGAGCCGGAGCCGGATCTGAATGTCGATTTGCTTAACCTTGTCGATATCGGGACGGCGCATATCGCCGGTTACACCCTTGAAGGCAAAGCGCGCGGCACCACGCAGGTGTTTGAAGCCTTTAGCGATTTTCTCGGCAAGCGCCAGCAAGTGGCGCTCGACACGCTGCTGCCCGCACCGGAATTTGGCCGCATTACGCTGCATGGCCCGCTTGATCAGTCAACGCTAAAAAGGCTGGTGCATTTGGTGTATGATGTGCGCCGCGACGATGCGCTGCTGCGAAAAGTAGCGGGCACGCCGGGTGAGTTTGACAAGCTGCGCAAAAATTACCTTGAGCGCCGTGAATGGTCATCGCTGTACGTGCAGTGCGATGACGCCAGCGCCGCCGCGCTGCTGCAACAGCTTGGTTTCAACGCCACGCATAACCCGGCACGTTAATGTCATCTTAATGCTCCCTGCCGAATAGTGCGGCGGGGACGCTTTTTTCCTGGAGTAAATCACCATGTCTGAAGGCTGGAATATTGCCGTTCTCGGCGCCACGGGCGCTGTCGGAGAAGCCTTGCTCGAAACGTTAGCGGAGCGCCAGTTCCCGGTTGGCGAAGTGTATGCGCTGGCCAGAAGCGAAAGTGCCGGTGAAAACCTGCGTTTTGCCGGTAAAACCGTGCGTGTGGAAGATGCCGCCGGGTTTGACTGGACGCAGGCGCAACTGGCCTTTTTCGTCGCGGGAGCACAGGCTTCTGCCACCTATATTGAAGAGGCGACCAACGCGGGTTGTCTGGTGATCGACACCAGCGGTCTGTTTGCTCTGGAACCGGATGTGCCGCTGGTGATGCCGGATGTTAACCCGTTCGTACTGGCGGATTACCGTAATCGCAACATTATTGCCGTGCCGGATAGCCTCACCAGCCAGTTGCTGGCGGCGCTGAAACCGCTGATTGATGAAGGTGGTTTATCACGCGTGAGCGTAACGTGCTTGCTGTCCGTTTCCCGTAACGGCAAGCAGGCGGTGGACGCGCTGGCCGGGCAGAGCGCCAAGCTGCTGAACGGTATCCCGATTGATGAAGACGACTATTTTGGCCGCCAGTTAGCGTTCAACATGCTGCCGCTGCTGTCAGACAGCGAAGGTAGCGTGCGTGAAGAGCGGGTTATCATCGATCAGATGCGCAAAATTTTGCAGGACGAAGGGCTGATGATCTCCGCGAATTGCGTCCAGTCGCCGGTCTTTTACGGTCACGCGCAGATGGTGAGTTTTGAAGCGATTCGTCCGCTGGCGGCGGAAGAGGCGCGCGACGCATTCAGCCGCTTTGAAGATATCGCGCTCTCTGACGCGGGAGATTTCCCGACCCAGGTCGGCGATGCCTCGGGCCAGGCGCACCTTTCTGTCGGTTGCGTGCGTAACGATTACGGTATGCCGGAGCAGGTGCAGTTCTGGTCAGTTGCCGATAACGTACGTTTTGGCGGTGCGCTGATGGCGGTGAAAATCGCGGAAAAATTGGTTCAGGAGTATCTGTACTGATGCAGGACAAGCTGAAAGCGCCGGTCTACAAAATTGCGCTTGGCATTGAGTATGACGGCAGCAAGTATTACGGCTGGCAGCGTCAGCAGGAAGTACGCAGCGTGCAGGAGAAGCTGGAGAAAGCGCTCTCGCAGGTGGCTAACGAGCCCATTAACGTGTTCTGCGCCGGGCGTACCGACGCAGGCGTACATGCGACCGGCCAGGTGGTGCATTTTGAAACCACGGCGCTGCGCAAAGACGCGGCCTGGACGCTGGGTGTAAATGCGAATTTGCCTGGTGACATCGCGGTACGTTGGGTCAAAGATGTGCCGGATGATTTTCATGCGCGTTTTAGCGCCACGGCTCGCCGTTACCGCTACGTCATCTACAATCATCGTTTGCGCCCGGCGGTGCTCGGTCACGGTGTGACGCACTATCACCAGCCGCTGGACGCGGAGCGCATGCACCGTGCGGCGCAGTGTCTGCTCGGTGAAAACGACTTTACCTCGTTTCGCGCGGTGCAGTGTCAGTCGCGCACACCGTGGCGCAACCTGATGCATATCAACGTCAGTCGTTACGGTGCTTATATTGTGGTCGATATCAAAGCCAATGCCTTTGTACATCATATGGTCAGGAATATTGTCGGCAGCCTGATGGAAGTAGGCGCCCACAACCAGCCGGAGAGCTGGATAGCAGAGTTGCTGGCGGTAAAGGACAGAACGCTGGCGGCAGCAACGGCGAAAGCGGAAGGGCTCTATCTGGTGTCGGTGGATTATCCCGCGCGCTTTGAGCTTCCCGCTGCGCCAATGGGCCCGCTGTTCCTGGCGGACTAGTCGCAATTTAAAAAGGCATAACCAGACATGGACTTAATACACTTCCTTATTGATTTCATCCTGCATATTGATGTGCACCTGGCGGAGCTGGTAGCGCAATACGGCGTCTGGGTTTACGCCATCCTGTTCCTGATCCTGTTTTGCGAAACCGGCCTGGTGGTGACCCCGTTTTTGCCGGGCGACTCGCTGTTGTTTGTCGCCGGTGCGCTGGCATCGCTTGGCACCAACGATCTGAATGTCCATATGATGGTGGTGCTGATGTTGGTCGCCGCGATTGCGGGCGATGCGGTGAACTACACCATTGGGCGTCTGTTCGGCGAGCGTTTATTCAGTAATCCGGATTCAAAGATTTTCCGTCGCAGCTATCTCGATAAAACGCATCAGTTTTATGAGAAGCACGGGGGTAAAACGATTATTCTGGCGCGTTTTGTACCGATCGTGCGCACTTTTGCGCCTTTTGTTGCGGGCATGGGGCATATGTCCTATCGCCACTTCGCGCTGTTCAACGTGGCCGGCGCGCTGCTGTGGGTGCTACTGTTCACCTACGCAGGCTATTTCTTTGGCACCATTCCGGCGATTCAGGAGAATCTTAAGCTGCTGATTGTGGGAATTATCGTGGTGTCTATACTTCCCGGAGTGTTTGAAGTTATTCGTCACCGTCGCGCCGCGTCGCGACAGGCAAAATAAGAAGTCAGTGGCGGTTCGACCACTTTTTTATCCCAAGTTGCGAACCGTTATGTTTTAATGTGCACCATTTATGGGCTACCAGGTTCATGTATAAAGGTTATCAATGAGCTGGATTGAAAGAATTAAGAGCAACATTACCCCCACCCGTAAGGCGAGCATTCCTGAAGGCGTGTGGACAAAATGCGACAGCTGCGGCCAGGTGCTGTATCGCGCCGAGCTGGAGCGTAACCTTGAGGTCTGCCCGAAATGTGACCACCACATGCGGATGTCAGCGCGTAATCGCCTGCATAGCCTGCTGGATGAAGGTTCACTGGTAGAACTGGGTAGCGAACTTGAGCCGAAAGATGTGCTGAAGTTCCGCGACTCCAAAAAATACAAAGACCGTCTGGCGACAGCGCAGAAGGAAACCGGCGAGAAAGACGCGCTGGTGGTGATGAAAGGCACGCTGCACGGCATGCCGGTTGTGGCCGCGGCGTTCGAGTTCGCCTTTATGGGCGGCTCCATGGGTTCGGTTGTCGGCGCGCGTTTTGTGCGTGCGGTCGAGCAGGCGCTGGAAGACAACTGCCCGCTTATCTGCTTCTCCGCTTCCGGCGGTGCGCGTATGCAGGAAGCGCTGATGTCCCTGATGCAGATGGCGAAAACCTCTGCCGCGCTGGCGAAAATGCAGGAGCGCGGTCTGCCGTATATTTCCGTGCTGACCGACCCGACCATGGGTGGCGTTTCTGCAAGCTTTGCGATGCTGGGCGATCTGAACATCGCGGAACCGAAGGCGTTGATTGGTTTTGCCGGTCCGCGTGTTATCGAGCAGACCGTGCGTGAAAAACTGCCGCCGGGCTTCCAGCGCAGCGAGTTCCTGATCGAAAAAGGCGCAATCGATATGATTATCCGCCGTCCGGAACTGCGCCTGAAGCTGGCGCGTATTCTGGCGAAACTGATGAATCTGCCGTCGCCGGAACCGGAAGATACGCTGACGGGCACGGTGATGCCGTCACCGACCGATCAGGAAGGCGAAGCCTGATAATACCGAAGGGCAGAGCCAACAGGCTCTGCCCTTTTGCTTTTCAAACCGTACATTATTAACGGGCATCATGGACACAAAACGCATTCCGCAAGCCACGTCGCCCCTGGCCGCGTGGCTTTCTTATCTGGAAAACCTGCACAGTAAAACCATCGATTTGGGCCTTGAGCGCGTAAGCCAGGTGGCGGCGCGTCTTGATGTGCTCCGTCCCGCGCCGTTTGTCTTTACCGTTGCCGGAACCAATGGCAAAGGCACGACCTGCCGCACCCTGGAATCTATCCTGCTGGCTGCGGGTTATCGCGTCGGCGTTTACAGTTCGCCACATCTGGTGCGTTACACCGAACGCGTGCGCGTACAGGGCGATGAGCTGCCCGAGAGCGCACATACTCATTCGTTTGCCGAAATTGAAGCGGTGCGTGGCGATATTTCGCTGAGTTACTTTGAATACGGCACTCTGTCGGCGCTGTGGCTGTTTAAACAGGCGCAGCTCGATGTGGTGATCCTCGAAGTCGGCCTTGGTGGTCGCCTGGATGCGACCAATCTGGTCGATGCCGATGTCGCCATTGTCACCAGCATTGCGCTTGATCATACCGACTGGCTGGGGCCGGATCGTGAAAGTATTGGCCGCGAAAAAGCAGGGATCTTCCGCGCCGGGAAACCGGCGGTGGTGGGCGAACCGGACATGCCGTACACCATTGCCGGGGTGGCGCAGGAAAAAGGCGCGCACCTGCTGCGTCGCGGCGTGGACTGGCAGTATGAGGTGGACGCTGATAGCTGGTGTTTTCGCGATGCGCAGGGCGAGCTGAACGGATTGCCGCTACCGCAGGTACCGCAGCCGAATGCCGCAACGGCTGTAGCCGCGCTGCGTGCCAGCAAGCTGGCGGTGAACGAGCAGGCTATCCGCGACGGTATCGCCGGGGCGATTTTACCCGGACGCTTCCAGATTGTGAGCGAGTCGCCGCGTCTCATCCTCGATGTCGCGCATAATCCTCACGCGGCAGGCTATCTTGCCGGGCGTCTTTCCGCACTACCGAAAACCGGGCGCGTGCTGGCGGTGATTGGCATGCTGCATGATAAAGACATCGCCGGAACGCTTGCCTGTCTGGAGCCGGTGGTCGATAGCTGGTATTGTGCCCCTCTGGAAGGGCCGCGCGGTGCGACAGCGGAACAACTGCTGGAACATCTGCAAACCGGTCGTGCATGGCCGGATGTCGCGCAGGCCTGGCAGGCGGCAATGGCGGACGCCGATGCCTGCGATACCGTGCTGGTGTGTGGCTCGTTCCACACGGTGGCGCATGTCATGGAAGCGATGGAAAAAGCGGGGAGAACCGGTGGCAAGTAAGTTTCAGAACCGTTTGATGGGTACCATTGTGCTGGTCGCGCTCGGGGTGATTATTCTCCCCGGGCTGCTCGACGGGCAGAAAAAGCATTACCAGGATGAGTTCGCGGCAATTCCGCTGGTGCCGAAACCCGGCGATCGCGATGAGCCCGATATGATGCCTGCGGCAACGCAAGCGTTACCGGCGCAGCCGCCGGAAGGGGCTGCGGAGGAGGTGCGCGCCGGGAACGCGGCAGCGCCATCGCTGGATCCGTCGCGCCTGGCGGTGAACGGCAGCCCGGACCCGGAAGTGAGCAGTACGCCGGCAGAACAGCCAAAGCCAAAACCGGTCGAGAAGCCGCAGCCAAAACCGCAACCGCAGCAGCAGGCGCAACCGCCAGCCGCGCGTGAGCAGCAGACGGCGGCCAGCGACGCGCCGGTGAAAGCGCAGGAAGATAAATCCGCGCCGACCGGTAAAGCGTATGTGGTGCAGCTGGGCGCGCTGAAAAACGCCGATAAAGTGAATGAAGTGGTGGGCAAATTACGTGGCGCGGGGTATCGCGTTTACACGTCGCCGACAACGCCGGTTCAGGGTAAAATCACCCGCATTCTGGTGGGACCGGATGCATCACGGGACAAGCTAAAAGATTCGCTCGGCGAGCTTAAACAGATCTCGGGTTTAAGCGGCGTCGTCATGAACTATAGCGCGAATTAATGGCCCAACCTTGCCTCACTTGTTGAGGTAAGCGGGCGAGGGAAGCCAGTAATTACTACGCCCGAAGAGGCCAAAGTTCCGATGGCGTTGAATATTTTTTCAGCGCCATTTTTATTTCCGCGCGGGAAGGAAATCCCTACGCAAACGTTTTCTTTTTCTGTTAGAATGCGCCCCGAACTGGACGACAGGGCGTAAAATCGTGGGACACATATGGTCTGGATTGATTACGCCATCATTGCGGTGATTGGTTTTTCTTGTCTGGTAAGCCTGATCCGCGGCTTTGTTCGTGAAGCGTTATCGCTGGTGACATGGGGCTGTGCTTTCTTTGTCGCCAGTCATTACTACACTTACCTGTCTGTCTGGTTCACGGGCTTTGAAGACGAACTGGTGCGCAATGGCATCGCCATCGCGGTCCTGTTTATCGCGACGCTGATTGTTGGCGCTATCGTTAACTATGTGATCGGTGCGCTGGTGGAGAAAACCGGCCTGTCGGGTACTGACAGGGTGTTGGGGATCTGTTTTGGCGCGCTACGCGGCGTGCTGATCGTCGCCGCCATTCTGTTCTTTCTGGATACCTTTACAGGCCTGTCGAAAAGTGACGACTGGCAGAAGTCGCAGCTTATCCCGCAATTCAGCTTCATCATCAGATGGTTCTTTGACTATCTGCAAAGCTCGTCGAGTTTCTTGCCCAGGGCATAAGCCCTGAGATGTGGCTTAGAGTTTGGTGTATTAGGCTATTTTACTCGCCATTTTGAACCTGGGCAGTGCTCACAATCCTCGCGTACTACGTGTACGCTCCGGTTGTTGCGCGCTGTCCGTGTTCAAACTGTTTTCGACAATTACGCCTACTAAACCAAACTCTTAACGAGGAAAAGACGTATGTGCGGTATTGTCGGTATCGCCGGTTTTATGCCGGTAAACCAGTCGATTTATGACGCGTTGACGGTGCTTCAGCACCGTGGGCAGGATGCTGCGGGCATCATCACAATTGATGCCAATAACTGTTTCCGTCTGCGTAAAGCAAACGGCATGGTGAGTGATGTATTTGAAGCCCGCCATATGCAGCGTATGCAGGGCAATATGGGTATTGGTCACGTACGTTATCCCACGGCGGGCAGCTCCAGTGCTTCAGAAGCGCAGCCTTTTTACGTTAACTCCCCGTACGGCATTACGCTTGCGCACAACGGCAATCTGACCAACGCGCATGAGCTGCGTAAAAAGCTGTTCGAAGAGAAGCGTCGCCACATTAACACCACCTCTGATTCTGAAATCCTGCTCAATATCTTTGCCAGCGAGTTGGATAACTTCCGCCACTATCCGCTGGAAGCAGACAACATTTTTGCCGCTATTGCCGCTACTAACCGCCAGATCCGCGGTGCGTACGCTTGTGTGGCAATGATCATCGGCCACGGCATGGTCGCGTTTCGCGACCCGAATGGCATCCGTCCGTTGGTGCTGGGCAAACGCGAGATCGGCGATGGCCGTACCGAGTATATGGTCGCCTCTGAAAGCGTGGCGCTGGATACGCTGGGCTTCGAATTCCTGCGTGATATCGCGCCGGGCGAAGCGGTATATATCACTGAAAAAGGCCAGTTGTTCAGCCGTCAGTGCGCGGACAACCCGGTCAGCAACCCGTGCCTGTTCGAGTACGTTTACTTTGCACGCCCGGACTCCTTCATCGACAAAATTTCCGTCTACAGCGCGCGTGTCAACATGGGCACCAAGCTTGGCGAAAAAATTGCCCGCGAGTGGGAAGATCTGGACATCGACGTGGTAATTCCGATTCCGGAAACCTCCTGCGATATCGCACTGGAAATCGCCCGTATTCTCGGCAAACCGTACCGCCAGGGGTTTGTGAAAAACCGCTATGTTGGCCGCACCTTTATCATGCCGGGCCAACAGCTGCGCCGTAAGTCTGTGCGCCGCAAACTGAACGCCAACCGTGCCGAGTTCCGCGATAAAAACGTGCTGCTGGTGGATGACTCCATCGTGCGCGGCACCACTTCTGAGCAGATTATCGAGATGGCGCGTGAAGCGGGCGCGAAGAAGGTTTATCTCGCTTCTGCCGCCCCGGAAATTCGTTTCCCGAACGTCTACGGTATCGACATGCCAACGGCAAATGAGCTGATTGCCCACGGTCGTGAAGTGGACGAAATTCGCCAGATCATCGGCGCTGACGGGCTGATTTTCCAGGATCTTAACGATTTGATTGACGCGGTGCGTGCCGAAAACCCGGATATTCAGCAGTTTGAATGCTCGGTATTTAACGGCGTCTACGTCACTAAAGATGTCGATCAGCAATACCTCGATTATCTCGACTCCCTGCGTAATGACGATGCCAAAGCAGTACAGCTTCAGAACGAAGTGGAAAGTTTAGAGATGCATAACGAAGGTTGATCCTTCCGCGCCCCTCGCTCTGAGGGGCGCAATCTGTTGCAACGCCCTCTATAATCAGGCAAAGTTCGTGCGTGCAAAAAGGGGCAACAATCATGAAACGACTCATTGTGGGGATCTCTGGCGCCAGCGGTGCCATCTACGGCGTGCGCTTGCTGCAGGTGCTGCGTGACGTGGCGGAAGTGGAAACCCATCTGGTTATGAGTCAGGCCGCCCGACAGACCCTCTCTCTGGAAACCGACTACTCGCTGCGCGATGCGCAGTCGCTGGCGAACGTGGTGCATGACGCGCGCGATATCGCTGCCAGTATCTCTTCCGGCTCGTTTAAAACCGCAGGCATGGTGATTTTGCCATGCTCGATCAAAACCCTTTCCGGCATTGTGCACAGTTATACCGACAGCCTGCTGACGCGTGCGGCGGATGTGGTGCTCAAAGAGCGCAGACCACTGGTGCTGTGCGTGCGTGAAACACCGTTGCACCTTGGGCACCTGCGTTTGATGACGCAAGCGGCGGAACTGGGAGCGGTAATTATGCCGCCGGTTCCGGCGTTTTATCATCGCCCGCAAAGTTTGCAGGAGGTGGTTGATCAGACGGTTAACCGCGTGCTGGATCAGTTCGATATTGAATTACCCCACGACCTTTTTACCCGCTGGCAAGGGAGCGATGTCGCAAAATAGTGCGTCGCTTACCGGCATGCGCTTTTTTGGGGCAATTCTGCAAGCGCGATCATATCCTCAACATTTAATCCTCTTTTCGCTGTGTTAGCACTGCGGTTCGTTCAGCAGAGCTGCTATCTTTCATCATTAAGTAAGTTTGCAACGTTTTATTAACATATTTAACGCGGTGTTTTTTAACGCCCGGGAAAGTGGCATAAGACGTGCAAGGTAACTGTCAGCAACACACACAACACAACGTAATACAAAATAAAAACAGAACACTTGAGGGTAATGTATGAAGAAGAC
This sequence comes from Enterobacter sp. R4-368, assembly GCF_000410515.1. Classification (NCBI taxonomy): domain Bacteria; kingdom Pseudomonadati; phylum Pseudomonadota; class Gammaproteobacteria; order Enterobacterales; family Enterobacteriaceae; genus Enterobacter; species Enterobacter sp. R4-368. The sequence continues at coordinate 1,424,488 of NC_021500.1, read as the reverse complement.
GGTTCTCGCTCTGTTTTTACTGCTGGGCCTGTCGGCGACGGCCAGCGTTTATGCAGCGCTTCCCCAGACGGTACGCATCGGTACGGATGCGACCTACGCGCCGTTCTCATCGAAAGATGCGAAAGGGAACTTCGTGGGTTTTGATATCGATCTCGGCAATGAAATGTGCAAACGCATTCATGTGAAATGCACCTGGGTGGGCAGCGATTTCGACGCGCTGATCCCGTCGCTGAAAGCGAAAAAAATCGATGCCATTATCTCTTCTCTGTCGATTACCGAAAAACGTCAGCAGGAGATCGCCTTCTCTGACAAGCTCTACGCCGCAGATTCCCGCCTGATCGCCGCTAAAGGCTCGCCGATTCAACCGACGCTGGAGTCGCTGAAAGGCAAGCATGTTGGCGTGCTGCAAGGATCAACGCAGGAAGGTTACGCCAATGACAACTGGCGCAGCAAAGGCATTGATGTGGTGGCTTATCAGAACCAGGATCTGATTTATTCTGACCTCGCCGCAGGTCGTCTGGACGCTGCGTTCCAGGATGAAGTCGCCGCCAGCGAAGGCTTCCTGAAACAGCCCGCCGGGAAAGATTTTGCTTTTGCTGGCCCGTCAGTAAAAGACAAAAAATACTTTGGTGACGGCACCGGTATCGGCTTGCGTAAAGATGATACCGAGCTGAAAGCCGCTTTTGACAAAGCGTTTGCCGAACTGCGCAAAGACGGCACCTACGACAAACTCGCCAAGAAATACTTCGACTTTAACGTCTACGGCGATTAAGACTGGCCGACCCGCTATGCCGGGTCAAAAGGGAAAACTGTGCCATGCCGGAAAATCGGCATGGTGCAGAGATACGGTGAATGCTCCAGAATAGTGCCTTGAATGCTTCATAATGGTGCATAAGTGCATAGTTAAGCATTCAGAATGCAAATAAAAGCCATTGGACAGCCATAATTTTTTGCCTTAACGGGGCATAAAGTGGCACGATAGCGGCACCGTGTTGTGATGAGAATTCCCTTAGGGAAGACAGTCTGTTGAGGATAATGATGAAAAAACTGGTGTTATCTCTTTCTCTGGTGCTCGCTTTCTCCAGCGTTTCCAACGTGTTCGCCGCCATTCCGCAAAAATTACGTATCGGTACCGATCCGACCTATACACCATTCGAATCGAAGAATGCGCAGGGGGAATTAGTGGGTTTTGATATCGATCTGGCAAAAGAGCTCTGTAAACGCATTAATACGCAATGTGTGTTTATCGAAAACCCACTCGACGCGCTGATCCCGTCTCTGAAAGCGAAAAAAATCGATGCCATTATGTCGTCGCTCTCCATTACGGAAAAACGCCAGCAGGAAATTGATTTTACCGACAAGCTCTACGCGGCAGATTCCCGCCTGGTGGTAGCGAAAGATTCTGATGTTCAGCCGGAGCTGGACAAACTGAAAGGCAAACGCATTGGCGTACTGCAAGGCACCACGCAGGAAACCTACGGCAACGTACATTGGGCACCGAAAGGCGTAGAAATTGTCTCCTATCAGGGGCAGGACAATATTTACTCCGACCTGACCGCAGGCCGTATCGACGCCGCGTTTCAGGATGAAGTGGCCGCCAGCGAAGGTTTCCTGAAAACCCCGCAGGGCAAAGCCTATAAGTTTGGTGGTCCTTCCATTAAAGACGAAAAACTGTTTGGCGTCGGTACCGGTATGGGCGTGCGTAAAGGCGACACCGAATTGCGCGACGCGCTGAATAAAGCCTTTGCAGAGATGCGCGCTGACGGGACTTACGAAAAGCTGGCGAAGAAATACTTTGATTTTGATGTTTACGGTGGTTAACACCACGCGTGATTAACGTGCGGCCCCTCCCGCTGCGGGAGGGGAAGAGACACGGCAACACCACACACGACAGGACTGGCTGCATGCTGTACGGGTTTTCTCAAGTTATTTTACAAGGCGCGCTGGTCACGCTGGAGCTGGCTCTCAGTTCCGTGGTGCTGGCGGTGCTGATTGGCCTTGCGGGCGCGGGAGCGAAGCTCTCGAAAAACCGGTTTCTCGCGCTGATCTTTGAAGGCTACACCACGCTTATTCGCGGTGTACCGGATCTGGTGCTGATGCTGCTTATTTTTTACGGCCTGCAAATTGCGCTCAATGGCATTACTGATGCGCTGGGTATGGAACAGCTGGATATTGATCCGATGGTGGCGGGTATCATCACGCTCGGCTTTATCTACGGCGCCTATTTCACTGAAACTTTCCGCGGTGCTTATATGGCGGTGCCGAAGGGGCATATTGAAGCCGCAACCGCCTTCGGTTTTACCGGTCTTCAGACTTTCCGCCGCATCCTGTTTCCGGCGATGATGCGTTACGCGCTGCCGGGCATTGGCAATAACTGGCAGGTGATCCTCAAAGCCACTGCGCTGGTCTCGTTGCTGGGGCTGGAAGATGTGGTTAAAGCTACTCAGCTCGCCGGGAAAAGCACCTGGGAGCCTTTCTATTTCGCCATTGTCTGCGGCGTCATTTATCTCATTTTTACAACGGCTTCCAATGGCGTACTGCTTCTGCTCGAACGTCGCTACTCGGTGGGTGTGAAGAGGGCTGACCTGTGATCGAGATTATTCAGGAGTACTGGAAATCCCTGCTGTGGAGCGATGGCTATCGCCTGACCGGCGTGGCTATCACGCTGTGGTTGCTGATCTCCTCGGTGGTGATGGGCGGCGTGATGGCGGTGTTTCTGGCTATCGGGCGCGTTTCCAGCAACAAATTTATCTGTTTCCCGATTTGGTTATTCACCTATGTGTTTCGCGGCACGCCGTTGTATGTGCAGTTGCTGGTGTTCTACTCCGGGATGTACACGCTGGAAGTGGTGAAGGGTACCGAACTGCTGAACGCCTTTTTCCGCAGTGGCCTTAACTGTACGGTGCTGGCGCTCACGCTCAACACCTGCGCCTATACAACCGAGATTTTCGCCGGGGCGATCCGCTCTGTGCCGCACGGTGAAATTGAAGCGGCGCGCGCCTACGGTTTCTCCTCGTTCAAAATGTATCGCAGCATTATCCTGCCCTCGGCGTTGCGCATCGCGCTGCCCGCTTACAGCAACGAGGTGATTTTGATGCTGCACTCCACCGCACTGGCATTTACTGCCACCGTGCCGGATCTGTTGAAAATTGCTCGCGATATTAACTCTGCGACCTACCAGCCGTTTACCGCGTTTGGTCTTGCCGCAGTGCTGTATCTGATTATCTCTTATGTGCTGATAAGCCTCTTTCGCAAAGCGGAAAAGCGCTGGCTTCAGCATATGAAACCTTCTTCGACGCACTGAGAACACGATGTCTGAGAATAAATTAAACGTTATCGATCTACACAAGCGCTACGGCGAGCATGAAGTGCTGAAAGGGGTGTCGTTGCAGGCGAACGCTGGTGATGTGATTAGCATCATTGGCTCCTCCGGCTCCGGTAAAAGTACGTTTCTGCGCTGCATTAACTTTCTCGAAAAACCGAGCGAAGGCTCGATTGTGGTTAACGGACAGAATATCAATCTGGTGCGCGACAAAGACGGCCAGTTAAAAGTCGCCGACAAAAACCAGCTGCGTCTGCTGCGTACCCGTCTGACGATGGTGTTCCAGCACTTCAATTTGTGGAGCCATATGACGGTATTAGAAAACGTCATGGAAGCGCCCATTCAGGTGCTCGGTCTGAGCAAGCAGGAAGCCCGCGAACGTGCGGTGAAATACCTGGCGAAGGTCGGCATTGATACGATGCAGCAGCAAAAATACCCGGTGCATTTATCCGGTGGTCAGCAGCAGCGCGTCTCCATTGCCCGTGCGCTGGCGATGGAGCCGGAAGTGTTGCTGTTTGATGAGCCCACTTCGGCGCTGGATCCGGAACTGGTGGGCGAAGTGCTGCGCATCATGCAACAGCTGGCGGAAGAGGGGAAAACAATGGTGGTGGTGACCCATGAAATGGGGTTTGCCCGCCATGTTTCCACGCACGTTATCTTCCTGCATCAGGGCAAGATTGAAGAGGAAGGCACACCGGATGAATTATTCGGCAATCCGAAAAGCCCGCGTTTGCAGCAGTTCCTCAAAGGTTCGCTGAAATAAAGTGCCTTAACGGGAAGGTGGCGAGACAGGCCACCATCCCTGCGGGATGCCGTTCGCTGAGATAAAACGATAGTGGGTAAACACGGCGCCCCTGGCGCTGACGCGTTTTTCCAGCTGCACTTTCTGTGCGCCGGGCACAACGATGGCATCGCGCGTGCACAGCTCAATCGGACGCTGAAGCCACTCGTCATAGAAACGTAACCCGGCTTCGCAGTGCTTACTCTTACTTACCGGTGGACCAGGGTGACCAATCGAGAAAGCCACTTCACTGTGCACCATCTCGTTTGCGCTATAGCGCACCCACGCTTCCGGCACATTCCACAACGTCATCTCTGCGAACAAAACAAGGCCCAAAAACGTCAGCAGCCGGGTTTTATTGTGGGTGACTTTTTTCCTGCTACACCATGTCGCTAATAATGCCACCAGCACGGCAATTGCCAGCATCACCCACGTGTCGGGCGCGCCCGCTTGCAGGTAGACTTTATGGCTAAGCCTGCTGGCAAACAATATCCAGATAATCCATATCGTGAACAGTACCAGATAAAGCCAAAATCGCGTTTTGCCGGATTTCATCCCGTCCGTATCCCTCTCTTTTAAAGTGCCTGTCAGCGCCGCGTGTAAGCCTTATTTTTCACGCCGGTAAACCCAGTCGTCATAATACTCGCCATGGAGCAGATACACTTTTTCCAGCACTTGTACGCGGGTAAAACCGCTCTTTTCCAGCACTCGTACGGAACCCTGATTGTCCGCCAGTACCCACGCATTCAGCGCATTCACTTTACCCTGTGAAAAGACGTAATCGCAGAGCGCTTGCAGGGCTTCGGAGGCGATGCCGCGCCCCTGGGCTGCTGGCGCAACCGAATAACCAACATCGGCTTCGTGTGGGTTATGCTGGCTGATACGCAGGCCGATATCGCCAACCGCGCTGTGTTGGTCACGAATGATAAAGGCGTTGCTGTCCCGCAGGCGATCGTCAAACAGGGTGCGGATTTGTGCCCTTGAGGCGATTTCGGCCATATAGCGCATCACGCTGTCGTTTGAACGCAGCTGCAGAAAAAAAGGCCAGTCGGATTCCAGAAATGAAGAGAGCGTAAAGCGGGGCGTGTGCAACGTCATGAAATCGCCTTTGCGGTGGTAAGGCGTTTTAGCTTACCACCGCCAGCGACGTACGGATGCCACGAAAATTAGGAGGGAACCACATCCCCCAGCGCCTCTTCCAGATCGTACCAGCGGAAGGCAAAACCGGCGGCTTCGAGGCGTTTTGGCAGCGCGCGTTGGCCGCCAAGCACCAGCACCGCAGATTCACCCATCATCAGGCGCACGGCAAACGCCGGGGCGCGCATGATGGTTGGGCGGTGCAACACATGACCGAGCGTATGCGAGAACTGCTCATTACGAACCGGATAGGGTGAAACCATATTGAACGGCCCGCGCAGATCGTTATCCAGCAGCCAGAGTATGCCGTTAACCATGTCGTCTATATGGATCCACGCCAGATACTGGCGACCATCGCCAATCGGGCCGCCAAGGCCAAGACGAAACAGCGGCAGCAGCTTAGCGAGAATGCCGCCTTTCGGTGCGAGCACTACGCCTGTGCGCAGCAGGCAAACCCGGGTGCGATCGCTTTGCGCTTCACAGGCGATTTGCTCCCAGCGGGCGCACAGCTTATGAGTAAATTCGTTGTGGGGCGGCTCTTCCTCTGTGACCACCACTTCACCGAGATCGCCGTAGTAACCGGAAGCTGAACCGGAAATCAGCACCTGCGGCGGTGTATCACTGGCGTTGATCAGATCGACTATCCGCTGGGTTATCTGCCAGCGGCTGTTGCACAGACGCTGTTTTTGCTCCTCGCTCCAGCGCTTATCGGCAATGGGTTCACCGGCCAGATTGATCACCGCATCGACATCATTCAGGTTGCTCAGCTCGTTCAGCCCTTTTAACAGGCTGACGCGCGCATCAAGCAACTGTTGTGCTTTGGCGGGGTTGCGCGTTACCACCGTCACACTGTGTTTTAGCTCCAGCAGGCGGGGGATCAGATGACGACCAATCAGGCCAGTTCCGCCGGTAATCAGTATCTTCATGCTTCCCTCCAGGATGTGTGTGCTTTTCCTCAGCATATGTGACTCAGCAAAACCCGCATGCGATGGCGGGCACATTTTGCATCAAATTTTTCAGCAATGTGAAGAGGTTACCCGCAATGCTTATACGTGTTGCGCCTTCTGAAGCGCCCGCTCAGTCGCCGGGCGAGTGCGAATGCGCTCAAACCAGTTAAATACCGCCGGGTAATCCTCCAGATCGACGCGCTGACGCGCGTGGGCATTGATCCACGGCCAGGCGGCAATATCGGCAATGCTGTAATGCTCGCCTGCCAGCCACGGTACGCGCTCAAGACGCTTATTCAGCACCTGATATAAACGCTGGGTTTCTACCTGGTAGCGCTCAATAGCGTAGGGCACCGGCTGCGGCGCAAAGTGGTTAAAGTGGTGGTTTTGTCCGAGCATTGGCCCCAGCCCGCCAACCTGCCAGAACAGCCATTGCAGCGTAAGATGGCGCTCGCGGAGTTCACCGCTAAGTAATTTTCCCGTTTTTTCCGCCAGATAAAGCAGGATCGCCCCGGATTCGAATATGCTAAGCGGCGCACCGCCGTCGGCGGGCAGATGGTCGACAATGGCGGGAATTTTGTTGTTAGGTGAGATGGTCAGAAAATCGGGGCGAAACTGATCGCCTTTGCTGATATCCACACGGATCAGGCGATATTCCAGCTCCGCCTCTTCCAGAAAAAGCGTTATTTTATGACCGTTTGGTGTGGGCGCAAAATAGAGGTCTATCATCAAAGCTCCCGTTAAGCGGAAAAGAAACGTCTGAGTTTGAGTATAGGTGTTACCTCTGATGCGTGAACTTTCATCAAGTGACAGTGCGCACAGGACGTTATATTTTGAAGAAAAATCCCAACTACTGAACGAGGATGTTATGAGCGAACCGGCTATTACCTTATGGTCTGACGCAGAGTATTTTTCCCCGTATGTGCTGTCGGCCTATGTCGCACTACATGAAAAAGGACTGCCCTTTACCCTGAAAACCGTTGATCTCGATAGTGGTGCGCAACGTGCGCCGGACTGGCCGGGTTTCAGCCTGACGCAACGTGTGCCGGTGCTGGAGATTGAAGGGTTTGAGCTCAGTGAATCCACGGCGATTGATGAATATCTGGAGGAGCGCTTCGCCCCGCCGGAGTGGGAACGTATTTATCCGCTTGATCTGCAAAAACGTGCGCGCGCCCGGCAAATTCAGGCCTGGCTGCGCAGCGATTTGATGCCTATCCGCGAAGAGCGTTCGACAACGGTGGTGTTTGCCGGCGCCAAAAAAGCGCCGCTCAGTGCTGCCGGGCAGGCGAGCGCCGCCAAGCTGTTCGCGATTGCCAGTGAGCTGCTGGCGCACGATAAACCGAATCTGTTTGGCGAATGGTGTATCGCTGATGTTGACCTGGCATTGATGCTGAATCGGCTTGTGTTGAACGGCGACAACGTCCCGGAGCGGCTGGCGGATTACGCTACCTTCCAGTGGCAACGCTCGTCGGTCCAGCGCTTTGTTGCACTTTCCGCTAAGCGCGCGGGCTGATAAGCCCGACAACTTCCGTTATTATGGGGCGTTTTCTTCCACATGAGGTGCAGTGATGAAACTGATGTTTGCATCGGATATTCATGGGTCGTTGCCCGCGACGGAACGCGTACTGGAACTGTTCGCGCAAAGTGATGCCCGCTGGCTGGTGATCCTTGGCGATGTGCTGAATCACGGCCCGCGCAATGCCTTACCAGAAGGCTACGCGGCAGCGCAGGTGGCGGAACGTTTGAACGAACAGGCCAGCCGGATTGTTGCCGTGCGCGGCAACTGCGACAGTGAAGTGGATCAGATGCTACTGACGTTCCCGATTACGGCGCCCTGGCAGCAGGTTTTACTGCCTGAACGCCGCCTGTTTTTGACGCACGGTCATCTCTTTGGCCCGGATGACGAGCCGCCGCTGGCGGCGGGCGATGTGCTGGTCTATGGTCATACGCATATTCCGGTTGCTGAGAAACGGGGCGATATTTTCCACTTCAACCCCGGTTCGGTCAGTATCCCAAAAGGCGGGTTCGCGGCCAGCTACGGCATGCTGGAAGAGGACGTATTGCGCGTTATCACACTTAATGATCAGCGGGTTATTGCGCAGATCACGATTAATCCGTAAGTTACCTTTCAACCGAAACGCGCCAACAGAGCGCCCTAAAGAGAAGATTTCCCGATGGTGGAACAGAGTCATTTTGCAGGCATGGAGTGGGTGGATATTGTCAATGAAGACAATGAGGTGATAGCGCAGGCCAGCCGTCAGCAAATGCGGGCGCAATGTCTGCGTCACCGCGCAACCTACATTGTGGTGCATGATGGGATGGGCAAAGTGCTGGTACAGCGTCGCACAGAGATCAAAGATTTTATGCCCGGTATGCTGGATGCCACCGCCGGTGGTGTGGTGCAGGCAGGGGAAAACCTGCTGGATTCCGCGCGCCGCGAAGCGGAAGAGGAGTTAGGTATTGCGGGTGTGCCGTTTGCCGAGCATGGCCAGTTTTACTTTGAAGATGAACACTGTCGGGTCTGGGGCGGGCTGTTCAGTTGCGTTTCCCACGGTCCATTCGCGTTACAGGAAGAAGAGGTCAGCGAAGTATGCTGGATGACGCCGGAAGAGATCACCGCCCGCTGCGACGAGTTCACCCCTGATTCACTGAAAGCGCTGGCGCTGTGGATGACGCGCAATGCCAGCAATGATGTGGAAATAGCGCAGGAAACGGAATAACTAGCAGCTATCTCGCAAGCAAAACGTCGGTGCAATCGGCGTTTTGTTTTCCCAGGTTTCATCATTCAGTCGCGCCAGCAGCGCGCGTCCTGCTTCAATACCAATCTTGCGATGCGGCACGGAAATTGTCGTTAACGGTGGCACACATACCCGGCTGACATCGCTGTCGCCGAAGCCGACAATCGCTAAATCGTCCGGAACCTTAATTCTGCGCCGTTGGCACTCGTAAAGCGCGCCGCAGGCCAGCTCATCCGAGACACACACCAATGCGTCCAGTTCCGGCCACGCCAGCAGAAATTCCGGCAATTGTGCCGCTCCCGTAGAAAAGATGGGCGGTGCGGCGGCATTGATCACCCTGTTTGGTGAAAGATGGTGACGTAGCATCGCTTTATACCAACCCTGCAAATGTTGCTGAAAAATCCACTGCTCCTGGTTGGCACACAATAAGCCGATATTCTGATAACCGCGCTGCACCAGCATTTGCGTCAGTTCGAACATTGCCGCAACGTTATCAATACCGATATTCATATCAATGGGATCGGCGCGCACCGCACCGATTTCGATTACCGGAATAGAGGCGTTTTTCAGCCAGTGGCGTACGGTATCGCTATGTTCGACGCTAAGTAAAATGGCCGCGGCCAGATTGGAGGCGAGCAGCGTTTCCAGCAGCTTCTCCTCCTGCTCCAGCCGGTGCTGTGATTCGGCGAGCATGATTTGATAGCCCGCAGGTTGTAACACCTGCTGCAAACCGGCGAACATTTCCGAGCAGCCGGATTCGGCAAGGCTCGGCACCACCATGGCAATCGTCCACGATGAGGCGGAAGCCAGCGCGCTGGCCGCGAGGTTAGGCATGTACCCCAGTTCCTGCACGGCAGCTTCTATTTTCTCGCGCAATTTATCTGAAACCTGCTCCGGGGTACGTAATGCCCTGGAGACGGTCATGGTGCCGACGCCCGCCAGTTGCGCCACATCGGCAAGGGTGACTTTTCCTGTGCTCCGACGTTTTCGGGTAATTGTCATTCCGTTTCCTGAAAGCCCTGATAGCTCAGGCGCTGAGTTATGAGTCATCTCAAGGGAGTATACGCCGGAAATGCCTGCTTTTTCTGCGAATTCCCCTGCGTTTTCATATCTGATAGCGCTATCACATTTTTCGATCATTCCTGTTGGTAGCGCTATCTTTGCGACTATCATCACGGATAAGCGCTGCAGAGTTGCATAAAGTTTGCCCATCTCATCCCGATAAGGAGTGCGAAGTGTTAAACCAATGGCTTAACGACAAAACTATTCAGGTGTTAGAAAGCGTGGAAAACTGGCCGCAAGCGCTGGAGATTTGCGCCAGACCGCTGCTCGCGTCCGGCACCATTACGCCGGAGTATGTGACGGCCATTGTCGCGCAACATCACAAACTGGGACCGTATTATGTGCTGGCACCAGGGCTGGCCATGCCGCATGCCAGGCCGGAGGAAGGGGCAAAAGGCTTAGGCCTGTCATTATTAAAATTGTCTCAAGGGGTGAATTTTGGATCTGAAGAATCCGATCCGGTTGATACCATTATTATGTTGGCCGCACCGGATAAAGACAGCCATATTGAAATGATCGCCGCGCTGGCAGAGTTATTTTCCAGCGATGAAGATATTGCACAATTACATCGTGCAAACACTCAGGAGGAAATTAAAAAAATTATTCATCGTTTCTGATTTTTATTTTATTTCACCAGTGATGAAACATTGCCTGCTATGGGCGATGCGGTTGTACTCTACTCAAAAAAGGTAAACACAATGAAAATAATGGCAATTTGCGGATCCGGCCTGGGCAGTAGTTTTATGGTCGAAATGAATATTAAAAAAGTGCTTAAAAAATTAAATATTGAAGCGGAAGTCGAACATTCCGACCTCTCTTCTGCCACACCAGGTGCCGCCGATGTGTTTGTAATGGCAAAAGATATTGCAGCCAGCGCCAGCGTGCCGGAAAACCAGTTGGTTGTACTTAACAACATTATTGATATCAATGAACTGGAAGCGAAAATCAGCGCTTTCTTCGCCAGCCGTTAACATCAACCGGATGCAGCGCACCACGGTGCGACATGCATAAAGCGAGGTGGATATGTTTATCCTTGAAACGCTAAACTTTGTTGTTGATATTTTGAAAGTCCCGTCAGTATTGGTGGGGTTAATTGCGCTGATTGGCCTGGTTGCGCAGAAAAAATCTTTTTCGGATGTCGTCAAAGGCACAGTGAAAACCATTCTTGGTTTTATCGTGCTCGGCGGCGGTGCAACGGTATTAGTTGGGTCGTTAAACCCGTTGGGCGGTATGTTTGAGCACGCTTTTAATATTCAGGGGATTATTCCGAATAACGAAGCGATTGTTTCAATTGCGCTTGAAAAATATGGCGCGTCTACAGCGCTGATCATGGCGTTCGGTATGGTGGCGAATATTATTGTCGCGCGCTTTACGCGGCTGAAATACATTTTCCTTACCGGACATCACACCTTTTATATGGCCTGCATGATTGGGGTGATCCTCACCGTTGCCGGATTTGAAGGTATCGGTTTGGTGTTTACCGGTTCGCTGATTCTCGGCCTGGTGATGGCGTTTTTCCCGGCGATTGCACAGCGTTATATGAAGCGGATCACCGGCAACGACGATATCGCTTTTGGTCATTTTGGTACGCTGGGCTACGTGTTATCCGGCTGGATCGGCAGTAAATGCGGTAAAGGGTCACGTTCAACCGAAGAGATGAACCTGCCGAAAAACCTGAGCTTCCTGCGAGACAGTTCCATCTCTATCTCGCTGACAATGATCATTATTTATATGATCCTCGCCGTATGTGCCGGGCGTGAGTATGTTGAGGGACAACTGAGCGCCGGGCAGAACTTCCTCGTCTACGCGATTATTCAGGCTATCACCTTTGCCGCAGGTGTGTTCATTATCCTGCAAGGCGTTCGCTTGATCCTGGCGGAAATCGTGCCGGCCTTTACCGGCTTTTCTGAAAAACTGGTCCCCAATGCCCGTCCGGCGCTGGATTGCCCGGTGGTTTATCCCTATGCGCCAAACGCAGTGTTGGTTGGCTTCCTGTTCAGTTTTCTCGGCGGGCTGGTGGGGCTGTTCCTGCTCGGTCAGATGAAGCTGGTGCTGATTCTGCCTGGCGTGGTACCGCATTTCTTCACCGGTGCAACGGCGGGCGTGTTTGGTAACGCTACCGGCGGGCGACGGGGCGCGATGATCGGTGCCTTCGCCAACGGTTTGCTGATCACCTTCCTGCCGGTGTTGCTGCTGCCTGTACTGGGCGCGCTCGGCTTTGCCAATACCACTTTCTCCGATGCCGACTTTGGCTTTATTGGCATTGTGCTGGGCAACCTCGCGCGTTATCTGTCACCGATGGCCATTACCGGTCTGGTGGTGGCGTTGTTCATTGCCTTAGTGATCTGGAATGTGATGTCAAAAGGCAAGTCGGCTGCCAGCGATGCAGATGAAAAGAACGGAGCGAAGTCATGAGCACAATTGCAGAAGTAACACAATTTGCGCGGGACATTCGTGTCGCCACTCTCAGGGCCTTAACGCATCTTGGTTTTGGGCACTATGGCGGCAGCATGTCGGTGGTAGAAACCCTCGCGGTGTTGTATGGCGAGGTCATGCGGATTGACCCGGCCGACCCGGACTGGCCGGAACGCGACTACTTTGTGCTCTCGAAAGGTCACGCTGGCCCGGCGCTGTATAGCACGTTGGCATTGAAAGGCTATTTTCCTCAGGAAGCGCTAATGACGCTCAACGAAAATGGAACCCGTTTGCCAAGCCATCCGGATCGCTTAAAAACGAGGGGCGTAGATGCCACAACCGGATCGCTGGGGCAGGGCATTTCCATCGCGGGGGGAATAGCGCTAGGCCATAAGCTGGCGGGCAGGCCTAATCGCGTGTTTTGTATCGTTGGCGATGGTGAGTTAAATGAAGGGCAGTGCTGGGAAGCATTCCAGTTTATTGCCCATCATCGGCTCAACAATCTGACGGTGTTTGTTGACTGGAACAAGCAACAACTGGATGGCGAGCTGGATGAAATTATCTGCGCCTTCGATCTGCAAGGGAAATTCCGCGCCTTCGGTTTTGATGTCTGTACGGTGAAGGGGGACGACATTGCTGCCCTTCTGGAGGTGGTGAAGCCTGTTCCGCCAGCCGATGCAAGGCCGCGGTTGGTGATCCTCGATAGCATTAAAGGGCAGGGGGTGCCGTACCTCGAAAGTCTCAGTAATTCTCACCACTTACGCCTGACAGATGAGATGAAGCAGGCGCTAAACGACACCATTAAACAACTGGAGGCGGCACATGATTAAGGTGGCTGAACCCGGCGGCAAAGACAGTATCGAGATGCGCAAAGTCTATGCCGGTTTTATCAGCGAGCAGATCGAGGCAGGCAGCGATATTATCGCCCTGGAAGCCGACTTGATGAGTTCGATGGCGATGGATGGTGTCCATAAAAAGTATCCGCAGCAGGTGATCAATTGCGGCATCATGGAAGCGAACGTGATCGGCACGGCGGCAGGGCTTTCACTGACTGGACGTAAACCGTTTGTGCACACGTTCACCGCTTTTGCCAGCCGACGCTGTTTCGACCAGTTGTTTATGGCGCTCGATTACCAGCGCAACAATGTCAAGGTTATCGCCTCCGATGCGGGTGTCACCGCGTGCCACAACGGCGGGACGCACATGTCATTTGAGGATATGGGGATTGTGCGCGGGCTGGCGCATTCGGTCGTGCTGGAAGTGACAGATGCGGTAATGTTTTCCGATATTTTGCATCAACTGGCGGAGCTGGAAGGTTTTTACTGGGTGCGCACCATCCGCAAACAGGCGCCGACCATCTACCAGCCGGGCTCACGCTTCACCATCGGTAAAGGTAATGTGCTGTGCGAGGGGACAGACATTACGTTAATTGCCAATGGCATTATGGTTGCCGAAGCCCTGACCGCCGCGCAGCAACTGGCGCAAGAAGGTATCAGCGTGGCGGTGATCGATATGTTTACTTTAAAACCTATCGACCGTGAGCTGGTGAAGAACTACGCAGAGAAGACCAGGCGGATTGTTACCTGTGAGAACCACAGCATTCATAACGGGCTGGGCTCAGCCGTGGCGGAAGTGTTAGTGGAAACCAGCCCGGTGCCGATGCGCCGTGTTGGCGTGAAGGAACGTTATGGCCAGGTAGGGACACAGGATTTTCTGCAACAAGAGTATGGACTCACAGCGAATGACATCGTGGCGGCGGCACGCGAGCTGTTGTAAATAAGCAGGTGTAAATAAAAAAGGCGACCATCAGGTCGCCTTTTTGTTGCCGGTTACAGCAGATTACTGCTGTGAAGCCTGGATCGCGGTCAGTGCGATGGTGTAGACGATATCGTCAACCAGCGCGCCACGGGACAGGTCGTTAACCGGTTTACGCATACCCTGCAGCATCGGCCCGATGGAGATCAGGTCGGCAGAACGCTGTACCGCTTTGTAGGTGGTGTTACCGGTGTTCAGATCCGGGAAGATGAACACGGTAGCGCGACCTGCAACCGGAGAGTTCGGCGCTTTGGATTTCGCAACGTCAGCCATAACGGCAGCGTCGTACTGCAACGGACCGTCGATCACCAGGTCAGGACGTTTTTCCTGTGCCAGACGCGTTGCTTCGCGCACTTTCTCTACATCGCTACCCGCGCCGGAGTTACCGGTGGAGTAGGAGAGCATTGCCACACGCGGTTCGATACCGAACGCGATAGCGGAATCCGCAGACTGAATCGCGATTTCTGCCAGCTGTTCAGCGGTAGGATCCGGGTTGATGGCGCAGTCACCGTACACATAAACCTGTTCCGGCAGCAGCATAAAGAACACGGAAGAAACCAGTGAGCTGCCCGGTGCGGTTTTGATCAACTGCAGCGGCGGACGGATGGTGTTCGCGGTGGTGTGCACAGCACCGGAAACCAGACCGTCAACTTCGTCCTGTTCCAGCATCAGCGTGCCGAGAACCACGTTGTCTTCCAGCTGTTCGCGGGCGACGGCTTCGGTCATGCCCTTGCTCTTACGCAGCTCAACCAGGCGAGCAACGTAGCTTTCACGTACCACGTCCGGATCGACGATTTCAATCCCGGTGCCCAGCTCAACGCCTTGCGCAGCGGCAACGCGATTGATCTCGTCCGGGTTACCCAGCAGGATACAGGTCGCGATACCACGTTCAGCACAGATAGCGGCAGCTTTCACGGTACGCGGTTCGTCGCCTTCCGGCAGAACAACGCGTTTGCCCGCTTTGCGCGCCAGCTCAGTCAACTGGTAACGGAATGCCGGCGGAGAGAGACGACGGCTGCGTTCGGAAGTTGCGGTCAGAGAATCGATCCACTGGGCATTGATGTAGCCAGCTACGTATTCCTGAACGTTTTCGATACGCTCGTTATCATCAACCGGAACTTCCAGGTTGAAGCTCTGCAGGCTCAGGGAGGTCTGCCAGGTGTTGGTATTCACCATAAATACCGGCAGGCCGGTGGCGAATGCACGTTCACACAGTTTGCGCACGCTGGCGTCCATTTCGTAACCGCCAGTCAGCAGCAGCGCCCCGATTTCCACGCCGTTCATCGCGGCAAGGCAAGCAGCAACCAGCACGTCCGGACGATCTGCGGAGGTCACCAGCAGTGAACCCGGGCGGAAGTGTTCCAGCATGTGCGGAATGCTGCGCGCACAGAAGGTCACGGATTTCACACGGCGGGTTTTGATATCGCCTTCGTTAACAATGGTCGCATTCAGGTGGCGGGCCATGTCGATTGCGCGGGTAGCAATCAGATCGAAGCTCCACGGCACAGCGCCCAGCACCGGCAGCGGGCTGGCTTCTTGCAGTTTCGCCGGATCGATATGAATAACTTTTGCTTTGGACGAGTCATCAAAAATTTCAGACAGGTCAGGGCGGGTACGGCCTTGTTCATCAACCGGTGCGTTCAGTTTGTTAACGATAACGCCAGTGATGTTGGTGTTTTTCGTGCCGCCGAAGCTGTTGCGGGTCAGTTCGATACGCTCTTTCAACTGCTCTGGCGTGTCGGTGCCCTGAGACATGACAAACACGATTTCTGCGTTCAGCGTTTTCGCGATTTCAAAGTTCAGCGATTGCGCGAACTGATGTTTACGCGTCGGAACCAGACCTTCAACCAGCACCACTTCAGCGTCTTTGCTGCTTTCGTGATAGCGGGCGATGATCTCTTCCATCAGCACGTCTTTCTGGTTGCTGGAGAGCAGCGACTCAACGTGGCTCATTTTCAGCGGTTCTGCTGCAGTCAGGCCAGAGTTGGCACGCACGATTGTGGTGGTCTGGTCTGGCGCATCGCCACCGGCGCGCGGCTGAGCGATCGGTTTAAAGACGCTCAGACGAACGCCTTTGCGTTCCATAGCACGGATAACGCCAAGGCTGACGCTGGTCAGGCCGACGCTGGTTCCGGTAGGGATCAGCATAATAATACGGGACACGGTTAATCCTCTTTCGTTACCGTCTTGCGAGACGGGTTACAAAACAGCACCGCCAGCGTGGGCTGGCGGTGTGTGGAATCAGGCAGTCAGGCGGCTCGCGTCTTGCGCGATGACCAGCTCTTCGTTTGTCGGGATAACGACAGCCGGGCGGGTGCCTTCTTTGTTGATAAAGCCAGACTTACCAAAACGGGCAGCCAGGTTACGTTCGTGATCAACTTCAAAGCCGAGAACGCCCAGTTTGCCCAGAGACAGCTCACGTACCATGGCGGCGTTTTCACCGATACCACCGGTGAAGACAACCGCGTCCAGACGACCGTCCATCAGCGCAGTGTAAGAGCCGATGTACTTCGCCAGACGGTGGCAGTAAACGTCCATTGCGCGTTTCGCGTCTTCTTTATCTTTGTAGTTGTCTTCTACATAACGGCAGTCGCTGGTGACTTCGGTCAGACCCAGCAGACCGGACTCTTTGGTCAGCATTTTGTTGATAGCTTCAACGCTCATGCCCAGAGTGTCATGCAGATGGAAAATGATAGCCGGATCGATATCACCAGAACGGGTACCCATTACCAGGCCTTCCAGCGGGGTCAGACCCATGGACGTGTCAACGCATTTGCCGTTACGGATAGCGGAAACAGAACCACCGTTGCCCAGGTGGCAGGTGATGATGTTCAGTTCTTCAACCGGTTTGTTCAAGACTTTGGCTGCTTCCTGAGTCACATAGAAGTGGCTGGTGCCGTGTGCACCGTAGCGACGAACTCCGTGCTCTTTGTACAGTTTGTACGGCAGCGCATACAGGTAGGATTCTTCCGGCATGGTGGTATGGAACGCCGTATCGAAGACAGCCACGTTTTTGTCTTTCAGGTTCGGGAAGGATTTCAGCGCTTCGGCGATACCGATCAGATGAGCCGGGTTGTGCAGCGGTGCGAAAGAGGCTGCGTCTTTGATGCCCTGAATAACGGATTCGTCGATAACCACAGAGCTGGTGTATTTTTCGCCACCGTGCACGATGCGGTGACCGATTGCGGTCAGTTGTGCAGACAGTTCTGGTTTTTGTGCCAGAATAGTGTTAACGATAAAGTTCAGCGCTTCGCTGTGAGCGGCACCTGCACCTAAAGCCGCTTCTTGTTTACCGCCATCAATTTTCCACTTGATGCGCGCTTCAGGAAGGTGGAAACATTCGGCTAAACCAGAAAGGTACTCGTCACCATTAACTGCATCGATGATTGCGAATTTCAGTGAGGAGCTACCGCAGTTCAGAACCAGTACTAACTTACTCGACATGGAAGTACCTATTTATGATACGTGGCTAAAAAAGGTCAGTGAGTCGCACAGCGTAGCGCAGGTGGACACTGACAATTATGATTAACATCATGCCGGGTTTACTTTCTGGCATGATGAGAAGAATACATAAAATTTTAAGCTATTTTGCGCAAATTTCAGGCAGTGGCATAATGAGCTTAAATTTGACGACTTAAAGATATTCGTCTAATGAACCGGTCAAGGCCGCCACAGGATACCTGATACCAGGTGGGATTGACAAAAAATTTTAACGATGTCATTCACAGTTGTTGTTTTGCACAATTTTTTTAATTTTTATATGTGAAGTTGAGGTAAACCATGTCCACTTCAGAGAATCGACCCGTCACTTTTTTTAGTTTGTTTCGTCGGGGTCAGCACTATGCGAAGACCTGGCCTATGGAAAAACGCCTCGCTCCGATGTTCGTTGAAAACCGCGTGATCCGCGCAATGCGCTATGCCACGCGCTTTATGCCGCCAGTGGCAGTGTTTACTCTCTGCTGGCAAATTGCGCTCGGTGGCCAGCTTGGCCCGGCGGTGGCTACCGCGTTGTTTGCGCTGAGCCTGCCAATGCAGGGGCTTTGGTGGCTGGGTAAGCGTTCCGTGACGCCGCTACCGCCGTCAATTCTGCACTGGTTTTATGAAGTGCGCGGCAAGCTGCAAGAAGCGGGTCAGGCGCTGGCACCTGTAGAGGGTAAGCCTGATTACCAGGCGCTGGCCGACACGCTTAAACGTGCTTTTAAACAGCTCGATAAAACATTTCTTGATGATTTGTGAGTTTGAGCAAATTTCGTAATCTCTATAAAAGAAGGCATTTTTGCGATGTCTTCTTTTTTATTTTTCATCGTGTTCTACCCAAAACCCCCGGCAAATCAAAAAAGCCGTCTTTTTCAGCAGGTAAACTCAAGACATCTTTTTTAATGCGCCGATGTGCCACAGGAGTCGAAAGATGGAAATGACTAATGCCCAACGTCTGATCTTATCCAACCAGTACAAAATGATGACCATGATGGACCCGGCAAATGCGGAGCGCTATCGCCGTTTGCAAACCATTATTGAGCGTGGATATGGCCTGCAAATGCGTGAGTTGGATCGTGAATTCGGCGAGTTGAAAGAAGAGACCTGTCGCACGGTTATCGACATCATGGAGATGTACCACGCACTGCATGTCTCCTGGACCAACCTGAAAGATACCAGCGCCATTGATGAGCGCCGCGTGACTTTCCTTGGCTTTGACGCCGCAACGGAAGCGCGTTATCTCGGCTATGTGCGTTTTATGGTCAACATCGAAGGCCGTTATACCCATTTCGACGCGGGAACCCATGGCTTTAACGCGCAAACCCCAATGTGGGAAAAATATCAGCGCATGCTGAGCGTGTGGCACTCCTGCCCGCGTCAGTACCACCTGAGCAGTAACGAAATTAATCAGATTATTAACGCCTGAGGAGGTGAGTGTGCAGTGTAAAGGATTTCTGTTTGACCTGGATGGCACCCTGGTGAATTCGCTGCCTGCCGTGGAGCGGGCATGGTGTAACTGGGCTGATCGATTTGGTATCGCGCATGATGAAGTACTGAATTTTATCCATGGCAAACAGGCGATTACCTCGCTGCGGCATTTCTTACCGGGCAAGTCTGAAGCAGAGATTGCGGCTGAGTTTACCTGGCTTGAACAAATTGAAGCGGCAGATACCGATGGCATTACCGCGCTGCCTGGCGCGATTGCGCTGCTTCAGCACTTAGATGAGTCAGCGATTCCGTGGGCTATCGTCACTTCCGGGTCGGTGCCTGTCGCGCACGCGCGACATCGTGCGACCGGGTTGCCGACGCCGAAAGTGTTCGTCACCGCTGAGCAGGTCACTCGCGGCAAACCTGAGCCTGATGCTTATCTCCTCGGCGCTCAGCTGCTGGGGCTGGTACCGCAAGAGTGCGTGGTGGTGGAAGATGCGCCGGCGGGTGTCCTTTCCGGCCTTGCCGCAGGTTGCCATGTGATTGCGGTAAATGTTCCGGCAGATGCGCCCCGGCTTGATGAAGTAGATTTCCGGCTCACCACACTCGACGCGCTCGATGTCGCAAAACGGCCGGACGGCCTGGTGAATGTCACGCTAAAGGCCTGATTCCATGATTTAACCCCACTTTTGTGGGGTTTTTTATGGCACTATTTCTCCACTCTCAACTGACAAGGATTCGTTGTGAACGGTGAACTTATCTGGGTACTGTGTCTGCTGGGCATCGCGGTGGTGCTTTTTGCGACGGGCAAAGTGCGTATGGATGCTGTTGCGCTGTTTGTCATTGTTGCCTTCGTTCTCAGTGGAACGCTGACGCTTTCCGAAGCGTTTTCCGGTTTTAGCGACCCGAACGTCGTATTAATTGCCGCACTGTTTATCATCGGCGATGGCCTGGTGCGCACCGGTGTGGCGACGAATATGGGGACGTGGCTGGTCAACATGGCGGGCAGCAGCGAAATCAAAATGCTGGTGCTGTTGATGGTTACCGTTGCCGGGCTTGGCGCGTTTATGAGTTCGACCGGCGTGGTGGCGATCTTCATCCCGGTAGTGCTCAGTGTGTCAATGCGCATGCAGATTTCGCCGTCACGGCTGATGATGCCGCTCAGCTTCGCCGGCCTTATTAGCGGCATGATGACGCTGGTAGCGACGCCGCCAAATCTTGTCGTTAATAGCGAATTGCTACGCGAAGGCTTTAGCGGGTTCAGCTTTTTTAGCGTGACGCCTTTAGGGCTGGTGATCTTGCTGCTTGGCATTATTTATATGCTGTTGATGCGTTTCACGTTGAAAGGGGAGAGTGACGATACCGCGCGTGAAAGCTGGAAACGTCGCAGTTTTCGCGATCTTATTAAGGAGTATCGTCTTGCCGGACGGGCGCGCCGTCTGGCGATTCGCCCCGGTTCGCCAATGATTGGGCAGCGCCTGGATGATTTACAACTGCGAGAACGCTATGGTGCCAACATTATCGGTGTTGAGCGCTGGCGACATTTCCGGCGTGTCATTGTTAACGTTAATGGGGTGTCCGAATTTCGTGCCCGCGATGTGCTGCTGATTGATATGTCTGCCGCCGAAGTCGATTTGCGCCAGTTTTGCGCTGAACAACTGCTTGAGCCGATGATCCTGCGCGGTGAGTATTTCTCCGACCAGGCGCTGGATGTTGGAATGGCGGAGGTGTCGTTGATCCCCGATTCGGAACTGATTGGTAAAACCGTGCGCGAAATCGGTTTTCGCACCCGCTACGGTCTTAATGTTGTTGGTCTGAAACGCAACGGCGAGGCGCTGGAAGGCGCAGTGACGGATGAAACATTGCAATTGGGCGATGTTTTTCTGGTGGTCGGCAACTGGAAACTTATCAGCCAGCTTGGTTCGCACGGGCGCGACTTTGTGGTGCTCAACTTACCGGTGGAAGAGAGCGCCGCTTCTCCGGCGCACAGCCAGGCGGCACACGCTATTTTTTGTCTGGTATTGATGATTGCATTGATGCTGACTGATGAAATTCCCAATCCGGTGGCCGCGATCATAGCTTGCATGTTGATGGGTAAATTTCGCTGTATTGATGCGGAAAGTGCGTATAAAGCGATCCACTGGCCGAGCATTATTTTGATTGTCGGCATGATGCCGTTCGCGCTGGCGCTGCAAAAAACCGGCGGTGTGGATTTGGTGGTGAAAGGGTTGATGGATTTGGGCGGCGGCTACGGCCCACATCTGATGCTGATATGTCTGTTCGTGATGTGCGCCACGATTGGGTTATTTATCTCTAACACCGCCACTGCGGTATTGATGGCGCCGATTGCGCTGGCGGCGGCGAAATCGATGGGCGTGTCACCTTATCCGTTTGCCATGGTCGTGGCGATGGCGGCCTCGGCGGCGTTTATGACGCCTGTTTCCTCACCGGTGAATACGCTGGTTTTAGGGCCGGGTAACTATCAGTTCAGTGATTTCGTAAAAATTGGCGTGCCGTTCACGTTACTGGTGATGGTGGTCTGCGCATTATTAATCCCGGTGCTGTTTCCGTTCTGACCTGACCTGACCTGACCTGGCCGGGCTGTTGGCCCGGCATGTTCAGTTACAGCGGCGAATCCTGGCTGATCTCATCCAGCGACAGATGGAAGCTCGGTACAAACACCTGCATAAAGTAATCCATTTCCGGGCTGCGGCGCGCATCGAGCGTTTTTTCCAGCCGTGATTTGGCTAGCAAGAATTCGTTGTTGCCAGCGGAGAGCTCTTCCAGACATTTCAGATAAGCGCACAGGGCATCTGCCTGTTTCACGATCGATTTTTCTTCTGCGGTGTAGTGATGCTCATCGATCAGCGGCGCAAAAATATCACGCAGTTCTTCCGGCACCATCTCGACCAGCTTCTGCTGGGCGATCTTCTCAATGGCTTTATATTCCTGGGCGATTTGCGAGTTGAAATATTTTACCGGCGTTGGCAAATCGCCTGTCAGCACTTCCGATGCATCGTGGTACATCGCCAGCAGCGCGATGCGCTCGGCATTGAGCTGGCCTGCGAATTTACGGTTTTTAATGGCCGCCAGCGCGTGGGCGACCATCGCGACTTGCAGGCTATGTTCGGAGACATTCTCTGTGCGCACATTGCGCATCAGTGGCCAGCGATTGATAAGTTTAAGGCGGGAAAGGTGGGCGAAAAAGTGGCTCTGACTCATGGTTTACCTTGTCTGTGACTGCGACCTGAGCCATTGTGCGCAGAGAGTGGGGGAAGATGCAAATCCTCCCCCGGTATCCTTACTGATGGTAACCCGAGAGGAAACGACCAAAACGGGTAATCGCCATTTCCAGATCGTCTTCACGCGGTAACGTCACAATTCGCACGTGATCCGGCCATGGCCAGTTAAACGCAGAGCCTTGTACCAGCAGCACTTTTTCCTGCAACAGGAAGTCGAGAACCATTTTCTGGTCGTCGTGAATATTGAAGCGTTTGGCGTCGATTTTCGGAAACATATACAACGCGCCGCTTGGTTTCACGCAGGAAACGCCCGGGATCTCGTTAATTAGCTCCCACGCGCGGTTACGCTGTTCATACAGGCGACCGCCAGGCACAATAAATTCACTAATGCTCTGGTAGCCGCCGAGCGCGGTCTGAATTGCATGTTGAGCCGGAACGTTGGCGCACAGGCGCATCGACGCCAGCATCTCCAGTCCTTCAATGTAGCCTTTCGCGTGTTTTTTAGGCCCGCTCAACACCATCCAGCCCTGGCGGAATCCCGCGACGCGATAGGTTTTCGACAGCCCGTTAAAAGTGATGGTGAACAGATCCGGCGCGAGTGCAGCAATGGAGTGATGCTGCGCTTCGTCGTAAAGAATTTTGTCGTAGATTTCATCTGCAAAGATGATGAGGTTGTGCTGACGCGCGATCTCAACGATTTCCAGCAGCAGCTCTTTTGAGTAGACCGCGCCGGTTGGGTTGTTCGGGTTGATAATGACAATCCCGCGCGTACGCGGCGTAATTTTGGCGCGGATATCATCGAGATCGGGGAACCAGCCTGCCGATTCATCGCATAAATAGTGCACCGCTTTGCCGCCAGAGAGTGAGACTGCAGCGGTCCACAGCGGGTAATCCGGTGCGGGCACCAGCATTTCGTCACCGCTGTTCAGCAACGCCTGCATCGACTGCACAATCAACTCGGAAACACCGTTGCCAATATAGATGTCTTCCACAGTGATTTCGCGCATGCCGCGCGCCTGGTAGTGCTGCATGATGGCTTTGCGCGCGGAATAGAGCCCTTTTGAATCGCAGTAACCTTGCGCGCTGGGCAGGTTGCGGATCACATCAACCAGAATTTCATCCGGTGCCTCGAAGCCGAAAGGGGCTGGGTTGCCGATGTTGAGTTTGAGGACCTTGTTGCCTTCTTCTTCAAGACGTTTTGCTTCTTTCAGAACCGGGCCACGGATGTCGTAACAGACGTTATCTAATTTGCTGGATTTTTCGATGGAGGACATGAACCTTTGACCTTTTAGCTGGAATAGCCACTGCCTGCCGTGGAAGTGAGCACGGAACAATGTACTCCCCCCTCGGTCCGTTTTGAAGGGTTAGCAGGAGAAGATTTTGTCTTAATGTCTCTGATGGTTAGCGATTTTTTAACTATTTATTGGGCTTTATGTTTTTTATTTTTTCTGTGTTTGTTTTATGTTTTGGTTTTTAATGCTGATTTTGTGTTTTTAGGTGAGATTTTTTACCGCCTAAAAGCGTTCGTTTAGTCTCGGTTTGAGGCCGTTGTGCTACGGTAGAATTCGCTTTCTGCTTAAAACCAGCGCGATAGATTTCCTCCTCATTCGGCCTGGCGAAGAGGTGAGTTGGCTGTGAACGCAATGTTAAGCATTATTAATAGTTAGTTCTTCACTTAATTAATAGCTATTTAATATTGAGAATGGGAACGATGACTATCACTAATATTAATAAGTAGATGGTGTGGTGGAAGCCATTTGTTTGCTTAAGATAATTCGTAATAATGCTTATAAATATAAAGGTTTTAGGTTAAACTCGTGGGGCAAGAAATGGAACTGATACCAAAGGCCTTGCTTTAGTTAAGGTTTATTTCTTAATTGTAGTTGATTGTTATTACTCGCTTTTAATTCTGACCAGTTATATAGGCTGGTTCTATATGGCGCAGTGCTATGTATAGCCTATGAACGTTGCACAAACATGTTTTTCTTAAAAGGAATAACGCGCTTTGGCATCTTTTATATATCTAAAAGGAATGGCAGAAGGCGAAATAAAGCCATCGAGTTCAGCTTGCGTTAGACAGCGAACTATAAACACCTGAACGACTGCCAGCTTTACCTGGTTATAAACCTGCTGGATGCACTTTTTAAATGGAATTACTTAATCTTACGAGCACAGCATAAACCCGGGTCACTCCGCGCGAACGACCCGTAAGTGAAAAATTATGATAAATGCAAATCGTCCGATATTGAATCTCGACCTCGATCTGCTGAGAACTTTCGTTGCGGTCGCCGATCTAAACACTTTTGCTGCGGCCGCTGCTGCAGTTTGTCGCACACAATCCGCCGTAAGTCAGCAAATGCAGCGGCTTGAACAATTAGTGGGAAAAGAATTATTTGCCCGTCATGGCCGCAATAAACTGTTAACTGAACATGGTATTCAGTTACTGGGATATGCGCGAAAGATCTTACGTTTCAATGACGAAGCATGCACGTCGTTAATGTTTAGCAACCTTCAGGGCGTCTTAACTATTGGTGCTTCTGATGAGTCTGCGGACACCATTTTACCGTTTTTGCTTAATCGTATTAGCTCGGTATACCCGAAGCTGGCTCTTGATGTGCGCGTGAAACGCAACCCCTTTTCTGACGAACGCGAACAAGAGCATGATGTTGATCTCGTGGTGACGACTCACCGTTCCGCGCAATTCGATTGCCTGACGTTACGCACATCGCCCACGCACTGGTACTGCTCGGCTGAGTACGTGTTACAGAAAAGTGAGGCGATACCACTGGTTCTGTTGGATGAGCCCAGCCCATTTCGCGATATGGTCATCAATTCGCTGAATGATGCGGATATTCCCTGGCGTATGGCTTATGTTGCTTCGTCGTTGTCGGCGGTCAAAGCAGCTGTAAAAGCCGGATTAGGTGTAACCGCGCGGCCGGTGGAAATGATGAGCCCTGATTTGCGCGTGCTGGGCAGAGCCGAAGGGCTGCCGCTGTTGCCGGATACGGAATATTTGCTCTGTTATAACCCGCAAAGCCGCAATGAGCTGGCACAGGTAATTTTCCAGGCCATGGAACATTATCAAAACCCCTGGCATTACAGCGGCGGTACTCCTGAAGGAGGAGACGATCCGCTGGTTATCGAAGGGGATTTTAGCTAACATCCCCTGCCAAATCTGGTAACAAAATGTAAGTGCAAAAATGAACCGCTGGCGGCAAAAAAGCGGTTATCGGTTCATTTTGCGCACAGATGATGAATCACAGAAACCCCATTCCTGAAAATTATTCTTTCTTTCAATAATTTAATATCACTCACAGCAAGATCTCCTTTTTTCAACTATAGTCTTTCATGCCTGCTGGTCATGTTAAAAATCAAGGCGGATTGTTGCTGTTTCACTGAATGAATTAACAAAAGCGTGTCTCAGATCAAGAAAATACTCCCGTTGAGGGGGAGGAATCCGGACAAAATCCTGTCAAAATAAGCGGGTAATTAGTGTAAAACCTCGCTACGGACACGATTCAACACCTGGATATTTCTTGTGAATGTTTGAAGCCGTTCAAGAAAACGGCACTAAATGTTAATGAATTGCTGCCGATGTAAACTAATGTGAGGAAACCTTTGTTAAAGTTGACAAAAGGTTATAGAAAGGAGTAAAAACCCACATCGTTTAGCTGTTTTCGCCTTTTACACAGTTAATGTGTGGTTTTTTATTCCTCCCCGTGAATCGATGTGGCGTCATCTGCCAGCAAGAGCAGAGGTAATAACGCTACCTTTTGAGTTAAGCAATGCGTATGTCAACATCCACTGAAATCATCGCTCATCACTGGGCATTCGCTATCTTTCTTATTGTCGCCATTGGCCTGTGTTGCCTGATGCTGATCGGCGGTCGGTTTTTGGGCGGTCGCGCACGCGCGAGGCACAAAAACGTTCCTTTCGAATCGGGTATCGACTCCGTCGGTTCCGCTCGCTTACGTCTATCCGCCAAGTTCTACCTGGTGGCCATGTTCTTCGTCATCTTCGATGTGGAAGCGCTCTATTTATACGCATGGTCAACCTCCATTCGCGAGAGTGGTTGGGTCGGGTTTGTCGAAGCCGCAATTTTTATATTAGTGCTGCTGGCTGGTCTGGTTTATCTGGTGCGTATTGGCGCGCTGGATTGGACGCCCGTGCGTTCGCGCCGTGAGCAAATCAACCCAGAGACTAACAGCTACACTGACAGTCAACGCTAACCGCGAGGCAATAAGATGGATTATACGCTCACCCGCATAGATCCTAACGGTGAGAACGACCGTTACCCCCTGCAGAAACAGGAGATCGTAACCGACCCCCTGGAACAAGAAATTAACCGTAGCGTTTACATGGGCAAACTCGAGAATGCCCTGCACGATATGGTGAACTGGGGACGTAAAAACTCAATTTGGCCATATAACTTTGGCCTGTCGTGCTGTTACGTAGAGATGGTGACATCCTTTACGGCGGTGCACGACGTTGCGCGTTTTGGTGCGGAAGTGTTGCGTGCTTCTCCTCGTCAGGCAGACCTGATGGTGGTAGCGGGCACATGCTTTACCAAAATGGCGCCGGTCATTCAGCGCCTTTACGACCAGATGCTGGAACCTAAATGGGTTATCTCCATGGGTGCCTGTGCCAACTCTGGCGGTATGTACGACATCTACTCAGTCGTACAAGGCGTCGACAAATTTATCCCGGTGGATGTTTACATCCCTGGCTGCCCGCCGCGTCCTGAAGCCTATATGCAGGCGCTGATGCTGCTGCAGGAGTCGATTGGCAAGGAGCGTCGTCCGCTCTCATGGGTGGTTGGCGATCAGGGCGTTTATCGCGCCAATATGCAGTCGGAACGCGACCGTAAGCGTGGCGAGCGTATCGCCGTGACCAATCTGCGTACGCCGGACGAGATTTAATTTGCGCCTGTGGGTAATGGAAGAAACTTCGCATTTCAATAATCCAATAACGCGAAGCCATACCCAACAGTCACCACGGACCCTTTGCAATGGTGAACAATATGACCGATTTAACTGCGCAAGAAGCCGCATGGCAGACCCGGGATCATCTGGATGATCCGGTCATTGGCGAATTGCGCAACCGTTTTGGGCCGGATGCCTTTACCGTTCAGGCGACCCGCACCGGGGTACCCGTTGTTTGGGTTAAGCGTGAGCAGTTGCTGGAAGTGGTCGATTTCTTAAAGAAATTACCGAAACCGTACGTCATGCTGTTCGATTTGCACGGCATGGATGAACGTCTACGCACACACCGCGCCGGTTTGCCAGCCGCGGATTTTTCCGTTTTCTACCACTTCATTTCCATCGATCGCAACCGCGACATCATGCTGAAAGTGGCGCTGGCCGAAAACGATCTGAATGTGCCGACGATGACCAAACTTTTCCCGAACGCCAACTGGTATGAGCGTGAAACCTGGGAGATGTTTGGTGTTACCTTTAATGGTCACCCGCACCTGACGCGCATCATGATGCCGCAAACCTGGACGGGTCACCCGCTGCGTAAAGATTACCCGGCGCGCGCAACCGAATTCGATCCGTTTGAGCTGACCAAAGCCAAACAGGATCTGGAAATGGAAGCGTTGACCTTCAAGCCGGAAGACTGGGGCATGAAACGCGGCACCGAAAACGAGGACTTTATGTTCCTCAACCTCGGTCCGAACCACCCCTCTGCGCACGGTGCGTTCCGTATCATCCTGCAACTGGACGGCGAAGAGATCGTCGACTGCGTGCCGGATATCGGTTACCACCATCGTGGCGCGGAGAAAATGGGTGAGCGCCAGTCCTGGCACAGCTACATTCCTTACACCGACCGTATCGAATATCTCGGCGGTTGCGTAAACGAAATGCCTTACGTGCTGGCGGTAGAAAAACTGGCCGGTATCACCGTGCCGGATCGCGTCAACGTGATCCGCGTGATGCTGTCTGAACTGTTCCGCATCAATAGCCACCTGCTTTATATCTCAACCTTCATCCAGGACGTAGGCGCAATGACGCCGGTGTTCTTCGCCTTTACCGATCGTCAGAAAATCTACGATCTGGTGGAAGCGATCACCGGTTTCCGTATGCACCCAGCTTGGTTCCGCATTGGCGGCGTGGCGCACGATCTGCCGCGTGGCTGGGATCGTCTGCTGCGCGAATTCCTCGACTGGATGCCAAAACGTCTGGCCTCTTACGAGAAAGCGGCACTGCGTAACACCATTCTGAAAGGCCGCTCACAGGGCGTTGCCGCTTACAACGCAAAAGAAGCGCTGGAGTGGGGCACGACCGGTGCAGGCCTGCGTGCGACCGGCATCAATTTTGACGTGCGTAAAGCGCGCCCGTACTCCGGTTACGAGAATTTCGACTTTGAAATCCCGGTTGGCGGTGGCGTGAGCGACTGTTACACCCGCGTGATGCTGAAAGTTGAAGAGTTGCGCCAGAGCCTGCGCATTCTTGAGCAGTGCCTCAACAACATGCCGGAAGGCCCGTTCAAAGCGGATCACCCGCTGACTACGCCGCCGCCGAAAGAGCGCACGCTGCAACATATCGAAACCCTGATTACTCACTTCCTGCAAGTGTCGTGGGGCCCGGTAATGCCGGCCAACGAATCCTTCCAGATGATTGAAGCAACCAAGGGTATTAACAGTTACTACCTGACCAGCGACGGCAGCACCATGAGCTACCGCACCCGCGTTCGTACCCCGAGTTTTGCGCACCTGCAGCAAATCCCGTCGGCTATTCGCGGCAGCCTGGTATCAGACTTGATTGTCTATCTGGGTAGTATCGATTTTGTTATGTCAGATGTGGATCGCTAATTATGCACGAGAATCAACAACCACAAACCGAGGCTTTTGAGCTGAGTGCGGCAGAGCGTGAGGCAATTGAGCACGAGAAGCACCACTACGAAGACCCGCGTGCGGCGTCCATTGAAGCGCTGAAGATTGTTCAGAAACAGCGTGGTTGGGTGCCGGACGGCGCAATTTACGCCATCGCTGATGTGCTGGGTATTCCGGCGAGCGATGTCGAAGGCGTGGCAACCTTCTACAGCCAGATCTTCCGCCAGCCGGTTGGCCGCCATGTTATTCGCTATTGCGACAGCGTGGTTTGCCACATCACCGGCTATCAGGGCATTCAATCAGCGATTGAAAGCCACCTGAAGATCAAACCGGGCCAGACAACGTTCGATGGTCGCTTTACGCTGCTGCCGACCTGCTGTCTGGGTAACTGCGATAAAGGCCCGAACATGATGATTGATGAGGATACTCACAGCCATCTGACGCCGGACGCGATCCCTGACTTGCTGGAGCGGTATAAATGAAAACAGTTATCCGTACTCCTGAAACGCATCCGCTGACCTGGCGTCTGCGCGATGACAAACAGCCGGTCTGGCTCGAAGAGTACCAGAGCAAAAACGGTTACGCCGGTGCGCGCAAAGCGCTGACCGGCATGGCGCCGGATGAGATTGTCAATGCGGTTAAAGATTCTGGTCTGAAAGGTCGCGGTGGCGCGGGGTTCTCCACGGGCCTGAAGTGGAGCCTGATGCCGAAAGACGAATCCATGAACATCCGTTACCTGCTGTGTAACGCCGATGAAATGGAGCCGGGCACCTATAAAGACCGCCTGCTGATGGAGCAACTGCCACACTTGCTGGTGGAAGGCATGCTGATTTCGGCATTCGCGCTGAAAGCCTACCGTGGCTACATCTTCCTGCGCGGTGAATATATTGAAGCGGCGGTGCATCTGCGCCGCGCGATTGCGGAAGCAACCGAAGCCGGTTTGCTCGGCAAGAACATTCTTGGCAGCGGTTTCGACTTCGAACTGTTCGTGCATACCGGTGCGGGACGTTATATCTGCGGCGAAGAAACGGCGCTGATTAACTCGCTGGAAGGCCGCCGCGCTAACCCACGCTCCAAACCACCGTTCCCGGCCAGTTCCGGCGTGTGGGGTAAACCGACGTGTGTTAACAACGTCGAAACCCTGTGCAACGTCCCGGCAATTCTGGCGAACGGCGTTGAGTGGTATCAGAACATTTCGACCAGCAAAGATGCGGGCACCAAGTTGATGGGCTTCTCTGGCCGCGTGAAAAATCCGGGTCTGTGGGAGTTGCCGTTTGGCACCACCGCGCGTGAAATCCTTGAAGATTACGCGGGCGGTATGCGCGATGGCCTGAAATTTAAAGCCTGGCAGCCGGGCGGGGCAGGTACTGACTTCCTGACCGAAGCGCACCTCGACTTGCCGATGGAGTTTGAAAGCATCGGTAAAGCGGGCAGCCGTCTCGGTACGGCGCTGGCGATGGCCGTTGACCATGAAATTGGCATGGTGTCGCTGGTACGCAACCTGGAAGAGTTCTTCGCTCGTGAGTCCTGCGGCTGGTGTACGCCGTGCCGCGATGGTCTGCCGTGGAGCGTGAAAATCCTGCGTGCGCTGGAGCGCGGCGAAGGCCAGCCTGGAGATATCGAGACACTTGAGCAACTGTGTCGACAACTCGGGCCGGGTAAAACCTTCTGCGCGCATGCGCCAGGTGCGGTTGAACCGTTACAGAGCGCGATTAAATATTTCCGCGAAGAGTTCGAAGCGGGCATTAAACAGCAATTCAGCAATACCCATGCAATTGGCGGTATCCAGCCAAACTTGCTGAAAGCGCGCTGGTAATGGTTCTCCCCTCATCAGGTAGATGAGGGGAACGCGAACAGAATTTTGATTAACTCTTAGTCGCTGACTGAGACAACTGGAAGCATGCTAATGGCTACTATTCATGTAGACGGCAAAGAATACGAGGTAAACGGAGCAGACAACCTTCTTGAGGCGTGTCTCTCTTTAGGCCTTGATATTCCTTATTTTTGCTGGCATCCGGCGCTGGGGAGCGTGGGTGCGTGCCGCCAGTGTGCGGTGAAGCAATATCAAAACGCGGAAGACACGCGTGGCCGCCTGGTAATGTCCTGTATGACACCGGCATCCGACGGTACTTTTATCTCTATTGATGACGACGAAGCGAAGCAGTTCCGTGAAAGCGTGGTCGAGTGGCTGATGACCAACCACCCGCACGACTGCCCGGTCTGCGAAGAAGGGGGCAACTGCCACCTGCAGGATATGACCGTAATGACCGGTCACAGCTTCCGTCGCTATCGTTTCACCAAACGTACGCACCGTAATCAGGATCTCGGCCCGTTCATCTCTCACGAAATGAACCGCTGTATCGCCTGTTACCGCTGCGTGCGTTACTACAAAGACTATGCGGACGGCACGGATCTTGGCGTGTATGGCGCCCATGACAACGTCTACTTCGGTCGCCCGGAAGACGGCGTGCTTGAGAGCGAATTCTCCGGCAACCTGGTGGAAATCTGCCCGACCGGCGTATTCACCGATAAAACCCACTCCGAGCGTTATAACCGTAAGTGGGATATGCAGTTCGCGCCGAGCATCTGCCAGCAGTGTTCACTGGGGTGTAACACCAGCCCTGGCGAACGTTATGGCGAACTGCGCCGCATCGAAAACCGTTATAACGGTACTGTTAACCACTACTTCCTTTGCGACCGTGGTCGTTTTGGCTATGGCTACGTCAACCTGAAAGACAGACCGCGCCAGCCGGTTCAGCGCCGTGGCGACGATCTGATCACCCTCAACGCCGAACAGGCGATGCAGGGTGCGGCGGATATTCTGCGTCAGTCGAAGAAAGTGATCGGTATCGGTTCTCCGCGCGCAAGCGTAGAGAGCAACTTCGCGCTGCGTGAACTGGTTGGTGCGGAAAACTTCTACACCGGCATTGCCAAAGGTGAGCAGGAACGACTTGAGCTGGCGCTGAAAGTGCTGCGCGAAGGCGGCATCCGTACACCGGCACTGCGTGAAATTGAATCCTATGATGCGGTTCTGGTTCTTGGGGAAGATATCACCCAGACCGGCGCGCGCGTCGCGCTGGCGGTTCGTCAGGCGGTGAAAGGCAAAGCCCGCGAAATGGCGGCGGCGCAGAAAGTGGCCGACTGGCAGATCGCGGCGATTATGAACATTGGTCAGCGTGCTAAACATCCGCTGTTTGTTACCAACGTCGACAGTACCCGTCTGGACGATATCGCAGCGTGGACCTACTGCGCACCGGTAGAAGATCAGGCTCGCTTAGGCTTCGCCATCGCGCATGCGCTGGACGACGCGTCTCCTGCGGTTGACGGTCTGAGCAATGACCTGAAAAGCAAAGTGGATGTGATTGTTCAGGCATTGGCCGGGGCGAAAAAACCACTGATTATCTCCGGAACTAACGCCGGTAGCACGGCGGTGATTCAGGCGGCGGCAAACGTAGCTAAAGCGCTGAAAGGCCGTGGTTCTGATGTCGGCATCACCATGATTGCCCGTTCGGTAAACAGCATGGGGCTGGGGCTTATCGGTGGCGGTAGCCTCGATGACGCGCTGGCTGAGCTGGAAAGCGGCAGTGCTGACGCCGTTGTCGTGCTGGAAAACGATCTGCACCGTCACGCTTCTGCTGCCCGCGTTGACGCGGCGCTGGCGAAAGCGCCGCTGGTGCTGGTGGTTGATCATCAGCGCACCGCCATTATGGACAGCGCCCATCTTGTGCTCTCCGCAGCCAGCTTCGCTGAAAGCGACGGTACGGTCATCAACAACGAAGGCCGCGCGCAGCGCTTCTTCCAGGTGTATGACCCGACCTATTACGACAGCAAAACGCTGATGCTGGAAAGCTGGCGCTGGCTGCACTCGCTGCACAGCACCGTGCAAAACCGCGAAGTGGACTGGACGCAGCTTGATCATGTGATCGACGCGGCCATTGAAGCGCTGCCGCAGCTGGCCGGTATTAAAGACGCCGCGCCGGATGCCAGCTTCCGCATTCGTGGGCAGAAACTGGCGCGTGAACCGCACCGCTACAGTGGACGCACCGCGATGCGCGCCAATATCAGCGTGCACGAACCGCGTCAGCCCCAGGATAAAGACACCATGTTCGCTTTCTCAATGGAAGGGAACAACCAGCCGTCCGCGCCGCGTTCGCAAATTCCGTTTGCATGGGCGCCGGGCTGGAACTCCCCGCAGGCCTGGAACAAATTCCAGGACGAAGTGGGTGGTCACCTGCGTCACGGCGATCCGGGCGTACGCCTGATCGAAGCGTCTGAAAGCGGTCTTGATTATTTCACTACCGTACCAGGCGCGTTC
The DNA here is from genome assembly GCF_000410515.1 of Enterobacter sp. R4-368. Classification (NCBI taxonomy): domain Bacteria; kingdom Pseudomonadati; phylum Pseudomonadota; class Gammaproteobacteria; order Enterobacterales; family Enterobacteriaceae; genus Enterobacter; species Enterobacter sp. R4-368. Next base: position 1,390,977 of record NC_021500.1, on the reverse strand, counting down.
GAAGCGCAGGATGGCAAGTGGCGTATCGCGCCTTACTATCACCTGTTTGGCAGTGATGAATTGTCGCAGCGCTCTCCGGTGTTCCAGAGCCGCATGCCGCAGCCGTACATCAAGCTGAACCCGGCAGACGCCGCGAAGCTTGGCGTGAACGCGGGCGCGCATATCTCCTTCACTTACGAAGGGCAGACGATCAGCCTGCCGTTGCAGGTTTCGGAAGGTCTGGTGGCAGGGCAGGTTGGTCTGCCAATGGGGATGCCGGGTATCGCGCCGGTACTGGCCGGAGCACGTCTTGAAAATCTGCAGGAGGCGCAAGCATGAGTTGGTTAACACCGGATGTTATCGACATTCTGTTAAGCATTCTGAAAGCGGTCGTCATTCTGCTGGTGGTGGTCACCTGCGGTGCGTTCATGAGCTTTGGTGAACGTCGTCTGCTCGGTCTGTTCCAGAACCGTTACGGGCCGAACCGCGTAGGCTGGGGTGGTTCCCTCCAGCTGGTGGCGGACATGATCAAGATGTTCTTTAAAGAGGACTGGATCCCGCGCTTTTCGGACCGCGTGATTTTTACTCTTGCGCCAATGATTGCCTTTACCTCGTTGCTGTTAGCGTTCGCCATTGTGCCGGTCAGCCCCACCTGGGTGGTGGCCGACCTCAATATCGGGATCCTGTTCTTCCTGATGATGGCGGGTCTGGCAGTTTACGCGGTGCTGTTCGCTGGCTGGTCGAGTAACAACAAATACTCGTTGCTCGGTGCGATGCGTGCCTCCGCGCAGACTCTGAGCTATGAAGTGTTCCTCGGGCTTTCCCTGATGGGTGTGGTTGCGCAGGCCGGTTCATTCAACATGACCGACATCGTTAACAACCAGGCCGGTTTGTGGAACGTTATCCCGCAGTTCTTTGGCTTTGTGACTTTCGCGATCGCGGGCGTTGCGGTGTGTCACCGTCACCCGTTTGACCAGCCGGAAGCGGAGCAGGAGCTGGCGGATGGTTACCACATCGAATATTCCGGTATGAAGTTCGGCCTGTTCTTTGTCGGGGAGTACATCGGTATCGTCACCATTTCCGCGCTGATGGTCACGCTGTTCTTCGGTGGCTGGCAAGGACCGTTGTTACCGCCATTCATCTGGTTCGCGCTGAAAACCGCGTTCTTTATGATGATGTTCATTTTGATCCGCGCCGCGCTGCCGCGTCCGCGTTATGACCAGGTGATGTCCTTCGGCTGGAAAGTCTGCCTGCCATTGACGCTGATTAACTTGCTGGGAACGGCGGCTGTCATTCTCTGGCAAGCGCAATAAGGGGTGAAAAGACCATGACTTTAAAAGAATTACTCGTGGGCTTCGGCACCCAGGTTCGTAGTATCTGGATGATTGGCCTGCATGCGTTCGCCAAACGCGAAACGCGTATGTACCCGGAAGAGCCGGTCTATCTGCCACCGCGCTACCGTGGCCGTATCGTGCTGACGCGCGACCCGGACGGTTCCGAGCGCTGCGTTGCCTGTAACCTGTGTGCGGTAGCCTGCCCTGTCGGCTGTATCTCGCTGCAAAAAGCGGAGATGCAGGACGGCCGCTGGTATCCGGAATTTTTCCGAATCAACTTCTCGCGCTGCATTTTCTGCGGTCTGTGCGAAGAAGCGTGCCCGACAACGGCGATTCAGCTCACCCCGGATTTCGAGATGGGCGAATACAAACGTCAGGATCTGGTGTACGAAAAAGAGGATCTGCTGATCTCCGGTCCGGGCAAATACCCGGAATATAACTTCTACCGGATGGCAGGTATGGCAATCGACGGCAAAGATAAAGGCGAAGCGGAAAATGAAGCCAAGCCTATCGACGTCAAGGGCCTGTTACCGTAAGGAGAGGGGCAATGGAGTTCGCTTTTTATATCTGTGGCCTGGTCGCCATCCTGACGACGGTACGCGTGATTACGCATACCAACCCGGTACACGCGTTGCTGTATCTGATTGTGTCTCTGCTGGCGATTGCCGGGGTCTTCTTTTCACTCGGCGCATACTTCGCCGGGGCGCTGGAGATCATCGTCTACGCCGGGGCCATCATGGTGCTGTTTGTGTTTGTGGTGATGATGCTGAACCTCGGCAATACCGTGGTCGAGCAGGAGCGCAACTGGCTGTCGCCGCAAATCTGGATTGGCCCGGCGCTGCTCTCCGCAGTGCTGCTGGTGGTAATGATTTACGCCATCCTCGGCGTTAACGATCAGGGTATCGAGGGGACGGCGATTGGCGCGAAAGCGGTTGGCATTACGCTGTTTGGTCCTTACGTACTGGCGGTAGAACTGGCTTCGATGCTGCTGCTGGCGGGGCTGGTTGTTGCTTTCCATCTGGGACGCGAAGACCGCCCGGGCGAAGTGCTGAGCAATCGCACGGAAGACCGCGCGAAAAGAAAAACGGAGGAGCACGCATGATCCCGTTGCAACATGGATTGATCCTCGCTGCGATTTTGTTTGTTTTGGGGCTGACCGGTCTGGTTATCCGCCGCAACCTGCTGTTTATGCTGATTGGGCTGGAAATCATGATTAACGCCGCTGCGCTGGCCTTTGTGGTCGCGGGCAGCTACTGGGGTCAGACCGACGGACAGGTGATGTACATTCTCGCCATTAGCCTCGCGGCTGCCGAAGCGAGCATTGGCCTGGCGTTGCTGCTGCAACTCCATCGTCGCCGCCAGAATCTGAATATCGATTCAGTAAGTGAGATGCGTGGATGAACATGCTCGCCTTAACCATTATTTTTCCTTTTATTGGCTTTGTGCTGCTGGCGTTTTCCCGTGGCCGCTGGTCGGAAAATGTTTCCGCAACCGTGGGTGTCGGGTCGATTGGTCTGGCTGCGCTGGTTACCGCGTATGCGGGCGTTGATTTCTTCAATCACGGTCAGCAACCTTTCGCAAAACCGCTGTGGACGTGGATGGCGGTCGGTGATTTCAACATCGGCTTCAATCTGGTGCTGGATGGCCTCTCCCTGACCATGCTTTCCGTGGTCACTGGTGTTGGCTTCCTGATCCACATGTTCGCCTCCTGGTATATGCGTGGTGAAGAGGGTTACTCCCGCTTCTTCGCCTACACCAACCTGTTTATCGCCAGCATGGTCGTTCTGGTGCTGGGTGATAACCTGCTGCTGATGTACCTCGGCTGGGAAGGCGTGGGTCTGTGCTCCTATCTGCTGATTGGTTTCTACTACACCGATCCGAAGAATGGCGCCGCGGCGATGAAAGCGTTCGTCGTTACCCGCGTGGGTGACGTGTTTCTCGCTTTCGCACTGTTCATTCTTTACAACGAACTGGGCACGTTGAACTTCCGCGAAATGGTTGAACTGGCACCGCAGCACTTCGCCAACGGCAATAACATGCTGATGTGGGCGACACTGATGCTGCTGGGTGGTGCGGTGGGTAAATCCGCGCAGCTGCCGTTGCAGACCTGGCTTGCGGATGCGATGGCTGGCCCGACCCCGGTTTCTGCGCTGATCCACGCGGCGACGATGGTTACCGCCGGTGTCTACCTGATTGCACGTACGCACGGCTTGTTCCTGTTGACGCCGGAAGTGCTGCATCTGGTGGGTATTGTGGGTGCCGTAACGCTGCTGATGGCGGGTTTCGCCGCGCTGGTGCAGACCGATATCAAACGTGTGCTCGCTTACTCCACCATGAGCCAGATTGGTTACATGTTCCTGGCGTTGGGCGTACAGGCGTGGGATGCGGCGATTTTCCACCTGATGACGCACGCGTTCTTTAAAGCGCTGTTGTTCCTCTCCTCCGGTTCGGTGATCCTCGCGTGTCATCACGAGCAGAACATCTTCAAAATGGGTGGCCTGCGTAAGTCGATTCCGCTGGTGTATGTTTGCTTCCTGGTCGGTGGTGCGGCGCTGTCAGCGTTGCCGATGATCACCGCAGGCTTCTTCAGTAAGGACGAAATCCTTGCCGGTGCGGTAGCAAATGGTCATATCAATCTGATGATTGCAGGCCTGGTCGGTGCCTTTATGACATCGCTCTACACCTTCCGTCTGATTTTCATTGTTTTCCACGGAAAAGAACAAATCCACGCGCATGCAGGGAAGGGGATTACCCATCATCTGCCGCTGATCGTGTTGCTGGTGCTGTCTACCTTTGTTGGCGCGATGATCGTGCCGCCGCTGAAAGGCGTGTTGCCGGAAACCACCGAGCTTGCGCACAGCAGTGTCGTGATGCTGGAAGTGGCATCCGGTGCGGTAGCGATTATCGGTATCCTGCTGGCAGCCTGGCTGTGGCTGGGTAACCGCACACTGGTGCATTCGATTGCCAACAGCGCAACGGGGCGTTTCTTCGGTACCTGGTGGTTCAATGCCTGGGGCTTCGACTGGCTTTACGATCGCGTCTTTGTGAAGCCATACCTCGGTATCGCATGGTTGCTGAAGAGCGATCCGCTCAATGCGCTGATGAACATCCCGGCGATCCTTTCCCGCTTCGCAGGCAAAGGTCTGCTGTTTAGCGAGAACGGCTACCTGCGCTGGTATGTGGCATCCATGAGCATTGGCGCGGTTGTCGTGCTGGCGCTGTTGATGGTATTGCGCTGAGTTTGTTGGCCGGTTGAGTGCGCTTTATCCGGCCTGCAAACGGAAAGAGAATTTTTAGAAATTCGTTGAAAATCTGGTCCGAATGGACAGGCGTTATCGGTGAAGTCAGAGTGGACACCGCCTGCGCAGAGCAACCGGAGCGTACAGATGTACGTGAGGATTGCGAGCACAGCCGGGGTTCGCTATGACGAGCAAGATAGCCTGAGACGGACTTAAACAAGGAACAAAAATCGCCATGTTACTACCCTGGCTAATTCTGATTCCCTTTATCGGCGGCTTCCTCTGCTGGCAGACCGAGCGCTTCGGCGTGAAGGTGCCGCGCTGGATCGCGCTGATCACCATGGGACTGACGCTGGCGCTTTCTCTGCAACTCTGGTTGCAGGGCGGCTATTCTCTGACGCAAGTCACCGGCCTTCCGCAGTGGCAGGAAACGTTCAAGCATGACTGGATCCCGCGCTTTGGCATTAGCATTCATCTGGCGATGGATGGTTTGTCGCTGCTGATGGTGGTGCTGACCGGCTTCCTCGGCGTGCTGGCGGTGCTCTGCTCCTGGCGTGAAATCGAGAAATATCAGGGCTTCTTCCACCTGAACCTGATGTGGATCCTCGGCGGCGTTATCGGCGTGTTCCTTGCCATCGACATGTTCCTGTTCTTCTTCTTCTGGGAAATGATGCTGGTGCCGATGTACTTCCTGATCGCGCTGTGGGGCCATAAAGCCTCCGACGGGAAGACGCGTATTACCGCGGCGACCAAGTTCTTCATTTATACCCAGGCGAGCGGCCTGGTCATGCTGATTGCCATCCTGGCGCTGGTGCTGGTGCACTACAACGCGACCGGCGTATGGACTTTCGCTTACGAAGATCTGCTGAAGACGCCGATGTCCGGCAATGTCGAATACCTGCTGATGCTCGGTTTCTTTATCGCCTTTGCGGTAAAAATGCCGGTGGTGCCGCTGCACGGCTGGCTGCCAGACGCGCATTCGCAGGCACCGACCGCCGGTTCCGTTGACCTCGCGGGGATCTTGCTGAAAACCGCCGCTTACGGTCTGCTGCGCTTCTCGCTGCCGCTGTTCCCGAACGCGTCGGCAGAGTTTGCGCCTATCGCCATGTGGCTTGGCGTGATCGGTATCTTCTACGGCGCGTGGATGGCCTTCACCCAGACCGATATCAAACGTCTGATCGCGTACACATCTGTGTCTCACATGGGCTTTGTACTGATTGCTATCTACACCGGCAGCCAGCTTGCTTACCAGGGCGCGGTGATTCAGATGATTGCCCACGGTCTTTCCGCTGCGGGTCTGTTTATTCTGTGCGGCCAGCTGTACGAACGTCTGCATACGCGCGATATGCGTATGATGGGCGGCTTGTGGAGCAAAATTAAGTGGCTGCCGGCGCTGTCAATGTTCTTTGCCGTCGCAACGCTTGGGATGCCGGGTACCGGTAACTTCGTGGGTGAATTCATGATCCTGTTTGGCAGCTATCAGGTTGTGCCGACGATCACGGTGATTTCCACCTTCGGCCTGGTGTTCGCATCGGTGTACTCGCTGGCGATGCTGCATCGTGCTTACTTCGGCAAGGCGAAAAGCGAACTCGCCAGCCAGGAACTGCGGGGTCTGTCGCTGCGCGAGCTGTTTATGATTCTGATCCTGGTTGTGCTTCTGGTACTGCTTGGCTTCTATCCGCAGCCGATTCTGGATACATCGCATGCCGCGATGGGCAATATCCAGCAGTGGTTTGTTAATTCTGTTACTACTACAAGGCCGTAAATCGCCATGACGATAACTCCACAACACCTGATTGCGCTGCTGCCGCTGCTAATCGTCGGATTGACGGTGGTGGTTGTGATGCTCTCCATTGCGTGGCGACGCAACCATTTTCTCAATGCCACGCTGTCGGTCATTGGCCTGAACGTCGCGCTGCTCTCTTTGTGGTTCGTCGGCCAGGCGGGGGCGATGGATGTCACCCCGCTGATGCGCGTCGATGGCTACGCCATGCTTTACACCGGGCTGGTGCTGCTGGCGAGCCTCGCCACTTGCACCTTTGCCTATCCGTGGCTGGAAGGGTATAGCGATAACAAAGAAGAGTTTTATCTGCTGGTACTGATAGCCGCGCTCGGCGGCATTCTGCTGGCGAACGCGAATCACATGGCGGCGCTGTTCCTCGGTATTGAGCTGATCTCTCTGCCGCTGTTCGGGCTGGTGGGCTACGCCTTCCGCCAGAAACGCTCGCTGGAAGCCAGTATCAAATACACCATTTTGTCCGCTGCCGCCTCCTCGTTCCTGCTGTTCGGTATCGCGCTGGTTTATGCGCAAACTGGCAACCTGTCGTTTGTCGCGATCGGTAAAAGCCTGGGCGAAGGGATGCTGCATGAACCGCTGCTGCTGGCGGGTCTGGGCATGATGATTGTCGGACTTGGCTTTAAACTCTCGCTGGTGCCGTTCCATCTGTGGACGCCAGATGTTTACCAGGGCGCTCCTGCGCCGGTGTCCACCTTCCTGGCCACCGCCAGCAAAATCGCCATTTTTGGCGTGGTGATGCGTCTGTTCCTCTACGCACCGGTGGGTGAAAGCGAAGCGGTTCGCGTGGTTCTGGGGATCATCGCCTTCGTCTCCATCATCTTCGGTAACCTGATGGCGCTGAGCCAGACCAACATTAAACGTCTGCTGGGCTTCTCCTCTATTTCGCACCTGGGTTATCTGCTGGTGGCGCTGATTGCGCTGCAAGGCGGCCAGATGTCGATGGAAACCGTTGGTGTTTACCTGGCCGGTTATCTGTTCAGCAGCCTTGGCGCGTTCGGTGTGGTCAGCCTGATGTCCAGCCCGTATCGTGGCCCGGATGCAGAGTCGCTTTACTCCTACCGTGGCCTGTTCTGGCACCGCCCGATCCTGTCTGCGGTAATGACGGTGATGATGCTGTCGCTGGCGGGTATTCCGATGACGCTGGGCTTTATCGGTAAGTTCTACATTCTGGCGGTTGGTGTTGAAGCGCATCTGTGGTGGCTGACTGCCGCGGTGGTGCTTGGCTCGGCGATTGGTTTGTATTACTACCTGCGCGTGGCGGTGAGTCTCTACCTGAACGCACCGCAGCAGTTGAACCGCGATGCACCGTCTAACTGGGCTTACAGCGCAGGCGGGATTGTGGTACTTATCTCCGCGTTGCTGGTGCTGCTGTTAGGTATCTATCCGCAGCCGCTGATCAGCATCGTTCAACTGGCGATGCCGATGATGTAAGCCTGGAAACAGGTAAAGAAAAACCGCCGATATCGGCGGTTTTTTTATGGGCTAACCAGATAAACGCTAAATGATTACTTCGCCAGCAGCGGGGTAGACGTTACCTGGTGGTGGCTAATCAGCGGGCCGCGAATATTATTCGCAGCGCGATCCAGCACTTCCTGAATCACGGACGAGAGTTCGTTAATCTCGAACTTCGCCACGTAACCGTCTGCCTGCACTTTACGTACGTGATCTTCGTTAGCACTACCGGAGAGCGATGAGTGGATCACCACCGGGATGTTTTTCAGACGCGGATCGGTTTTGATAAGACGCGTTAAGGTAAACCCATCCATCTCCGGCATCTCAAGGTCGGTCAGGACCATGGAGATCTTATCGCTAACTGCAACACCTTCCGCATCGGCCTGCTGCGCCAGCAACTGGATTTTCTCCCACGCGTCTTTACCGGTGATATGCATCGCACTTGGGATCTGCATCGCGTTGAGGCCTTTTTCCAGCATGGCGCGCGCCACTTTGGAATCTTCGGCCACAATGGCAACAGAACCCGGTTTCAGGTTGAATTTCTTGTCCGGCACATGATCACCATGTACGTCATGATCCGCAGGCACGATGTCATACAGGATCTGCTCAACGTCCAGCACCATCGCCAGGTTGTTGGTATCCTTATCGTCATCCAGGCAGGCAATACTGGTGATATAGCGACCATTGATCGCTTTTTCGGCCGTGTGCACCTGTTTCCAGTCCAGGCGAATAATATTTTCCACGGACTCAACGGCAAATGCCTGCACGCTACGGGCATATTCCGTAATCAGTAAGATGTTCAGACCGCTTGCAGGTTTACAACCCGCTACGGCGGCAAGGTCAATCACCGGGATCACCTGATCGCGAATGTTGACCATCCCCATCAGTGGAGCTTTCATCCCTGCGGGACGGGTAAAGGTGGGCATCGGTACGATTTCGCGTAGCTTAAATACGTTGATGCCAAATAACTCGGATTTGGTGGCATCTAACGATGTGCCAAGGCGAAACAGCAACAGCTCAAACCGGTTCGACAGAGTAAGATTCGCCCTGTCATCGATGTCTTTCTGGAAATTGTCCATCATGCCCTCAAATAGGAAATGCCTGCGTATATCTATTATCGGCATGGTGGAGAAAAAATAGAGTGCCTAAATTAAAATCAAATGTGAACTACCGCAAAATCTTCAGCCAATGTCGTTTGCGAAAAGTACGTTTTACACTCGGCGAGCATCGCCAGGCTGCCTTGTTCGTCATAACGTGAACTGAGATGGGTAATCACCAACTTTTTTGCACCGGCATCGGCAGCGAGTTGCGCCGCCTGGCGGGTTGAGCTGTGTCCCCGGCTGTTCGCTTTTTCCTCCATCGCCTGCTCAAGAGTGGCTTCATGTACCAGTAAATCCACGCCTTGCGCCAGTTCCAGCGCGGCCGGGCAGGGTGCAGTGTCGCCAAAAATCGCCAGTTTTTTTCCGCTTTCTGCCGGGGCGAGATAATCCGCGCCATTGATGATGCGCCCGTCAGGCAGCGTGACGGTTTTCCCCTCTTTTAATTGCTGGAACAGCGGCCCTGCCGGAATGCCTTGCGCTTTTAACGCCGCCGCATTCAGCGCGCCGGGTTTATCATGCTCTTCAATCCGGTAGCCGTAGCACTCCATCGGGTGCGACAGCGGGTAAGCGGTCACTGTGCGCAAACCATCATCAACCACCAGCCCAGGCGTCACTTCTTCAATCGTCAGTGGGTAATCGGTCCATGAACCGCTAAGCCGCAGCGTGGTTTCCACAAACTCATGAATCCCTTTCGGACCATAAATCTGTAGCGGCTGAACATTGCCAGCCATTGAGCGGCTGCATAACAACCCAGGCAGACCGAAAAGGTGATCGCCATGCAGGTGAGTAATAAAAATTTTATCGAGTTTGCCAGGGTGAAAGGCGGTGCGCAGCATCTGGTGCTGGGTTCCTTCGCCGCAATCAAACAGCCAAAGCCCGGCGCGGGTTGGGTGTTGTAAATTGAGCAGCATCGCCGTGACATTACGCGCCCGTGTAGGTACGCCCGCAGAGGTGCCTAAGAAAATCAGTTCCACAATCTTTGCCCGAATGAAAAAGAATCTAGTATAACGAGGTCACTATAAATGAGGAGAACAACATGATCCGCTGGCAGGATGTGCACCATTCCGAACTGACCGTTCCTGAGCTGTACGCGTTACTGAAATTGCGCTGCGAAGTGTTTGTGGTTGAGCAGGCCTGTGCTTATCTGGATGTGGATGGTGATGACCTGGTGGGCGAGAACCGCCATATTCTCGGCTGGAAAGACGACGAACTGGTGGCGTATGCGAGGATTCTGAAAAGTGACGATGACCTCTCGCCGGTGGCTATCGGTCGGGTGATTGTCAGTGCGCAGGTTCGCGGCGAAAAACTGGGTTATCAATTAATGGAGCGCGCGGTGCTTTCCTGTGAGCAACACTGGCCGCAGCACGCGCTATATCTGGGCGCGCAGGCACATCTCCAATCTTTCTATGCCCATTTTGGTTTCCAGGCGGTGACGGATGTGTATGACGAAGATGGTATCGCGCATATCGGGATGGCGCGCGAGATCCGCCAGGCGTAACCGGCAGCCTTTGTCTATAGTTAGCGGACAGGTGCATAACATGGAGACAACAGATGGCATATCATTCTTATGAATCACATATTGATGACGACCTGACCCTGCTGAGCGAAACGCTGGAAGAAATTCTCCGCTCATCGGGCGATCCTGCCGATCAAAAGTACATTGAGTTGAAAGCCCGTGCCGAACAGGCGCTGCATGACGTGAAAAACCGCGTCAGCAGCGCATCGGATACGTATTACTACCGTGCGAAAAAAGCCGTCTATCGCGCAGACGACTACGTGCATGAAAAACCGTGGCAGGGCATTGGTGCCGGTGCCGCAGTGGGTCTGGTGCTCGGTCTGCTGTTAGCCCGCCGCTAACGTTTCACTTCCCCTCCCTGGAAGGGGGTACTGTTATTACGCTAAGTACCCCGTATACTATGTGGTTTTTAACAGGGAGGGGCTCGCGTGTACTCCATTTCCTCGGCGCTTTCACACTTACACCGCTGCCTGACCGGCGACATTCCCCGGTCGTCAGGATTGTGCTTTTTTGATGCACCTTTCCCGTTAAACGACGCTTTTGATCCCCTGACGTGGCTCGCCAGCCAGCACGTGTGGCCGCAATTTTACTGGCAGCAACGTAGCGGCGATGACGAAGCCGCCGCGCTTGGCGCATTGCGCCGTTTCTCTTCTTTATCCCTGGCGCAAGATTTTATGCAGCAATGCGCTGAAGATGTCCGCATCTGGGGGCTTAACGCCTTTGATCCCACACAAGGCGAACTGTTTTTACCGCGTCTGGAGTGGCGTCGGGAAGGCGGGCACGCCTTTCTGCGCGTGTACATTTTCAGCGAGACTTCCCTCTGTGATGACGCACAGCGCGCAATCGCATTTCTTTCGGCGCTGGTGGAATCGACACCGCTGCAAAACGTGCAGCAAACGTGCCTTGAGCAGCATCACATCCCCGAGCGCGATGGCTGGCGAACGCTGATTGCGCAGGCGTTGCAAACGCTGGAAAGCGGCGAACTGGATAAAGTCGTGCTCGCCCGCGCAACGGATTACCATTTTGCCAGCGCGGTGGATGCCGCCGCATTGATGGCCGCCAGCCGTCGCCTCAATCATCACTGCTTTCATTTCATGATGGCGTTCGACGCGCAAACGGCGTTTTTAGGCTCCTCGCCCGAGCGGCTCTGGCGGCGTCGCGGCACGGCTTTGCGCACCGAAGCGCTGGCCGGAACGGTGGCCAATCATGAAGATGACCAGCAGGCGCAACAGCTTGCCGACTGGCTAATGACCGATGATAAAAACCAGCGTGAAAATATGCTGGTGGTGGAGGATATCTGCCAGCGTTTACAACAGCAGACCGGTGCGCTGGAGGTGCTGCCGCCGAAGGTGGTCCGGCTGCGTAAAGTACAGCATCTTCGCCGCTGTATCTGGACCGATCTGCAAACGCCGGATGACGCGCTCTGCCTGCAAATGCTCCAGCCGACAGCAGCAGTTGCGGGATTACCCCGCCGTGAAGCGCGGGCATTTATTGCGCGTCATGAGCCTTTTCAGCGCGCGTGGTATGCCGGTTCGGCGGGCTATCTTTCGCGGCAACAGAGTGAGTTCTGCGTTGCCCTGCGTTCGGCAAAAATTGACGGCAATACCGTGCGTCTTTACGCCGGTGCGGGCATTGTTTCCGGTTCAGACCCGGAGCAAGAGTGGCAGGAAATTGAGAATAAAGCGGCGGGATTACGATCATTATTACAACTTAGTCACGCATAACCGACTCATATCAAAAATACATAGTTCCTGATTATTTATACTAAGCCGTAATATTGATACCGGACAAATTCATGTCGATAAGCTCATTTAACCGACGCTGGGCGGCGGTGATCCTCGAAGCTCTTACCCGTCACGGCGTCAGGCATGTATGCATTGCCCCGGGATCCCGTTCCACCCCATTAACGCTCGCCGCAGCGGAAAATCACGCCTTTATTCACCACACCCATTTTGATGAGCGTGGCTTAGGCCATCTTGCGCTGGGGCTGGCAAAGGCCAGCAATGAGCCGGTGGCGGTGATCGTGACATCCGGCACGGCGGTGGCGAACCTTTATCCCGCGCTGATTGAAGCAGGGCTGACCGGTGAAAAACTGGTGCTGCTGACGGCAGATCGACCACCGGAGTTGATTGATTGCGGTGCCAACCAGGCAATTCGCCAGCCGGGCATGTTTGCCACGCATCCCGCTGAATCTCTCGCGCTGCCGCGACCCTCACAGGACATTCCTGCGCGCTGGCTGGTTTCCACCCTTGATAACCTGCTGGGTTCATTACAGGGCGGCGCGGTACACATTAACTGTCCGTTTGCCGAGCCGCTGTACGGTGAAATGGATGATACCGGCCTTGCCTGGCAGCAGGCGCTGGGTGACTGGTGGCAGTCAGACACGCCATGGCTGCGCGCACCGAACAGGGTGAACAGCGAAACGCAGCGCGACTGGTTTTTCTGGCGACAAAAACGCGGCGTGATCGTAGCTGGTCGCATGAGCGCGGCTGAAGGCCGTTTGCTTGCTGAATGGGCGAAAACGCTCGGCTGGCCGCTGATTGGCGATGCGCTTTCGCAGACCGGGCAACCGCTGCCATGTGCCGATCTCTGGCTCGGCAATGGCCAGGCAGTGGCGGAGCTGAATCAGGCGCAGATTGTGTTGCAGTTTGGCAGCAGTCTGACCGGCAAACGTCTGTTGCAGTGGCAGGCGACCTGCGAACCGGAAGAGTACTGGCTGATTGATCGCCTGCAAGGGCGGCTCGATCCGGCCCACCATCGCGGGCGTCGGCTGGTTTCCAGCGTTGCTGACTGGCTGGAGCAGCATCCGGCTGAACCGCGCGCCCCCTGGTGCGAGGCGATCCCACGCCTTTCGGCGCAGGCCTGGGAAACCGTTTGTGCGAAGCGTGATATTTTTGGCGAGGCACAGCTGGCGCACCGCATCGCGGATTATTTGCCGGCCCAGGGCCAGCTTTTTCTTGGCAACAGCCTGGTCGTGCGGCTGGTCGATGCGCTGGGGCAACTCCCGGCGGGATATCCGGTTTACAGCAATCGCGGCGCCAGTGGTATTGACGGCTTGCTTTCAACGGCGGCGGGCGTTCAGCGCGCTACCGCGCGGCCTACGCTGGCGATTGTGGGCGATCTCTCCGCGCTTTACGACCTCAATGCGCTGGCGCTGCTGCGGCAGGCTTCTGCGCCATTCGTCCTGCTGGTGGTGAATAACAATGGCGGGCAAATTTTTTCGTTACTGCCCACGCCGCCCGCCGAGCGCGAGCAGTTTTATTTGATGCCGCAGAATGTCCATTTTGCGCATGCGGCGGCGATGTTTAGCCTTGCTTACCATCAACCGGAGAATTGGGCTGAGCTTGAGCAGGCGCTGGAAGGCGCCTGGTGCAAGCCTGGTGCGACGGTGATTGAACTGGTGGTGAATGCAACTGACGGCGCGCAGACGTTACAAACGCTGCTGGCGCAGGTAAGCCATCTGTGATCCTGCACGGCCAGGCCATTAGTGGACGCCAGCCGCAACCGTGGCTGGTGTTTCTGCATGGTTTTTCCGGCGATAACCGCGAATGGCAGCACGTTGGCGACGCGCTGAGTGATTTCCCGCGCTTGTACCTCGATCTGCCCGGACATGGTGGTTCAGCCCATACTGGCGTTGCTTCCTTTGATGCGCTGGACGCGCTGCTGCGCATCACCCTTGAGCACTACAACATACGCAACTACTGGCTGGTGGGGTATTCGCTTGGTGGGCGTGTGGCGATGTACCACGCCTGCCAGCATCCTGTCGGGCTGTGTGGCCTGGTGGTTGAAGGTGGTCATCCGGGGCTGACATCCGCGGACGATCGCGCACAGCGGCTGCGTAATGATCAGCAATGGGCTGCGCGTTTTCGCCAGCAGCCATTGAATGAGGTATTTGACGCCTGGTACCGGCAGCCTGTTTTTGCCACGCTGAGCGAATCGCAACGGGCGGCGCTGGTGGCGACACGCTGCGAGAATAACGGTGCGACTCTGGCGGCGATGCTGGAGGCAACCTCGCTTGCCTGCCAGCCCGATTTGCGCGCCGTACTTCAGACACTTTCTGTGCCAGTACATTATTTATACGGTGAACATGACAGCAAATTTCAGGCGCTGGCGACGCAAGTCTCGCGCCACTGTCACGCCATTCCTGCCGCCGGGCACAACGCGCACCGGGAAAATCCCGCTGCCGTTATTGCCGCCCTGGCGCGTATTCTGCGTCTTGAGACAAAGGACACACTATGATCCACCCAGATGAAAACATGCTTTATGCGCCGGTTGAATGGCGTGACTGTTCTGAAGGTTACACCGACATCCGTTATCAGAAATCGGCCGATGGTATTGCCAAAATCACCATTAACCGCCCGCAGGTGCGCAATGCATTCCGTCCGCTGACGGTCAAAGAGATGATTCAGGCCATGGCTGACGCGCGCTATGACGACAGTGTGGGCGTGATTATTCTGACCGGCGAAGGGGAAAAAGCCTTCTGTTCCGGCGGTGATCAAAAAGTGCGCGGCGATTACGGCGGCTACCAGGATGACTCCGGTGTGCATCATCTCAACGTGCTGGATTTCCAGCGCCAGATCCGCACCTGCCCGAAACCGGTTGTCGCGATGGTGGCGGGTTACTCCATCGGCGGCGGCCACGTGCTGCACATGATGTGCGATCTGACCATCGCAGCGGACAACGCCATTTTCGGCCAGACCGGCCCGAAAGTCGGCTCCTTCGACGGCGGCTGGGGGGCGTCTTACATGGCGCGCATCGTGGGGCAGAAAAAAGCCCGCGAAATCTGGTTCCTCTGCCGTCAGTACAACGCTCAGGAAGCGTTGGATATGGGCCTGGTCAACACCGTCGTGCCGATTGCCGATCTTGAAAAAGAGACCGTGCGCTGGTGTCGCGAAATGCTGCAAAACAGCCCGATGGCGTTGCGTTGCCTGAAAGCCGCGCTGAACGCCGACTGCGATGGTCAGGCGGGGCTGCAGGAGCTGGCGGGTAACGCCACCATGCTGTTCTACATGACCGAAGAAGGGCAGGAAGGCCGCAATGCGTTTAACGAAAAACGCCAGCCTGATTTCAGCAAATTCAAACGGAATCCATAATGCGACAGGCGCAGGTTTATCGCTGGCAAATCCCGCTTGATGCGGGTGTGGTGCTGCGTGAGCGGCGCCTGAAAACACGTGACGGATTGTTCGTTCATCTCACCGAAGGCGAGCGCGAAGGCTGGGGGGAGATTTCCCCTCTGCCGGGGTTTAGCCTGGAAACGCTGGATGACGTTCAACCGGTTGTGATGGCGTGGGCGCGTAGCTGGTGCGATGGCGAACAGCCACCGCTGCCGGACGTGCCTTCTGCGGCATTTGGTTTGAGTTGCGCGCTGGCAGAGCTTGGTGATGCGCTGCCGCAGGCGGCGGATTACCGCGCCGCGATGCTGTGCAGCGGTGATCCGGACGAGTTGTTCGCCGCGCTTGCTGCTTTGCCGGGTGAAAAGCTGGCGAAAGTGAAAGTGGGGCTGTATGAAGCGGTGCGTGACGGCATGGTGGTCAACTTGCTGCTGGAATCCATTCCCGATCTCCGGTTGCGGCTGGATGCTAACCGTGCCTGGACGCCGCTGAAAGCGCAACAGTTTGCGAAGTATGTCAACCCGGCTTACCGCTCGCGCATTGCCTTTCTCGAAGAGCCCTGCAAGACGCGCGAGGAGTCACTGGCGTTTGCCCGCGAGACCGGCATTACTCTCGCCTGGGATGAGAGCCTGCGTGACGCAGACTTTCGTTTTGAGCAGCAGCCAGGCGTCGGCGCCGTGGTGATTAAACCGATGTTGACCGGCAGCTTGCAGAAAGTCCAACAGCAGGTTGCAGCGGCGAAAGCGCTGGGGCTGACGACCGTTATCAGTTCGTCAATCGAATCGAGCCTGGGTCTGACGCAACTGGCGCGTATCGCCGCCTGGCTGACGCCGGGAACGGTGCCGGGTCTGGATACGCTGCAATTAATGCAAACGCAGTTGATCCGCCGCTGGCCTGAGAGTGATTTACCCTGCTTGCAGGTTGATGCGCTGGAACCATTGCTATGATTTTTCCCGACTGGCCCTGGCGTCACTGGCGCACGCAACAAGGCGAGCAGGCGGCGATTCGCCTTGAGCAGCAAAGCCTTAACTGGCATGAGCTCTGTGCGCGTATTGACAGGCTGGCCAGCGGGTTTGCCCGCCAGGGCGTGCAGTCGGGCGACGGCGTTATGCTGCGCGCGCGCAATCAGCCGGAAACGCTGCTGGCGTGGCTGGCGCTGTTGCAATGCGGCGCGCGGGTTTTGCCGCTGAACCCGCAGTTACCCGCCACGCAACTGGAGGCGCTGTTAGGGCAGTTGACGCTGCGTTTCGCGCTCGATCTGGAGTCGCATGCGGCGTATGCCGGTTTAACATCGCTGGCGTTAAGCGAGGCTGACGGGGATTATGCCGTTGACTGGCAGCCTCAACGGCTGGCCTCAATGACTCTGACTTCCGGTTCTACCGGCCTGCCGAAAGCCGCCGTGCATACCTGCGCGGCGCATCTTGCCAGTGCGCAGGGCGTACTGGCGCTGATCCCGTTTACCGCGCAAGACGACTGGTTTCTCTCGCTGCCGCTGTTTCATGTTTCCGGGCAGGGGATTTTGTGGCGCTGGCTGCTGGCCGGGGCGCGGATCACCGTGCGGCAAAAAGCGCCGCTGGAGCAAGCGCTGGCCGGGTGCAGCCACGCCTCGCTGGTCCCAACGCAGCTGTGGCGCTTGTTAAATGGCAACGTTCCGGTGTCGCTGAAAGCGGTGTTACTGGGCGGTGCTGCGATCCCTGTTGAACTCACGCAGCAGGCACGCGAGCGCGGTGTCCGCAGCTGGTGCGGCTACGGCTTAACCGAATTTGCTTCGACGGTGTGTGCGAAAGAGGCCGATGGCAAGCCTGATGTCGGCTACGCGCTGCCAGGGCGTGAAGTGAAAATTGTCGGCGAGGAAGTCTGGCTGCGTGCGGCCAGCATGGCGTCGGGTTACTGGTGCAACGGAGAACTCCTCCCGCTGGTAAACAGTGAAGGCTGGTTTGCCACGCGCGATCGCGGCGAGCTGAGCGATGGTCGCCTGACCATTCACGGGCGTCTGGACAATCTTTTTTTCAGCGGCGGGGAAGGCATTCAGCCAGAAGAAGTTGAACGCGTTATTGCCCGCCACCCGCAGGTGCAGCAGGTGCTGGTGGTGCCTGTCGATGACGCCGAATTTGGTCAACGCCCGGTGGCGGTGGTGGAGTGCGCAGGCGATGTTGATGCCGATGCGCTGAGCCAGTGGGTCGCCGATAAACTGGCCCGTTTCCAGCAGCCGGTACGCTGGCTGATGATGCCCGCAGCGCTTAAAAATGGCGGCATTAAAATCTCCCGTAGTGCAGTGGCACAATGGGTCGCCAGCCACTCTTAGAGCAAGCCTTTCATCTTTAACGTAGTGCGGGTCGCGTCGTTCAGATCGTAGCGGTGCAGATCCGCAGGTTTTACCCATGCGTAATCCTGGAATTCGTCATTAATACTGACGTCGCGATTGGCGCTGATGCAGTCAAAAATTAAGTAAATCATGTAGATCTGCTCTTTTATGCCGTCAGCATAGGTTTTCACCCGAATATCGTCGCGAAATGTCCACGGGGTGATTTCTCTCAGCTCCAGCTTGTCGCCCAGTTCCTCACGGATCTCCCGGCGCAGCGCCTCTTCAATCCGCTCGCCAGGCTCCACACCGCCGCCGGATAATGCCCATTGACCCGGGAAAACACCGCGATTGTCGGCCATCTTACACAGCAAATAGGCGCCGTCGTTTTGAATCAATGGGCACACAATCGTCCGTTGTCGCATGGTTAACTCCTTTAGCATGGTGAACATAACGCGCCATGTTAACGCAAGCGCTGGTGCAGAAAAATTGACCCCGTCTATAGTTACTGGCCTTTTTATTCATTCTGCTGACAGAAAAATAGGCGTACAATCAGAGGCTTTTGGGCATCAGGCCCGTTATGTGCGGAAATCAAAAATGAAGAAGATTGCTTTATTAGGTTTAGCCAGCGTGTTGCTGGTCTCTGCTGGGGCGCAGGCCGTGAGTCTGAACGGCCAGATTGGGAAAGATTACACCAACTTTGGTTTCGG
This sequence comes from Enterobacter sp. R4-368, assembly GCF_000410515.1. Classification (NCBI taxonomy): domain Bacteria; kingdom Pseudomonadati; phylum Pseudomonadota; class Gammaproteobacteria; order Enterobacterales; family Enterobacteriaceae; genus Enterobacter; species Enterobacter sp. R4-368. The sequence continues at coordinate 1,372,436 of NC_021500.1, read as the reverse complement.
TTTGGGAACTGAAACCAGCGGGATCGCCGTGAGCGGTAACTGGGCACACAGTGAAGATGACGGCGATATCGCCGGCCTGGGGCTCGGTTACAACATCCCGCTTGGTCCGTTCCTTGCGACCGTCGGCGGTAAAGGCATTTATCTGAATCCGGATGTGGGCAGCGAAGGTTATGCCGTTGCTGTCGGTGGCGGGTTGCAGTGGAAAATTGCCAGCAGCTTCAGTATTTTCGGCGAATACTACTACTCGCCGGACTCACTCTCCAGCGGCGTGAAAGAGTATCAGGAAGCGAACGCCGGGGCGCGTTATACCATTATGCGCCCGCTGACGGTTGAGGCTGGTTACCGCTACATCGACATGACCGGTAAAGAAGGGCGTCGCGACAACGCGGTTGCCGATGGCCCGTATGTTGGCGTTAGCGCCAGTTTCTAATCCCCTGGCGCGGCATCTGTCCGCGCCCGTTTGTCTCCGTTTTTCCTCTGCGCATGCGCTATAGTGTTTCAACCTCGATTGCAGGAGCTAACGATGTTAAATGTGGAGATGTTATCGACCGGCGATGAAGTGCTGCATGGCCAGATTGTGGATACCAATGCGGCCTGGCTGGCTGACTTTTTCTTTAACCAGGGGTTGCCTCTCACGCGCCGTAACACCGTGGGCGATAACCTTGATGATTTGGTCGCTATCCTGCGTGAACGTAGTGAGCACGCGGATGTGCTGATTGTGAATGGCGGCCTGGGGCCGACCAGTGACGATCTCAGCGCGCTGGCGGCGGCGACCGCCAAAGGCGAAGCACTGGTGTTACACGAAGCGTGGCTGGCACAAATGGAACGCTTCTTTACCGAACGTGGCCGCGTGATGGCACCGAGTAACCGCAAACAGGCCGAGATCCCGGCCAGCGCCGAACTGGTGGATAACCCGGTCGGTACCGCCTGTGGTTTTGCTCTGCAGCTCAACCGGTGCCTGATGTTCTTCACGCCGGGCGTACCATCGGAATTTAAAGTGATGGTGGAACAAGAAATTCTGCCGCGCCTGCGCGCACGCTTTACCTTGCCGGAGCCGCCGGTTTGCCTGCGTTTAACCACTTTCGGTCGCTCAGAGAGCGATCTGGCGCAGAGCCTGCAACACCTTCAACTGCCGCCAGGCGTAGTGATGGGCTACCGCTCTTCGATGCCGATTATCGAATTAAAACTGACCGGCCCGGCAGAGCATCGCGCCGCGATGGAAGCGCTGTGGCCGGAAGTAAAACGCGTCGCCGGGGAAAGTTTGATTTTTGAAGGCACCGAGGGTTTACCCGCAGCACTTGCCGCAACCCTGCGGGAACGTCAGCTCAGCCTGACACTGAGCGAACAGTTCACCGGCGGTCTGGTGGCCTTACAGCTTTCCCGCGCTGGTGCGCCGCTGCTGGCCAGCGAAGTGTTACCGTCGCAGGCGGAAGCGCTGGCGCAGAGTGCCCGCTGGACCACCGAGCTGCGCAATCGCCATCTCGCCGGGCTGGCGCTGACGGTGACCGGTCTTGAAGAGGATCATCTCAACTTCGCGCTGGCGACGCCGGAAGGCACCCGCGCGCTGCGGGTGAAATTCAACACCAACCGCCACGGGCTGGTGGTGCGCCAGGAAGTATGCGCCATGATGGCGCTGAACATTCTGCGCCGCTGGCTGGCGGGTAAAGACATTGCCAGCGATCACGGCTGGATCAACGTGGTGGAAACGCTGTCGGTAGAGTGATCGCTGAGGGTAACGGCATGCCGTTACCCCAATGCGTTTGCCAGTAGCGTAATGGGATGTTCACAGCGTTTGCTGGTGGACATCTCAATTTGCCATTTGCAGGTTTCACAATCCGTCACCACCAGATCCGCGCCGCTGGCTTCAATCTGCTCGAACAACGGCGCGCCAATCGCCTGCGATGTCGGGTAGTTTTCGCTTTTAAAGCCGTAGGTGCCGGCAATCCCGCAGCAGCGCGAATCCAGCACCGTCAATTCAAGCCCGGGGATGCGCCGCAGCAGCTCCAGCGTGTAGTGCGTCCAGCCCATTTTTTCCATATGACACGGTGTGTGGTAAACCACTTTCAGCGGCGTTTCTTTCAACGGCAACGCGCGACCTTCGTCGAGCATGCGCCAGATCCAGCGCGTGGCTAAATCGATATGCGAGCGCAAATGGCTGTTATCCACATCCAGCAGGTGAGGATATTCATCGCGCAGGGTGAAAGCACAGGTGGACGAGGTGGCGATAACCGGCAGTCCCTCGGTCCCGATAGCCTGCTCCAGCGAGCGCACATTAAACTGCGCCTGTTTTTTCGCTTTATCGAAAAACCCATTCGCAATCAGTGGTACGCCACAGCACTTTTCCCGCTGCAATAACTGTACGCCGATGCCCATATGGTTCAGCACACGGATCAGATCTTTACCCAACTGGGGATGGTTGTAATTCACGTAGCAACCGTGGAAAAACGCCACCTGCTGCGCAAATGCCTGTTGCTGCGCGGCAATGCTGCGATACCAGCGGCGAAATGTACCGCTGGAATATTTTGGCAGCGTGCGGTGGTGATCGATTTTTAATGCGGTATCCAGCAACTGGCGCACGGGTTTTAGTGATGTTGCCGCATTCACCAGCGGCGCCATCGGTGTTGATAGCGTCCCCATCAGGTCGGTGTGGCTGAGAATGGCATTACGTATGGAGAGCTTTTTCGGCGCGTACTGGGCGCGGGCGCGCTGAATAATATCGCCAATTTTCACCCCGGACGGGCAGACAGTTTCGCAGCGTTTGCAGTTGGTGCAGTACTTCAGCGCATCATCATACAGCGCGGCGTCTTTTAACCGCAGACGCTCGCCATCAGGGCCTGCTTGCTTCGGGCCAGGGTAAGCGGGGTTGACGCGACTGACCGGGCAGGCGGTGGTGCAAACGGTGCATTTAATGCAGCTTTCAAATTGCGTATTGTTCATTGTTCGCCTCCCTGTGCGCTAATTTGCTGTGCGGCATGCAGCGCGGTAACGACGCAAACGCCGCCGCCGCACCCCTGGGCGATGGCATCAAAACCGCCCAGCACCGAACCAACCACATAAAGATTGTTCACGGCGTCGCCCTCGCGCAGGCCGTGTAGTTGCGCATCGGTCTGCACGCCAAACTGCTGCCACGGTTGGCTGTCAAACACATTATCGCGATACCACTCCTGACGCTGCGCGCTTTGCAGCACGTCGAGATCAAACACCGTTTCCCGCACGCGATCGCGCCCGGCAACCAGCCCGTTACTGAAAAAACTGCCGCTGGCGAGCACCACATTGCGCGCACGCAGCGGGATATCTTCATGTTTACGCGTCCACACTTGCGTTACGCGCTGATCGGCGATATCGGCACGCAGCACCTCGTCACCGGGCATCCAGTTACCGCCGCTGCGTATAAACGCCTGTTGCAGGAGTTGTTGCATGCGCATACCCGGTACAGATGGCGGCAGCGTAGGCAGCAGGCGCAGCGGGCAGGCCAGTTGCTGGTTAAGGCGCGTAAAGACGCTGTTGTCCGTCAGACCAAAGCAGGTGGGCAGATAGAGCATCGCGTAGCGCTGGCTTAGCGGCAGCAGCGCTTCGTACAGGGCGTTGTAGTGCTCGGGTGCGTCCAGCAGGCGGGCGATATTCACCGCGCGAAATTCGCTGGGGTTATCACGCAGCCGATCCAGTAGCGGCAGATCTATCTCTTCTGCCTGCGCGTCAATACCGCGTTTACGCAGGGCACCAGCGGCAAGCTGCGGCTGGAAATCAAGAAAACCACTGATACCAACCACGCCAGTGTGCTGGTGGGTTTCTGTTTTTACCGGCACTTCCTGCGGGCTAAGCCAGGCGGTGCGGAATGTGCCAAGCGGTGTTACGCGCTGGTGCGGCGTATCAACATCGCCCTGTAATGCCAGGCCGCAATCTGCCAGCAGCGTTTGCGCCTGGTGTGCATAGTGGCGAACCTGGTCTGCGCCGAGTCGGGCATAAGGGTGACTGGCATGGTGCTGTTGGAGGTGCGCGATGGCGCTATCAAGCGTATCGATGGGCTGGCCGTCGGGTAAGTGTGAAAGCAAATCCAGCGAGCCGGAAGAGAAGCTCAGAGCACTCTGTCCGCGGCTGACAATGGCGCAGCGCTGGCCGCTCTGCGCAAGACGGATCCCGCAGACTAAACCGGCCAGCCCGCCCCCGATAATGACCGTATCAAATCTCATCTTCCGCCTCCTTTTCCAGACCGCACAACCCCTGATAAACCCAGCGTGTGAATTCGCTTTCACGCAGCGCATCGCCCCAGGCAACGGGTTTAACGCCTTTCCAGCGTTCATTAAGAAAACCGGCCAGTTGATGCAAAGATTCACTTTCGGTCGTGACATGCATGCGGTTAAGCAACCCGGCAGCGCGACAGGCGCATAGCTCGCCCTGGCAGGTGCCCATCCCGACGCGTGTGCGGCGGCGCAAATCCAGCAGCGAGTGGACATTGAGGTTTTCGACGGCGTACTGCACTTCCCCGGCGGTGACGGCTTCACATTCACAGACCAGGCTGCGGTTATGTCTGTCACTACCAAGCCAGGCTGGCGTGCGATCGCCATGGCGATAGACCGCCGAACCGCGGAGCGGCGTCGGCAGAGAAATGATTTTTTTGAGCGCCTGTTCTGTCGGCTCACGTGAGCCAGGCAGCGGCGCGGTGGCGGTGGTGCAAGGAGCATGATGATTGAGCTTGCGACACACGGCATCCGTTGCCCATTCGGCCATCAGCCGGTAAGTCATCAGCTTGCCGCCGGTAATAGTGATAAACCCTTCCAGTCCGTCGCGCTGCGCGTGGTCCAGCAACACAATTCCCCGGCTGACGTTGCGCCCGCTCGGATCATCATCGCTGGCAACTAGCGGTCGCACACCGGCATAAGCACGCAGAATGCGCGTTTTCGCCATCACCGGTGCCAGTTTTTCCCCTTCACGCAGCAGAATATCCACTTCGTCAGGCGTGACGCGCAGGTTATCGATATCGGCGTAATCAATATGCGTCGAGGTGGTGCCAATCAGTGAAATCGTGTCGCCAGGTACCAGAATATCGGCGTCGGCGGGTTTGCGGCAGCGGTTGATGACGTGCTGGTTAATACGGTGATCGAGGATCAGCAGCGCGCCTTTCGCGGGGAACATGCGGATGCTCAGATCGGCATATTCAGCGATACGCTGGCCCCAAATCCCGGCGGCGTTGACCACCACAGGCGCATGTAACTCCTGTGTTTCGCCGCTGGCGGGATGATAAAGCCGCACACCGCTCACCGTATCACCATGGCGGATCAGGCCACACACTTCATGTCCGGTGAGGATTTTGGCGCCATGCTCGCGCGCGTCCAGCATATTGCTGGCGGTGAGACGGAAAGGGTCCACCGTGCCGTCCGGTACGCGCACCGCGCCGATCAGCGCCGGGTTGACGCTTGGCTCCATGCGCAGCGCTTCCTGCGGTGAGATGGCCTGCGCCGGGATCCCCGCTTGCAGACAGGCGTCAATAAACTGGCTTTGATAGACCAGATCATCTTCCGGCAGGGTGATAAACAGGCCGTCTGTCGGTTCGATACAGTGGCGGGCGATGCGTTTGAGGATCTGGTTTTCGGCAATACATTCACGTGCTGATTCGTTATCGGTCACCGCGTAACGCGCACCGCTGTGCAGTAAGCCATGGTTACGGCCGGTCGCGCCGGTGGCGATATCGTGGCGTTCAAGCAGCACCACGCGCAAGCCGCGCAGGGCGCAGTCGCGGGCGATGCCTGCGCCGGTCGCGCCGCCGCCGATAATAATCACATCGTAGTCACTGGAGTTGCGCATGTTCGCGTCCTTCTGGTCGACGTTCCTTAGCAACCATTTAGCCATACTATGATTGTGGTTTGTTTGATATCGCGCATATTCGAGCAAAAAACGAAAGTGAAACGCGCTTTCTTGCGTGAAGTTAGATGTTTGTCATATTTCTGTAACAATATCTGCGACAACTCATTCTCTCTGGTTAAAACTTTCACTACAATCCGCCGCGAATAACTCTGGTTATGTTCGTTTTCACTCATTAATGAAAGATATGAGTCTTACCGCGCCACGGAGGCCGCTATGTTGAGTATTTTTAGACCTGCCCCCCATCAATCGCGTCTGCCCGATGCGCAAATCGACCCGCTGTACCGGCGGTTGCGCTGGCAGATTTTCCTCGGGATCTTCTTCGGTTATGCCGCCTACTATCTGGTGCGTAAGAACTTTGCGCTGGCGATGCCGTATTTAGTCGAACAGGGCTTTTCCCGTGGCGATCTGGGGTTTGCGCTGTCCGGGATCTCCATTGCCTACGGTTTTTCGAAATTTATTATGGGTTCGGTGTCGGATCGCTCGAATCCGCGCGTTTTCCTGCCCGCCGGCTTAATTCTGGCGGCGGCGGTGATGCTGGTTATGGGCTTCGTGCCGTGGGCCACATCCAGCATCATGGTCATGTTTGTGCTGCTGTTCCTGTGCGGCTGGTTCCAGGGGATGGGCTGGCCGCCGTGTGGGCGCACTATGGTGCACTGGTGGTCGCAAAAAGAGCGCGGCGGCATTGTGTCGGTGTGGAACTGTGCGCATAACGTCGGTGGTGGCATTCCTCCGCTGCTGTTCCTGCTGGGGATGGCATGGTTTAACGACTGGCACGCGGCGTTATATATGCCCGCGTTTGGCGCGATTCTGGTGGCGATTCTTGCGTTCGCACTGATGCGCGATACGCCACAATCCTGCGGCTTACCGCCGATTGAAGAGTACAAAAACGACTACCCGGATGATTACAGCGACAAGCACGAAGAAGAGTTGTCCGCCAAACAGATTTTCATGCAGTACATCCTGCCGAACAAACTGTTGTGGTATATCGCGGTCGCGAACGTTTTTGTTTACCTGCTGCGCTACGGCATTCTCGACTGGTCGCCGACTTACCTGAAAGAGGTGAAACACTTCGCGCTGGATAAATCCTCGTGGGCCTATTTCTTCTATGAATATGCGGGTATTCCCGGCACGCTGCTGTGTGGCTGGATGTCGGATAAAGTCTTCCGCGGTAATCGCGGTGCAACGGGCGTGTTCTTTATGACGCTGGTGACCATTGCGACTATCGTTTACTGGTTGAACCCGGCGGGTAACCCGACCGTGGATATGGCTTGTATGATCATCATCGGCTTCCTGATTTATGGCCCGGTGATGTTGATTGGTCTGCATGCGCTGGAGCTGGCACCGAAAAAAGCGGCGGGTACGGCGGCGGGCTTTACCGGCTTGTTTGGCTATCTTGGCGGTTCTGTCGCCGCCAGCGCCATTGTTGGCTATACCGTTGATTTCTTCGGCTGGGATGGCGGCTTTATAGTGATGATTGGCGGCAGCATTCTGGCGGTTTTACTGCTGGTTATCGTGATGATTGGCGAGAAACGTCACCATGCCGACGTGCTGGCGCGTCGTAGCTAACAGGGAGCACTGATGAAAACCACTTTCACCCGTATGACGTCAAGCCTGCTGCTGGCAGGCGCGTTAACCAGCCAGGCGCTGGCCGCCGATAAAATCGTTATCGCCCATCGTGGCGCCAGCGGTTATCTGCCGGAACATACCTTACCGGCGAAAGCGATGGCCTATGCGCAGGGCGCGGATTTCCTGGAACAGGATCTGGTGATGACCAAAGACGACCAGTTGGTCGTTCTGCATGATCACTATCTCGACCGCGTGACGGATGTCGCGGAGCGCTTCCCACAGCGCGCGCGTAAAGACGGGCGCTACTACGCCATCGACTTTACGCTCGACGAGATCCGCTCGCTGAAGTTTACCGAAGGGTTCGAGCTGGAAAAGGGCAAAAAAGTGCAGGTCTATCCGGGGCGTTTCCCGATGGGCAAATCCGATTTCCGCATTCACACGTTTGAAGAGGAGATCGAGTTTGTGCAGGGGTTAAACCACTCCACTGGCAAAAACATCGGTATTTATCCGGAGATCAAAGCGCCCTGGTTCCACCATCAGGAGGGGAAAGATATTGCCGCAAAAACGCTGGAAGTGCTGAAAAAGTACGGGTACACCAGCAAGCAGGACAACGTGTACCTGCAATGTTTTGACGTCAATGAGCTCAAGCGCATTAAGAATGAGCTGGAACCGAAGATGGGGATGGATCTTAAACTGGTGCAGCTGATTGCGTATACCAAATGGAATGAAACGCAGGAGCAGCAGCCGGACGGTAAATGGGTGAATTACAGTTACGACTGGATGTTCGAACCCGGCGCGATGAAGCAGATCGCCCGGTATGCCGACGGTATCGGCCCGGACTATCACATGCTGGTGGCGGACGGTTCAAAACCGGGTAACGTCAAGCTTACGGCAATGGTGAAAGAGGCGCATGCCAGCCATTTGCAGGTCCATCCGTTTACCGTACGCGCGGATCAGCTTCCGCCGTACGCCAGCGATGTGAATCAGCTCTATAAGGTGTTGTATCAGCAGGCGGATGTCGATGGTTTGTTCACCGATTTCCCGGATAAAGCTGTGCAGTTTTTAAAGCACAAGTAAAACAAAAGGGCCTGTGAAGGCCCTTTTTACATCTCAATTTCGATATCGCCTTTCGCCCGGCAGCAGCAGGGCAAAATTTCCCCTTCGTTGATAAAGGCCAGCGGCTCGGCAATCCAGTCTACCTGGCCTGCCACCAGGCGGCAGCGGCAGGAGCCGCAGTAGCCTTCGCGGCACTGGTACTCAACTTCCACCTGGTGCGATTCGAGCGCCACCAGCAGGGAAGGGTGCTCATCCTGGCACTGGACGTGCGTGCCGGAAAGGCTAAGCGTAACGCGGCTCATCAGAGCTGGAAGCTGCTCAGATCGTCGGTGTCGACTTCAGAGTCGATCTGGCCGACCAGATAGGAACTCACTTCCACTTCCTGCGGTGCCACCTGGACGTTATCGGAAACCAGCCAGGTGTTGATCCACGGAATCGGGTTCGAACGGGTCTGGAACGGTAAGTCGAGACCGACTGCCTGCATACGGATGTTGGTGATGTACTCAACATACTGGCAGAGAATGTCTTTGTTCAGACCGATCATCGAGCCGCCCTGGAACAGGTATTCCGCCCACTCTTTTTCCTGCAATGCCGCCTGCACGAACAGGTCATAGCACTCCTGTTTGCACTCTTCGGCGATCTCGGCCATTTCCGGGTCATCCGCGCCGGAACGCAGCAGGTTCAGCATATGCTGGGTGCCGGTCAGGTGCAGGGCTTCGTCGCGGGCAATCAGGCGAATGATTTTGGCGTTGCCTTCCATCAGCTCACGCTCGGCGAAAGCGAAGGAGCAGGCGAAGCTGACGTAGAAGCGAATCGCTTCCAGCGCGTTCACGCTCATCAGGCACAGGTAGAGTTTTTTCTTCAACTCGCGCAGGCTGACGGTCACGGTTTTACCGTTGACGTTGTGCGTGCCTTCCCCCAGCAGATGCCAGTAGCTGGTCATTTCGATCAGCTCGTCGTAGAAGTGCGAGATGCCTTCCGCGCGCTTGAGGATCTGCTCGTTGGTGACGATATCGTCAAACACCACCGCCGGATCGTTAACGATGTTGCGGATGATGTGGGTGTAAGAGCGTGAATGGATCGTTTCTGAAAACGCCCAGGTTTCTACCCAGGTTTCCAGTTCCGGGATAGAGATCAGCGGCAGCAGCGCAACGTTCGGGCTGCGACCCTGAATGGAATCCAGCAGCGTCTGGTATTTCAGGTTGCTGATAAAAATGTGCTTTTCGTGTTCCGGTAGCGCCTGGAAATCAATACGGTCGCGGGAAACGTCAACTTCTTCCGGACGCCAGAAGAAGGAGAGTTGTTTCTCAATCAGCTTTTCGAAAATGTCATATTTTTGCTGATCGTAGCGCGCCACGTTAACCGGCTGGCCGAAGAACATCGGCTCCAGCAACTGATCGTTTTTCGTCTGTGAAAAAGTGGTGTATGCCATGAAATGTGAGTCCTGTCTTGCGAAAAAAAAGGGCGGGTTTCCCCGCCCCTTAGTTAGATCTTACATGCGCCGCTTTCGCAGCCATCGTCCTGGATGGAAGGTGCCAGGTCATCCTGCGCATCTTCCGCGCCATCGCGGGTGTTTTGATAGTACAGCGTTTTCACACCAAATTTGTAGGCGGTCAGCAAGTCTTTCAACAATTGTTGCATCGGCACTTTGCCCGACGGGAAGCGTGACGGGTCGTAGTTGGTGTTCGCCGAAATCGACTGATCGATAAATTTCTGCATGATGCCGACCAGTTGCAGGTAGCCGTCGTTATTCGGCATTTCCCACAGCAGCTCGTAGGCATTACTCAGTTTTTCGTAATCCGGCACCACCTGACGCAGGATGCCATCTTTCGACGCTTTGATGCTCACATGACCGCGCGGCGGTTCAATGCCGTTGGTGGCGTTGGAGATCTGCGAAGATGTTTCAGACGGCATCAGCGCGGAGAGCGTGGAGTTACGCAGGCCGTGCGTTTTGATCGATTCACGCAACGCTTCCCAGTCGTAATGCAGCGGCTCGTTGGTAATACCGTCGAGATCTTTCTTGTAGGTATCGATCGGCAAAATACCCTTCGAGTAGGTGGTTTCGTTGAACCACGGGCACGCGCCTTGCTCTTTCGCCAGCTCGTTAGAGGCTTTCAGCAGCCAGTACTGAATGGCTTCGAAAGTCTGATGCGTCAGGTTGTTCGCGCTGCCGTCCGAGTAACGTTTGCCGTTCTTCGCCAGCCAGTAAGCAAAGTTGATGACGCCAATACCCAGCGTACGGCGGCCCATCGCGCCACGTTTAGCGGCCGGAATCGGGTAATCCTGATAATCCAGCAGGGCATCAAGCGCACGCACCGCAAGCGTGGCCAGCTCTTCCAGCTCGTCGAGGTTTTTAATCGCGCCGAGGTTAAACGCAGAGAGCGTACAGAGCGCGATTTCACCGTTTTCGTCGTTCACATCATCCAGCGGCTTGGTCGGCAGGGCGATTTCCAGGCACAGGTTGGACTGGCGTACCGGCGCAACCACCGGGTCAAACGGGCTGTGGGTGTTGCAGTGATCGACGTTCTGAATGTAGATACGGCCCGTAGACGCGCGTTCCTGCATCATCAGAGAGAACAGCTCCACCGCTTTGATGCGCTGTTTGCGGATGCTGTCGTCTTTTTCATATTTGGTGTACAGGCGTTCGAACTCGTCCTGATCGGCGAAGAACGCATCGTACAGACCCGGCACGTCGGACGGGCTGAACAGGGTGATCTCTTCACCTTTCAGCAGACGGGTGTACATCAGTTTATTGATCTGTACGCCGTAGTCCATGTGACGCACGCGGTTACCTTCCACGCCACGGTTGTTTTTCAGTACCAGCAGGCTTTCGACTTCCAGATGCCACATCGGGTAGAACAGGGTTGCCGCGCCGCCGCGTACACCGCCCTGCGAGCAGGATTTCACTGCCGTCTGGAAGTGTTTGTAGAACGGGATACAACCGGTGTGGAACGCTTCACCACCGCGGATCGGGCTACCCAGCGCACGAATGCGGCCGGCGTTGATACCGATACCGGCGCGCTGGGAAACGTATTTCACAATCGCGCTGGAAGTGGCGTTGATGGAGTCCAGGCTGTCACCACACTCGATCAGTACGCAGGAGCTGAACTGACGGGTCGGCGTACGCACGCCGGACATGATCGGCGTCGGCAGCGAAATTTTGAACGTGGAAACGGCATCGTAGAAACGCTTCACGTAGTCCAGACGGGTTTCACGCGGATAGTTGGAGAACAGGCACGCGGCAACCAGGATATACAGGAACTGCGCGCTCTCGTAGATCTCGCCGGTCACGCGGTTCTGCACCAGGTATTTCCCTTCCAGCTGCTTCACCGCCGCATAGGAGAAGTTCATATCGCGCCAGTGGTCGATAAAACCGTCCATCTGCTTGAACTCTTCTTCCGTGTAGTCTTCCAGCAGATGATGATCGTATTTGCCAAGCTCAATCATTTTCTTCACGTGGTCAAACAGCGCAGGCGGCTCGAACTGGCCGTAGGCTTTTTTACGCAGGTGGAAAATGGCCAGGCGTGCGGCCAGGTACTGGTAGTCCGGCGCATCGCGGGAAATCAGATCCGCGGCGGCCTTAATGATGGTCTCGTGGATATCGGACGTTTTGATACCGTCGTAGAACTGAATGTGTGAGCGCAGTTCAACCTGAGAGATAGATACGTTACTTAGCCCCTCTGCCGCCCAATCCAGTACTCGATGAATTTTGTCGAGATTGATGCGCTCAGTGCCACCATCACGCTTTGTCACCAGCAGACTCTGATTCATGTGATTACCTGTCCGTGAAATAGAAAATATCCCCCATTTATCCACAATTCGTTGCTGTGATTAACTCTGTGGATAAATACTACATATAGGGGGTTTGCGATAAGAGAAACGCTATATGGTGAGTATTCTAGTAAGGATTCTTTTCAGTACAAGAGTTGATTTTGAGGTTAAATTGAGGTTGCGAAAGGGTGATAATCGCTAAGTCCTCGTATCGTAAGGCCTGGCGGCGATGTCAATATTTCGCAAAAAAAAATGAATTTTTGATCGAGTGCTGATTTCTTCATCGGGAAAGGCAATTGCGCAACTTGATGCTGCGCAATCTTCTATCACTTTATCTGATGACCTTAGTCATTTTTTGCCGTTGTATGTAACATATAGTTCACATCCACACCCGGCCCTAACGTAAACTGGTTTAACAACGGGTTGTAATGTAACCCGGTAATGTGACGTTCCTGTAACACGGTGCCGTCAATCCAATGTAAGAGCTCCGCTGGCTTAATAAATTTCTTCACGTCGTGCGTGCCTTTCGGCACCATGCGCAGCACATATTCCGCGCCGACTACCGCCATCAACCAGGCTTTGCCGTTGCGGTTAATAGTAGAGAAGAAGACATGACCGCCGGGTTTGACCAGTTGCGCACAAGCTTTCACCACCGATTGCGGATCCGGAACATGCTCCAGCATCTCCATGCAGGTGACGACGTCATACTGCTGCGCATGTTTTGCCGCATGTTCTTCTACGGTTTCCTGCACATAATTGACCTGAATGCCAGATTCCAGCGCATGCAAACGCGCCACCTGGAGCGGTTCAAAGCCCATATCTAGCCCGGTGACATCCGCGCCTTCCTGCGCCATGCTTTCCGCCAGAATCCCGCCGCCGCAGCCGACATCGAGCACTTTCTTACCGAACAGACCGGCAGCGTGTTCGCTGATATAACCCAGACGCAGCGGGTTGATGCGGTGCAGGGGTTTAAACTCACCTTCTTTATCCCACCAGCGCGAGGCGACAGCCTCAAATTTGGCGATTTCAGCATGATCAACGTTTTGAGCGACCGGCGTTTTTTCGGCATTCATGGGCGCAATAACTCCTCTATCAATAAGACCCGTGAGTATATCAGGCCAACGGGATGAATAAACCTTTGCACGGGTGTTATAGGTTTACCTGTATCAAAGCGGTTGTGTTATAATTTGCGACCTTTGAATCCGGGATACAGTAGAGGGATAGCGGTTAGATGAGCGACCTTGCGAGAGAAATTACACCGGTTAACATCGAGGAAGAGCTGAAGAGCTCCTATCTGGACTATGCGATGTCGGTCATTGTTGGCCGTGCGCTTCCGGATGTCCGAGATGGCCTGAAACCGGTTCACCGTCGCGTACTTTACGCCATGAACGTATTGGGCAATGACTGGAATAAAGCCTACAAAAAATCTGCCCGTGTCGTTGGTGACGTAATCGGTAAGTACCATCCCCATGGTGATTCCGCAGTGTACGACACCATTGTCCGTATGGCGCAGCCGTTCTCGCTGCGTTACATGCTGGTCGATGGTCAGGGGAACTTCGGTTCCATCGATGGCGACTCCGCGGCGGCGATGCGTTATACGGAAATCCGCCTGGCGAAGATTGCCCATGAATTGATGGCCGATCTGGAAAAAGAGACGGTTGATTACGTCGATAACTACGACGGCACCGAAAAAATTCCTGATGTGATGCCTACCAAGATCCCGAACCTGCTGGTGAACGGTTCTTCGGGTATTGCCGTCGGTATGGCAACCAACATTCCGCCACATAACCTGACGGAAGTGATCAATGGTTGCCTGGCTTACATTGATAACGAAGACATCAGCATTGAAGAGCTGATGGTGCATATTCCGGGGCCGGATTTCCCGACCGCGGCAATCATTAACGGTCGCCGTGGCATCGAAGAAGCCTATCGTACCGGTCGCGGCAAGATTTATATTCGCGCGCGCGCGGAAGTGGAAACCGACGCGAAAAGCGGCCGCGAAACCATCATCGTGCATGAAATTCCGTATCAGGTGAACAAAGCGCGCCTGATCGAGAAAATTGCCGAGCTGGTGAAAGATAAACGCGTTGAAGGCATCAGCGCGCTGCGTGACGAGTCCGATAAAGACGGTATGCGCATCGTTATCGAAATCAAACGTGACGCCGTGGGTGAAGTGGTGCTGAACAACCTCTACTCCCAGACGCAATTGCAGGTTTCCTTCGGTATCAACATGGTGGCGTTGCACCATGGTCAACCGAAGATCATGGCGCTGAAAGAAATTCTGGCCGCGTTTGTGCGCCACCGCCGTGAAGTCGTGACGCGTCGTACCATTTTCGAACTGCGTAAAGCTCGTGACCGTGCGCATATCCTTGAAGCGCTGGCCGTGGCGCTGGCGAACATCGATCCGATCATTGAACTGATCCGCCGCGCGCCGACGCCTGCTGAAGCAAAAGCGGGCCTGATCGCGCAGCCGTGGGATCTGGGCAATGTCTCTGCCATGCTGGAACGTGCGGGCGATGACGCGGCGCGTCCGGAGTGGCTGGAGCCGGAGTTTGGTATTCGCGATGGTAAATACTATCTGACCGAACAGCAGGCACAGGCGATTCTGGATCTGCGTTTGCAGAAACTGACCGGCCTTGAGCATGAAAAACTGCTCGACGAATATAAAGAGCTGCTGGAACAGATTGCTGAGCTGCTGCATATCCTTGGCAGCGCTGAACGCCTGATGGAAGTGATCCGCGAAGAGCTTGAGCTGGTTCGCGAACAGTTTGGCGACGAGCGTCGCACCGAAATTACCGCTAACACTGCTGATATCAACATCGAAGATCTGATCAATCAGGAAGATGTTGTGGTCACGTTGTCGCACCAGGGTTATGTGAAGTATCAGCCGCTGACCGACTACGAAGCCCAGCGTCGTGGTGGTAAAGGTAAATCGGCTGCGCGTATTAAAGAAGAAGACTTTATTGACCGCCTGCTGGTGGCCAATACCCATGACACCATCCTCTGCTTCTCCAGCCGTGGACGTCTGTACTGGATGAAGGTCTATCAGTTGCCGGAAGCGAGCCGTGGCGCGCGTGGCCGCCCGATCGTCAACCTGCTGCCGCTGGAGCCGAACGAGCGTATTACCGCCATCCTGCCGGTGCGTGAATACGAAGAGGGCGTGAACGTCTTTATGGCGACCGCCAGCGGTACCGTGAAGAAAACCGCGCTTACCGAATTCAGCCGTCCGCGTTCTGCCGGTATCATTGCCGTCAATCTGAACGAAGGCGATGAGCTGATTGGCGTTGATCTGACGTCAGGTAGCGACGAAGTGATGCTCTTCTCTGCGGCGGGCAAAGTGGTGCGCTTTAAAGAAGGTGCTGTGCGTGCAATGGGTCGTACTGCGACCGGTGTTCGTGGCATCAAACTTGCGGAAAAAGACAGCGTTGTCTCGCTGATCGTACCGCGTGGCGAAGGCGCAATCCTGACGGTAACGCAGAACGGTTACGGTAAACGTACGGCGGAAACCGAGTACCCGACCAAATCGCGCGGTACCCAGGGCGTTATCTCCATCAAAGTCACCGAGCGTAACGGCGCAGTGGTCGGCGCGGTGCAGGTTGATGATTGCGACCAGATCATGATGATCACCGATGCCGGTACGCTGGTGCGTACACGCGTCTCGGAAATCAGCGTGGTAGGGCGTAACACCCAGGGCGTTATTCTGATCCGCACCGCGGAAGATGAAAACGTAGTCGGTCTGCAGCGTGTTGCTGAGCCGGTAGATGATGAAGAGTTAGACTCCATCGATGGTAGCGTAGCGGAAGGCGATGATGATATCGCGCCGGAAGTTGACACCGATACCGACGACGACGCGGCGGACGACGACGCCGAGTAATGCGTTATAAGGGCCGGTTTCCGGCCCTTTTTCATTGCCGTTGCGGCCTTTGCGATTTATCGCTACCTTAATCACACTCTTTTTTAACTTCCTTGTGGCGGAGTTTCCCCAGGTTGAAATACCTCGTCTCGTTTCGCAGTACCCTGAAAGTCTCCCGCTATCTGTTCAGGGCGCTGGCGCTATTGCTTTGGCTGTTGATTGCCTTTTTTTCTGTCTTTTATATTGTTAACGCCTTGCATGACAAAGAGTCGGAAATTCGCCAGGAATTTAACCTCAGTTCCGATCAGGCGCAGCGTTACATCCAGCGCACGTCTGACGTGATGAAAGAGCTGAAGTACATCGCTGAAAATCGTCTGACGGCGGAAAACGGTATTCTGACCTCGCGCAACCGCGACGACAAAACCGAAGTCCCGACATTTATACCGCTGTTCCCGGATTCTGACTGCTCCGCCATGGGCAGCTCCTGGCGCGGCTCGCTGGAGTCGCTGGCGTGGTTTATGCGCTACTGGCGCGACAATTTCTCCGCCGCTTACGATCTCAACCGTGTGTTTTTGATCGGCAGCGACAATCTCTGTATGGCCGACTTCGGCCTGCGCGATCTCCCCGTTGAACGCGACGACACGCTGAAAAGCCTGCATGAGCGCATCGTTAAATACCGTAACGCCCCGCAGGATGAGCGCAGCAACAACGTCTACTGGATGAGCCAGGGGCCGCGTCCGGGGATCGGTTACTTCTATGCGCTGACGCCGGTTTACCTCGGCAACCGCCTGCAAGCGCTGCTGGGCACGGAACAGTCCATTCGCATGGAAAACTTTTTCACGCCGGGTAGCCTGCCGATGGGCGTGACCATTCTGGATGACAACGGCCATGCGCTGATCTCCCTTACCGGCCAGGATAGCGGCATTGTTGTCGATCCGCGCTGGATGCAGGAACGTTCATGGTTTGGTTATACCTCGGGTTTTCGCGAACTGATCCTGAAAAAGAGCCTGCCACCGTCATCGCTGAGCGTGGTTTACTCCGTACCGGTCGATATGGTGCTGGAGCGCATTCGCATGCTGATCCTCAACGCCGTATTGCTGAATGTGCTGGTCGGTGTGGCGCTGTTTACGCTTGCGCGCATGTATGAGCGGCGGATTTTTATTCCGGCGGAAAATGATGCCCAGCGACTGGAAGAGCATGAGCAGTTCAACCGCAAAATCGTCGCCTCCGCGCCGGTGGGGATCTGCATTTTACGTACTCAGGACGGGACGAACATCCTGAGTAACGAGCTGGCGCACAACTATCTGAACATGCTGACGCATGAAGACAGGCAGCGGCTTACGCAAATTATCTGTGGTCAGCAGGTCAATTTCGTTGATGTGTTGACCAGCAATAATACCAATCTGCAAATTAGCTTTGTTCATTCACGTTATCGCAATGAAAACGTGGCGATTTGCGTGCTGGTGGATGTTTCCGCCCGCGTGAAAATGGAAGAGTCGTTGCAGGAGATGGCGCAAGCGGCGGAGCAGGCGAGCCAGTCGAAATCGATGTTCCTTGCGACAGTCAGCCATGAGTTGCGCACGCCGCTGTACGGTATTATCGGTAACCTCGATCTGCTGCAAACGAAAGAGCTGCCGAAAGGGGTCGACAGGCTGGTCACCGCGATGAACAACTCATCGAGTCTGTTGCTGAAAATTATCAGCGATATTCTCGATTTCTCGAAAATTGAATCGGAACAGTTGAAAATCGAGCCGCGCGAGTTTTCCCCGCGCGAAGTGATGAGCCACATCACCGCCAACTATTTACCGCTGGTAGTGCGCAAACAGCTGGGGCTGTACTGCTTTATTGAACCAGATGTGCCGATGGTGCTGAATGGCGATCCGATGCGTTTACAGCAGGTGATTTCCAACCTGCTCAGCAACGCGATTAAGTTTACTGATATCGGTTGTATCGTGCTGCATGTGCATCGCGATGCGGATTATCTCAGTATTCGCGTACGTGATACCGGCGTGGGAATTCCGGGTAAAGAAGTGGTGCGTCTGTTCGATCCCTTCTTCCAGGTGGGAACCGGCGTACAGCGTAACTTCCAGGGCACCGGGCTGGGGCTGGCGATTTGTGAAAAATTGATCAGCATGATGGATGGCGATATTTCCGTTGATACCGAGCCGGGCATGGGGAGCCAGTTCACCATCCGTATCCCGCTTTACAGCGCGGTCGCACCGGTTCGCGCCGATGTCGATGGCCTGGCGGATACGTGCTGCTGGCTGGCAGTGCGTAATGCCTGGCTGTCGGGTTATCTCCAGACATTACTGCAATGGAACGGTATTCAGGTTAAGCAGTACGACGGACGCGCGCTGGGCAACCAGGATACGTTAATCACCGATGATGAACTCTCCTCGTCGTGGACCGGACGCGCGGCCATTATTTTCTGCCGTCGCCATATCGGTATTCCCGTTGAGCGAGCCCCGGGCGAATGGTTGCACAGCGTGGCGTCGCCACACGACCTGCTGACGCTGCTTGGGCGCATTTACCGCGTTCAGGTTATCGAGCCGCAGGCGAGCAACGCGCTTCCTGCCGAGACCCGGGAAGCGGTGCTTAACGATGACATGATGATCCTGGTAGTAGATGATCATCCGATTAACCGTCGCCTGCTGGCCGATCAGCTGGGATCGCTGGGATATCAGTGTAAAACGGCCAATGATGGCGTGGATGCGCTGAATGTTCTGAGCAAAAACCCTATCGATATTGTGCTCAGCGATGTCAACATGCCGAATATGGACGGTTACCGCCTGACACAGCGTATTCGTCAGTTAGGGCTGACGCTGCCGGTGATTGGTGTGACGGCTAACGCGCTGGCAGAAGAGAAGCAACGCTGTCTGGAATCGGGTATGGACAGCTGCCTGTCGAAGCCGGTAACGCTGGATATTCTCAAGCAAACGCTGGCGGCGTATGCCGCGCGGGTACGTAACAGCCGGGTATAAAAAAGAACCCCGGCGGATGCCGGGGTTGCAGGATTACTCTTTTTCTGTCTGCGTCAGGGTGACGGAGGAGAGATAGTTCAGCAGTGCGATATCGTTATCGACACCCAGTTTCATCATTGCTGATTTTTTCTGGCTACTGATGGTTTTGATACTGCGGTTCAGCTTCTTGGCGATTTCCGTTACCAGGAAACCTTCGGCAAACAGGCGCAGCACTTCGCTCTCTTTCGGTGACAGGCGTTTGTCGCCGTAACCGCCAGCGCTGATTTTTTCCAGCAGGCGCGAAACGCTTTCCGGCGTGAATTTCTTCCCTTTTTGCAGTGCCGCCAGCGCTTTTGGCAGGTCTGTCGGCGCGCCTTGTTTCAGCACGATACCTTCAATATCCAGATCCAGCACTGCGCTCAGGATGGCCGGGTTATTGTTCATGGTAAGCACAATAATCGACAGCGTCGGGAAGTGACGTTTAATGTATTTGATAAGCGTGATGCCATCGCCGTATTTATCGCCCGGCATTGACAGGTCGGTTATCAATACGTTTGCCTCAAGTTTCGGCAGGTTGTTAATCAGCGCTGTAGAGTCTTCAAATTCACCGACAACGTTTACCCATTCGATTTGTTCGAGTGACTTGCGAATACCGAACAGTACAATCGGATGGTCATCGGCAATAATTACGTTCATATTGTTCATGTATTAGGCTACCTTGCTACAGCAAGCTCTTGACGTAAGCGTCAATGTCGCTGATGTAATTTTCTATGCCTGGAACATCGCTCTCGCGAATTAATTGCTCCAGCGTTTCGCACAACTGCTTACCAGGTACCAGATTAAGCATGGCAAACACGCCTTTCAGGCGGTGTGCCGTCTGCGCCAGCGCCGCGAAATCGCGCAACGCCGACTCAGTATACAACCTCTTAACATCATCGGGTACTGTGTCAACAAACAGCGCGTAATAGCCGCTGGCGTGGAGCTCGGCGTTTTCGTCACCCCCCAAAGGCGACTCCGGTACATTCTCCTGCGCCAGTTGCTCTTCAATGAGTTGCAATATTGCTCCCTGCATTGCATTGCTCATATTAAAGTTCACGCGCAATTGGCCTGGGCCAATTTTCCGCACGCCTGCCTCATCATCGCTTAAAAGCAAGCCTGAGGCAGTAAGATTAGACGGATTATCTGTCAAAAAGAGATCATATTCTTGACTTGATAACCGCTCATCCGGGGAAATACAGCTTGCCCCCCAGTTTTCCAGCTGGCGAACCACAATATTACGGATTTCGTTAGAGGTAATATCAATCATCGCCACCACGTCATCGAGTAATTTTTCTTCGCTCTCAGCCTGTTGCGGACGAGCCGCCATCTTCACATGCAGTGAGTAGCGGGTGCCCAGATCCTCACGCGCTTTAATATTCAGATGCCCGCCAAGCTTACGCGCCAGCTGATCGCACAGCCAGAAGGTAAGGGCATTCGCTTTTCCGTACTGATCACCCTGCGTATCGTTAAGGAACGGGAAATGCAGATTATCGATTTCACTGGCGTTCACACCCACGCCGGTATCGAGAATCCGGAAGGTCAGGCGGTCTTCCGCCGATTCGTCCACATTCACTTCAAGCGTGATTTTGCCCATCTGCGTGGTCGTGACCGCGTACTGGATGAGCAGCAACAGGATCCGACGCAGAGCGTCACGGTCGCCGTGACGCTCTTCATTGGCCGGAAGCGGGTTATTAATTAAGAGTTGCAGACCCTTACGTTTGATAACCGGCAGGACTTCCGGCACCACTTCATCAATCAAATCCTGAATCGAGAACAGTGTAGACGAACCTTTCCAGCTGTCGCTCTCCAGCATATGTGCCAGCTGGATTTCATCGACCAGTTGTACCAGCCTGTCGGCGTGATCCGCGACAAGATTGCCCTCCTGGCTCTGCAACGCTGCGGCTTCGCTGGCCAGCGATTTCACCGGCTGTTTCAGCGACTCGGCAAGATTACTCATAAAGCTAGCGCGGCCCTGCTGGTTTTTCTCATACAGCCGTTGCGCCTGCTTGAGCTTTTTATTAACCAGCACTTCTCTGTCCTGGTCGCGAATAATAAAGATCTGCGTACGCGAAGCGACCTGGCTGCGGAACTGACGAATTTCGTACAGTTCGTTATTAATGGTGGCCTGAATCACGCCCTGATGCTGATCGGCCATCGCCGTAATATTTTGCAGATTCAGGTGCGGTAATAAGTGATCGGCGATTTTATTGCTCAGGACGGTGCGGTTCGCTTCCTGATCGTGGACCAGCAGCCCCAGCGGCAACAGTGAAACGATCTCTTCATTAAAGGCACGCAGCACACGTAGTTCGTTACTTGCACCAGGCGTTGCCAGACCGTCGGCTTTACGCCCTGGCATCTGGCGAAAAGTGGTGTAACCGAACAATGCCAGCGCCAGCAGGCCGATATTCAGCAGTAACGGCAGAAGAATATTTTGCAGCGTATCCAGCAGCAGTGTCCCGAACGGCACCTGCCAGACCAGACGCAGCCCGGTGCCGTTCAACGCTGAGGAGATCTCAATGCGCGAACTGTTAAAATTGACGGCAACGCTGTCGGTTGTTTCTTTATCCTGCCCGCGTGTGTTGGTCTGCGTGGTATCCGGATCGAGACGGAAGCTATCCAGCGTCATGCCGGGTGGGATCAGATCATTAATCGGCAAATCGAATGCGACTACTGTGGCCAGATGACCCGGCTGGTTGAATGTCGTACGCAGCGTGAAGTAATGGCCGTTTTGCCAGGCCAGATGGCGCAGAGATGAAAAGCTTTCGCGTTCATCAAGGGCATTCGCCTGCTGCAGCATTTCTGCGCGGCGGGAATCGACAATATTACTGATTGTGGTGTCTTTGAAACCGGAAGAAAGATCCTTTAGCGGCAACGTCGACACCAGGATCATGCTGTTATCCTGGCCGTTGAGGTAGTACATCGACCATGGCACGGTTTCCGCGCCCCAGAGCGTATCGAGGTACGTTGAGATCCGCTGCGTCATCTCCAGCGTAGAACTGTCATGGGAACCAAAAATCAACGCTTCTGTTTTACGCCGTGGTTTTTCCAGGTAGTAAACGTCTTGCTTTAAGCGCGTTTCTTGCAGACCTTCACCAGACGTAGCGGCTGGCGCCGCAGCAATGTTGTCGTAAATTTGCCAGGTAGCGTAGCGCCAGGTATCGATACGCTTGTGAATAGCGTGGGTGATATCGACAATCTGATAGCTTTTATCTTTTAACCAGGCGTTGACCGCACTTTGGATCATCACCCCCATTGTCACCAACAGGACGATAATCAACAAAAGAAAGTAACGGGTGATGTTGCCCGGTATCAGGGAAAATTTGCCAGGGATCATTGTGTCCGATCGACTCATTCTTGTGTGGAACCCGTTATGACAACACTGCTGTAAATACTAAGCGCTCGCTGAGACAATGTTGCTGCCATGCCGTAATAACCGCCTGTAACATGCGGCGAACGTGTAGATGTTGTGTTGCAGAGCAGTGTACAGCAGGCAGTATATCGGTTAATGAGTGAATTTCCAGACTCTCTTTCCCGTTTCAGTCTCGAAAACATGGGGATAGGCATATTGACTAAACGCAGTGGCAAATATGTACAGCCAAGAAAAATTGTACATATATTTACCGTTTGGTTGCAAAAAGAACGCGATAAATAACAAACCATTAATTTCGTGAATGCGTCAATGAGAAATATCCGGCATGGTAATTGATTAATTAATAGTCGTTACAAATAGTTATTATATCTAAATAATTATTCAAGTTGCGTAAGGAAAGGTAAAAAAAAACCGAATGCGACGCATCCGGTTATAAGAGGGGTAAACAGACATTCAGATTCGAATGACGGTAATAAATAAAGTTAATGATGATAGCGTCAGTTATTTTAGTTGCGATTGAAGATTATGGTTTTGCATTCAGTGCTATGATTTGTGTTTTACTTATTATTTTGTTTTTAAATGATTTTTTATTATTTTTTGATTATTTGTGCGCATTTGTTTAGCTATTTGTGCGAAAAAAAGTTCCCTCAAATTTACAAAATGAAACATCTATCATTACGTATGAAACATCTTCAAAGTTTTCGTATCATATTCTCGTTGGATTATTTTTCTATTTTAAGCACAATGATTTTGCCAGCTGATTAGAGGGTTAATCGGCAAGCAGTGGCAATAAAAATGCATATAACAGAGGGTTAATAAAATGAAAGTTAAAGTTCTGTCCCTCCTGGTACCGGCTCTGCTGGTAGCAGGCGCAGCAAATGCGGCTGAAGTTTATAACAAAGATGGCAACAAATTAGATCTGTACGGCAAAGTAGACGGTCTGCACTATTTCTCTGACGACAGCAGCGCTGATGGCGATCAGACCTACGTACGTTTTGGCTTCAAAGGCGAAACACAGGTAAATGACCAGGTGACGGGTTACGGCCAGTGGGAATACAACGTTCAGGCTAATAACACGGAAACCTCTACCGACCAGGCATGGACTCGTCTGGCTTTCGCCGGTATCCGCGTAGCTGATGCGGGTTCTTTCGACTATGGTCGTAACTACGGCGTAATTTACGATGTCACCTCCTGGACCGATGTTCTGCCGGAATTTGGTGGCGATACCTACGGTGCTGATAACTTCCTGCAATCCCGTGCTAATGGCGTTGCAACCTACCGTAACACTGACTTCTTTGGTCTGGTTGATGGCCTGAACTTTGCTCTGCAATACCAGGGTAAAAACGGTAGCGTAAGTGGTGAAGACTCTACTGGTCGCAGTGTTCTGAAACAGAATGGTGACGGTTATGGTGCCTCTGTAACTTACGATCTGGGAGCAGGCTTTAGTGTAGGTGGTGCAATGTCCTCCTCGAAACGTACCTACGATCAAAACAACCGTGTTTACACCACCACCGATTCTGCTGGTAACGTCACTGGCTCTTATCCGATCTATGGTGAAGGCGATCGCGCTGAGGTTTACTCCGGTGGTTTGAAATATGACGCCAACAACCTCTACCTGGCGGCACAATACTCTCAGACTTATAACGCGACTCGTTTTGGCGGCGCATCTGGTGCAAAAGCTTATGGTTTTGCCAACAAAGCGCAGAACTTTGAAGTGGTTGCTCAGTACCAGTTTGACTTCGGTCTGCGTCCGTCCATTGCTTACCTGCAGTCTAAAGGTAAAGATATTTCCGGTACGGGTGTTGAAAACTACGGCGACCAGGATCTGCTGAAATACATCGATGTTGGCGCGACTTACTACTTCAACAAAAACATGTCCACCTATGTTGATTACAAAATCAACCTGCTGGACGACAACGACTTCACCAAAGCCGCTGGCATTTCCACAGACAACGTTGTTGCTCTGGGCCTGGTTTACCAGTTCTAAGTTAACAACTGTGATTATTAAGGGGCCGAAAGGCCCCTTTTTTATGTCCCGCGTCGGCCAAAGCTTGCGTTTTAGTGTAGGCTTGCCGCGGGATAACAAATAACGAGAGACAGAGATGATTTTTCTTCGTGCCGGGGTTGTCGCGGCGTTGTTGGTACTGTCCGGTTGCGACACCGGTAGCAAGGCACAGCCCACTGTGCTGGAAGGCAAAACCATGGGCACTTTCTGGCGCGTGAGCGTGGTGGATATTAGCCCGCAACAGGCGCAAAGCCTGCGACAAAAAATTCAGACACAGCTGGATGCTGACGATCATCTGATGTCGACCTGGAAGGACGACTCCGCGCTGATGCGCTTTAACCATTCGACCAGCACGGCACCGTGGCCGGTCAGCGCCGCGATGGCGGATATCGTTACTACCTCGCTGCGTGTCGGTGAGAAAACCGAAGGCGCGATGGATATCACCGTCGGGCCGCTGGTTAATTTATGGGGATTTGGCCCGGATAAACAGCCGGTAAAAACACCGGGTCAGGCACAAATTGATGCGGCGAAAGCGCGTACCGGTTTAGCGCATTTAACCGTGATCAACCGCGCCGGAGAGCAATTCCTGCAAAAAGATCTGCCGGATCTGTTTGTTGACCTTTCGACGGTAGGCGAGGGATACGCGGCGGATCACCTGGCAAGGTTAATGGAGCAGGAAGGGATCGCGCGTTATCTGGTTTCTGTTGGTGGCGCATTAGCCAGCCGGGGCATGAACGCGCAAGGCCAGCCGTGGCGCGTGGCGATCCAGAAACCGACCGATCGTGAGAATGTTGCCCAGGCGGTTGTCGATATTAACGGTCATGGCATCAGCACTTCCGGCAGCTACCGTAATTATTACGAGCTGGACGGCAAACGCATTTCTCACATCATCGATCCGCGTAGCGGGCGGCCAATCCAGCATGCGCTGGTGTCGGTCACGGTTATCGCGCCCACCGCGCTGGAAGCGGACGCCTGGGACACCGGTTTAATGGTGCTCGGCACCGAACAGGCAAAAGAGGTGGTGACGCGGGAAGGGCTGGCGGTATTTATGATTATCAAAGACGGCGACGGTTTCCGCACCTGGATATCACCGCAGTTTTCCGCATTTCTGCTCAGCGAAAAAAATTAAACCGCAAGATTGCGGGTGTCTGGAGCTGCGCATACGGGCACAGTGAGGCTAAGCTTACATGAGGAGCCTGACATGAACGACACCACATTATTAGATGAACAGCGCTGGCAAGCGGTGCTGGCCCGTAATGCGCAGGCCGATGGTCAGTTTGTTTTTGCCGTGCTGACCACCGGCATTTTTTGCCGTCCCTCTTGTACGGCGCGCCACGCCTTGCGTCAGAATGTCCGTTTTTATCCCGATGCGCAGAGCGCCCAGGCCGCTGGTTTTCGCCCCTGTAAGCGCTGCCAGCCGGATAAAACCCACCCGCAGCAACAGCGGCTGGATAAAGTGACCAAAGCCTGCCGCTTACTGGAGCAGGATACGCCTATCACGCTGGAGCAGCTGGCCGCTGAAGTGGCGCTTAGCCCTTATCATTTTCACCGTTTATTTAAATCCGTTACCGGCATGACGCCAAAAGCCTGGCAACTGGCTTTTCGCGCTCGCCGCTTACGCAATACTCTTGCGGTGAGCGAAACCGTTACCGACGCTGTGCTGGCAGCGGGCTTTCCGGATAGCAGCAGTTATTACCGCCAGGCCGATGCATCGCTGGGGATGACGGCACAGCAGTTCCGTCGCGGCGGCGATGCTGCCGACGTCTGGTATACCTTCAGCGACTGCGCGCTGGGCCGCTGCCTGGTGGCGGAGAGCGAACGTGGAATTTGCGCCATTTTACTGGCCGACAGTGACGAGCAGCTTCTTACCCAGTTGCAGGCGATCTTCCCCCGCGCTCAACGTGCGCAGGCTAATGACGCGTTCAGTGCGCGGGTGGCGCAGGTTATCAAGCGGCTCGACAACGCCGATGCCCCCTTTACGCTGCCGCTGGATCTTCGCGGCACCGCGTTCCAGTTACAGGTATGGCAAGCACTGCGCGAGATCCCCACCGGTGAGACGGTAAGTTACCGGGAACTGGCGCAAAAGCTGGGTAAACCAAACGCGGTACGAGCAGTTGCCAGCGCCTGCGGTGCGAACAAACTGGCGATTGTCATCCCTTGCCATCGCGTGGTGCGCAGCGATGGGGCGCTGTCCGGTTATCGCTGGGGGATGGCGCGCAAAGCTCAGTTGCTCCAGCGAGAACGTAACAAAGAGGAGACGTAATGCTCGATCTGTTTTCCGGAGAACAACCCTGGCAGGAGCCGCTGGCATCGGGCGCTGTCGTGCTGCGGCGCCTTGCCTTAGCACCAGCCGACCAACTGTTACGCGGTATCGCACAAGTGGTCAGTCAGTCGCCGCTGCGTCATATGGTCACCCCTGGCGGTTATACCATGTCAGTGGCGATGACCAACTGTGGCAAACTCGGCTGGACCACCGATCATCGTGGTTACCTCTACGCGCCAGTCGATCCGCTAACTCAACAGCCGTGGCCGCCGATGCCTGCGGCTTTTTCTGCGCTGTGCCAGCAGGCGAGCGAGGCGGCTGGTTACCCGGATTTTCATCCGGATGCCTGTCTTATCAACCGTTATGTGCCGGGGGCGAAATTGTCGCTGCATCAGGATAAGGACGAACCCGACCTGCGTGCGCCGATTGTATCTGTGTCGCTCGGTTTACCGGCCATTTTCCAGTTTGGCGGCCTCAAACGTAGCGATCCGCTGCAACGGCTGATGCTTGAACACGGCGATGTGGTCGTATGGGGAGGCGAGTCGCGGCTCTTTTACCACGGCATTGCGCCGCTGAAAGGCGGCTATCATCCGGCGACCGGTGAGTGCCGCTACAACCTGACGTTTCGCCAGGCAGGCAATGGCGAATAAAAATAAGAATTATTCTTGATGTAACCCGGTAGCCGTTTAAACTGCTGGCTGATTTTGTTGACCGGGTTTTGTTATGGAACTTCTCCTTCTTGTCTGGCGTCAGTATCGCTGGCCTTTTGTCGGTGTGCTCGCGCTTACCCTCATGAGTGCCGCGTTTGGTATCGGCCTGATTGCTTTTATTAACCAGCGGCTGATTGAAACCGTGGATATGTCGCTGACCGTTTTACCGGAATTTCTCGGCCTGTTGCTGTTACTGATGGCGGTGACGCTGGGGTCGCAACTGGCGCTGACTACGCTCGGTCACCATTTTGTCTACCGCCTGCGTAGTGAATTTATTAAGCGCATCCTCGACACGCCTGTGGAACGTATCGAACAACTGGGTAGCGCCTCTTTGCTGGCCGGGCTAACCAGTGATGTGCGTAATATCACCATCGCCTTTGTGCGCCTGCCGGAACTGGTGCAGGGCATTATCCTGACCGTTGGTTCCTGTATCTATCTGGCGATGCTCTCCGGCAAGATGCTGTTGATCACTGTGCTGTGGATGGCGCTGACCATCTGGGGCGGGTTCGTGCTGGTTTCCCGTGTGTACAAACATATGGCGAGGCTGCGTGAAACAGAAGACAAGCTGTACAACGATTTCCAGACCGTGCTGGAAGGGCGCAAAGAGCTGAACCTCAACCGCGAACGCGCGGAACACATTTTCGAACAGATGTACCTGCCGGATGCACGTGAATATCGCCATCACATTATTCGCGCCGACACGTTCCATTTAAGCGCGGTGAACTGGTCGAACATTATGATGCTGGGGGCAATCGGCCTGGTGTTCTGGATGGCAAACAGCCTCGGCTGGGCGGATACCAATGTCGCCGCAACGTATTCCCTGACCCTGCTGTTTTTGCGCACGCCGCTGCTGTCCGCAGTGGGTGCTTTGCCCACGCTGCTCAGTGCGCAGGTGGCTTTCAAAAAGCTAAAACAGTTTGCGCTGGCCCCTTATAAAGCCGGGTTTCCCCGCCCGCGGGCTTTCCCGAACTGGCAAACGCTGGAACTGCGCGATGTCACCTTTAAATATCAGGACAACGACTTCGCGATTGGCCCCGTCAATATGACGCTCAAGCGCGGCGAGCTGGTGTTTTTGATTGGGGGTAACGGCAGCGGTAAGTCGACGCTGGCGATGCTGTTAACCGGGCTGTATCAGCCGGTTTCCGGTGAGATCCTGCTGGATGGCAAACCGATGGCGCAGGATAAACCGGAAGATTACCGCAAACTATTCTCGGCGGTCTTTACCGACGTCTGGCTGTTTGACGACCTGCTGGGACCGGAAGGCAGGCAGGCGGATCCGGCGCTGGTGGAAAAGTGGCTTGAGCAACTGAAAATGTCGCACAAGCTGGAGCTGAACAACGGCAAGATCCTCAATCTCAAGCTGTCGAAAGGGCAGAAAAAACGTGTCGCCTTGCTGCTGGCGCTGGCGGAAGAGCGCGATATTCTGCTGCTGGATGAATGGGCGGCGGATCAGGACCCGCATTTCCGCCGCGATTTCTACCAGGTCTTACTCCCGTTAATGCAGCAAATGGGCAAAACCATTTTTGCCATCAGCCATGACGATCACTACTTCGTGCATGCCGATCGTCTGCTGGAGATGCGCAACGGCCAGCTTACCGAGTTGGTGGGTGAAGAGCGTGCGCACGCTTCCCGCGACGCAGTGGCACGCACCGCCTGACAGAGCCGCCCCTTCTGGCGAGGGGGCGTTCGCTGGTTTTTTATCCAAACGCCTGCGCTGTTTATTATTTTTTACAAAACCTGCCGCTATGCTTAAGGCTACTCTGCTCTGGCTTCGGAGCGCTTTGCCACATTCAGGGACCGGCCAATGCCAGTTATCAAAAAAAACAGCGTCAAACTGCGCGATGAAGAGCGTGCGCGGCTGATTTGGCTGCTCACCACCCATAAACCGCTCACCGCCGCGCTGCTTGGCGAAATCACGCTGGTCGAGCAGGTCGACAGTGCCGAGCTTGAGCACGATCTCGCCGAAGTGAAAGTGCTGGTTTCGCACCTGCCGCCACCGGATTTGGCTGACACCCTCGAAGCGCTGCCGGTGGTTGAACGTCACGCGTTATGGCGGCTCATCGATGATGATAAGCGCGGCAAAGTGCTGCTTGAAGCGTCCGAAAACGTCTGGGATGACCTGATCGATGAGATGAGCGACCGCGCGCTGCTGGATGCGCTCGAAACGCTGGATATTGATGAGCAAATCTGGCTGGTGCAGCATCTGCCGCGTAACCTCACCGGACGGCTGATGGCTACGTTGCCGCCGACAGAGCGCGCCCGCATGCGGCAGGTCATGCGTTATGGCAAAAATTGCGTCGGCGCAATTATGGCGTTTGAAGTTATCACCGTACGCTCAGAAGTCACGCTGGCGGCCGTCCAGCGCTATTTGCGACGTCTCGGTAAAATGCCGGAGAACACCGATAAACTGTTTGTTATCGGGCGTGATAACCGGCTGATGGGCGAACTTGGTCTGCAGACTATCCTGCTTAACGCCGCCGGACGGCGGGTGAGCGAGGTGATGGATGCCGATCCGGTGACCTTCTCCCCTGAAGACGAAGCGGAAAAAGTGGCGCGTACTTTTGAGCGTGATAACTTGCTCAGCGCGGCGGTAGTCGATGAAAACGGCATGCTGATGGGCCGTTTGACCATCGATGAGATCGTTGATGTGGTGTACGAAGAGACCGACAACGATATGCGCCAGATGGGGGGCTTAAGTACCGAGGAAGATGTTTTCGCGCCGGTAAGTAAAGCGGTGAAAAACCGCTGGGTATGGCTGGCAACCAACCTGTGTACCGCCTTTATCGCATCACGCGTCATTGATGGTTTTGAACACACTATCTCGCAACTGGTGGCGCTGGCGTCGCTGATGCCGATTGTCGCTGGTATTGGCGGCAATACCGGTAATCAAACCATTACCATGATTGTTCGCGCGTTAGCATTGCAGAACATACAGCCGGGCAACTTTACCTTTCTTATACTGCGTGAAATGGGCGTAGCGCTGATTAACGGTCTGGTGTGGGGCGGGATTATGGGCGGTGTCACCTGGTGGCTGTATGACGATGCGGCGCTGGGCGGCGTGATGACGCTGGCAATGGTGCTGAACCTGCTGATGGCGGCGATAATGGGGGTATTAATCCCGATGGTGATGACCCGGCTGGGGCGCGACCCGGCGGTCGGCTCCAGCGTGATGATCACCGCTATTACCGATACTGGCGGCTTCTTTATTTTTCTTGGGCTGGCGACGATTTTTTTGCTGTAGAAAGGCTCTTTTCCCGCAGCGCGGCTGGCGTAATCGCCAGCGTAACCAGCCCGGCAACAACGCCGATAGCCAGATTACCGGTGCTGACGGTGGCAACCACGGTGACCAGCATTACCAGCGTTTCGATAACTGGCGCTTGCGTCAGCGCCGCGGGTTGCACACTGCTCCAGTTAAAGGTTTTGAACGCGACAATCGCCATAATTCCGGCCAGTACCACCATCGGGATTTTCGCCATCACGTCGCTTAATGCCGTTACCAGCAGTAACAGCACCAGCGCAGCAGCAAGGGTCGAGATACGCGTGCGGCCTTTGCCCATTTCCACATTGACAATGGTCTGGCCGATCATGGCGCACCCGGCAATCCCGCCGTAGAAGCCAGCCAGAATGTTCGCGATCCCAAGCCCGGTGCTTTCCCGGCTTTTATTCGATGGCGAATGTGTCAGATCGTCGACCAATTTTGCGGTCAGCAGCGACTCTATCAAGCCGACAAACGCGATGCTCAGCGCACACGGCCAGACAATGCTCAACGTATGCAGGTTCAATGGTACCAGCCATTGCGTCAGGCCAGGCAAACCGCCCTGCATTGAACCTTCATCCCCCACGGTGGGCAGCAACTGACCGCTAAAAACGGTGAACGCGGTGAACAGCGCAATCGCCACCAGCGGCGCAGGAATGCTTTTTACCCAGCGCGGGAGCCACAGCACAATCAGTATGGTCAGTGTAAACAGCGCCAGAATCAGGGGATCTTTATGCCAGAAATGCGGCACCTGAGCGCAGAAAATCAATATCCCCAGCGCATTAACAAAGCCGGTCATTACAGCTTGTGGGATAAAGCGCATCAGCCGCGACATTCCGCTCAGACCGAAAATAATCTGCATCACACCCGCGAGTAAAACTGCCGGCAGGATGTATTCCACACCGTTTTGATGAACCATCGGACCGATAACCAACGCGACTGATCCCGCCGCCGCCGTGACCATTGCCGGACGCCCGCCGAGCAAAGACATGCTAAAACACAGCACTACTGAGACTATCAGGCTTACTTTCGGGTCAACACCTGCAATAACAGAAAATGAGATAACTTCCGGGATGAGTGCCAGCGCGGTGATTACGCCTGCCAGAACTTCACGGGTAAAAAGCTGTGGTGAGCGCAGAAGATGGCTTACGCGCAATACAGAATGGGTTGATTTTTCAGTCATAAAGATTCGCAGGTGGGATGCCAGAAAAGCAGTGACAAACGGTATCACTGCGTTCGGCAAAGCGGGGGATGATAGCAGATTTCCGAGCAGAGTGACCAGCAATAAGTGTTAAATATAATGCAAAAAATCAACTTATTAGTAACATTAATACAATGAATATTTAATGTTTAAACATTATTTAAATCTCACTTTTTAAGTGCTACGTTAGGGGTGCTAACTACTTTACCCTCAATAAATGCGAATAAAGCAGCACTAAAAGTAAGGCAATATCATCATGAAAAAAATGACTGCCAGGCTGTTTTCGATGGCTGTCGGGCTTAATGCTGTCTCAAAAGCAGCAAAAACGTCCGCATCGAAAGAGCAGGAAACAGATGTGCTTTTAATCGGTGGTGGGATCATGAGCGCCACGTTGGGAACCTGGTTGCAGGATCTCGAACCCACCTGGTCGATTACCATGGTGGAACGGCTGGATGCCCTGGCGGAAGAGAGCTCGAACGGCTGGAACAATGCCGGTACCGGGCATGCCGCCTTAATGGAACTGAATTACACCCCACGCAGCGCGGACGGCTCTGTCAGTATTAAAAAAGCGATTGAAATCAACGAAGCATTTCGTATTTCTCGCCAGTTCTGGGCGCATCAGGTGAAAACCGGCGTATTGCGCGAACCGCGTTCATTTATCAATACCGTGCCGCATATGAGCCTCGTCTGGGGCGACGACAATGTGAACTTCCTGCGCGCGCGCTACAAAGCGCTGCAGCAATGTTCCCTGTTCCGCGGTATGCGTTATTCCGAAGATGCCGAACAGATCAAACAGTGGGCGCCGCTGGTGATGGAAGGGCGTGATGCCGGGCAAAAAATTGCCGCCACGCGTACCGAAATCGGCACCGATGTGAACTTTGGCGAACTGACGCGCCAGATGATTGGTTCGTTGCAGAAAAAAGAGAACTTCGCTTTGCAGCTAGGCACTGAAGTGCGCGGCCTCAAACGCAATGCCGACAATAGCTGGAATGTGACGCTGCATAACCTGCAAACTGGAGCGGAGCAGATCATCAAGGCGAAGTTTATTTTTATTGGCGCCGGTGGTGCAGCGCTGAAGCTGTTGCAGGCATCCGGTATTCCGGAAGCGGCAGACTATGCGGGCTTCCCGGTTGGCGGGCAGTTCCTCGTGGCGGAAAACCCGGCAGTGGTCAATCACCATCTGGCGAAAGTCTACGGCCAGGCCACCGTGGGCGCGCCGCCCATGTCGGTACCGCATATTGATACGCGCATTATCGATGGCAAACGCGTGCTGCTGTTTGGACCATTCGCTACGTTTTCGACGCGTTTTCTGAAAAATGGTTCTCTGTGGGATCTGCTGCGTTCGACTAACTCGTCGAACATTCTGCCGATGCTGACCGTGGGGATGACCAACTTCAGCCTGGTGAAATATCTGGTTAACCAGGTGCTGCAAAATGAGGACGACCGCTTCGATGCGCTGCGCGAGTACTATCCGCTGGCGCAGAAAGAGGACTGGCGTTTGTGGCAGGCGGGCCAGCGCGTGCAGATTATTAAGCGCGAGCCGGGCAAGGGCGGCGTGTTGCGCCTCGGAACCGAAGTCGTGAGCGATAAAGAGGGCACCATTGCCGCGCTGCTTGGCGCGTCACCGGGTGCCTCGACCGCAGCGCCAATCATGCTGGAGTTGATGGAGAAAGTGTTCGCTGAGCGTTTTGCTTCTGATGCCTGGCAGGCAAAACTGAAAGAGATTATTCCTTCTTTCGGCACCGAGCTGAATGGCAATATTGAAGCCGCAGACAAGGAACTGCGCTACACCAGCGAGATCCTCGGCCTGAAATGCGACGAGTCGCTGGTAGCAGATATCACGCCACCGGTGCAAAAACCGACAACACAGCCGCACAATGACGGCGAGCAGGTTGCGGATATCGCGCTGTAATCGTTTTTACTGCAACATAAAAACCGTGACGAATGCGTTACGGTTTTTATTACACTCCCCCGCTGATGGATTAGTGAGTTTTTGTTGGCCGCAGTATCACTATCACCAATGATGGGGGAGGGCATCTATCTCGGGCTGTTTGTTCTCTTGCGCATAGCGCAGACATAACAAAATCAACCGCAATGGATTGGTTTCTTATGGGTTTTTGGGGCGGTACGAGAGGATTAAATATATTAATACAACATTATGATTTATATAATTTCATCAAAGCTGTGAGCCTCTCCATTGACAGATTTTTTACTGGAAATCCCTTTCATATAACAGCTTTCATCACGTATACCGCATCCGGTAAGTCATTTACGTTGACGTGATTTCGTTTGAATGTCTTCACGAACGGTTCTGCGACCCCGTTACTTTGCGGGTTGCGTCCTGGCGTTGCTCACACTACAAACCCCAAGGGAACTGGCGAACGTGCGTGTTGCATCGGCCTGGTGGCAACTGTCCTTATCGGGCAGTTATTCAATATGAGGCGGAGCCTTCAGCACGTTACCTAACCTCTTTTCCAGATTTTCAGTATCGATTAAGTGCGCGATTGAAACGGCGGCTACGGCAAAACCTATATAATCATCGACTGCATGATAGCACCTCATTATCAGCTGCTTCACATAATTGCTACATTTACAATGACGTGCAAAGAAATGTTTAAAAAAACAGCACTTATACCTTTCACGAATGCTTTATAATTTTCAAAAAGCACTTTAAAACCTTCAAATAAACGTACTAAAACTTCAAAAAGCGTTTTAAAACCTTCAAGTAAACACACTGAAACTTCAAAAAGCGCTTTAAAAACTTCAAATAAGCGCATTAAAGCTTCAAAAAGGGTTTTAAAAACTTCAAAAAAAATTTAAAAGTTTCAAAAAAGCGCTTTAAATTTTTAAAGATGCTTTTGATTTTTTATTGATTAAAAGATCCTGGGGTAATGCGATATATTTCATCCTGTTCAGAAATGAACGATTTGCAAATAATTGAAGCACTATTACACAAGGGAATTAAAATGTTTAAAGCAACAGTATTAGAATCCAAAGAAAGTAAAGCAGTTGTGGGCGGAATGGTTGGCCCATACGGTGAATGTTATTTTGTTGATAACCGTCCTAACGGCGTGTATGGCTGGTTCCGTCGTGAATCAGGTAAAAATGGTTTGGAAAAACGTTGTGACGAGAAGTAATTCACAATATTAATTAAGCAGTAAAATTAAAACAAAGGCCAGTTTCTGGCCTTTTATAATGGTCATCAGTGTGAAGATAAAACCTTTTTTTCTGACTTTATTAGTAGCTATAGTTCCTGCTGTATATGCGGTTAATAGCGTATTTCTTTCGGAAAGTGACGTTACTGAAAATACGAAGAAAGAAAGTTCTCACGTCACCTACTCTGATATCGATCGACTGATTACCACGACCGGCGTTCTAAAACCTAACGAGCAAGTTAGTGTCGGGGCGCAGGTTAATGGACGGCTCAATAAGCTGCATGTGAAGGAAGGTGATGCAGTTAAAAAAGGCCAGTTGCTGGCTGAGATCGATCCGACGCTTGCACAAAATGATGTCGATAGTGCTAAATCTGAGCTGGATAATGCATTAGCGCAAAAAAAGATCACGTTACTGTCGCTTAAACAGTCTAAGAGCGATTATAACCGACAAAAGAAAATGTCACTGGATGACGCCACAACGCTGAGCGACCTCGAGACGGCGAAAACAAAATATGAAAGTGATAAAGAACAGCTAGATATAAATGAAATTCAAATAGCTCAGGCCAGAGTCAAGTTAAATACTGCTCAGGCAAACTTAGCGTACACGCGCATTACGTCGCCCATAGATGGCGTCGTCTTGGGTATATTAACGCAGGAAGGGCAGACTATTGTTTCATCACAGAGTGCGCCGACAATTCTGGTGGTGGCTAATCTGGATATCATGACTGTAAATATCAAAATATCAGAAATGGATATTTTGAAAACCAGGGTTGGTATGCCTTTATGGTTTACTGTCACGGCTTCTCCTGACACCCGTTATAAAGGGATGCTAAACAGGATACAGCAAATACCAGAAGAAATGCTTTACGATATGAAGAGCAGTTCAGGTGATTCTGCCGGGAGTAAGAAAACAGCTACCTATTACAATGGAAGTTTTGACGTAGTAAATGATCAGCATGTTTTAAAGCCAGCTATGTCGGTACAGGTTTATTTAGTTGTTGAAGAGAAAAAAAACGTTAAAGCCGTTCCGACAAACTACCTGGGTGAAATGGTTAGCAAAGATCATTATATCGTCAATGTACTTCACAATAATAAAATAGAAAAAAGACGCGTACAAACCGGGATTAAGAACGCGAAAATTACTGAGATCGTTAAAGGATTAGAAATAGGCGATATTATAATAAAGGGTGGCGACTAAATGAGCCGCACCGATGAATATATTATTTTATCAGACGTTTATAAACGATATGAGAGTGGTGGAGAAATCGTTTCTGCACTGAAAGGCGTATCGCTAACCATTATAAAAGGCGAGTTTATCGCTATCGTCGGGCCATCAGGCTCGGGTAAAACCACGCTGATGAATACCATTGGCTGCTTAGATGATATTAGCGCTGGGCAGATGTCATTCTACGGCATTGACGTATCGGTGTTAACAGCAGACTCAGTTGCTGAGTTACGAAATAAATATATTGGTTTTGTATTCCAGAAATACAATCTTTTGCCTTACTTAACCGCGAAAGAGAATGTCGCTTTACCCGCACAATACACCTCAAAAAACTATAAAAATAGAAATGAACGTGCGGAAAAAATACTTGAGTCGGTCGGCTTAAGCGATCGCGTTGATTTTAACCCAAACCAACTTTCTGGTGGACAGCAGCAGCGCGTCAGCATTGCCAGAGCGCTAATGAATGATGCCGACATTATTCTGGCAGATGAACCGACGGGTGCTCTGGATAGTGTGACGGGGTGCCAGGTTATGGACATATTCAAGACGCTTAACCGAAAGGGCAAAACGATTATCCTTGTTACGCATGATAGCAATATTGCGTCACAGGCCGACCGAATCATACACATGAATGATGGCCGGATCGTGAAAGACGAAAGCAGCGTATCAACCAGTGACCTCCAGGCAGCATGCACCAGGGTACTTGAAAAGGATCCGCTTGGCATGATGTTTGGGATAGTCGAAGCATTCAGAACTGCGTTTAGAGCACTGAACGGCCACCGGATACGAGCGTTTCTGTCAATGCTGGGTGTCATTATTGGGGTTTTTGCAGTGCTTATGTCTATTGCCATAAGCGAAGGCGCACACCATCGTGTTATGAAAGAAATGAATTTATTAGCCACCAACACCATTGAAATCAGGCCAGGCACCAGCTGGAAGTCAATGCCAGATCCCGGCAATAAGCTTCTTGAAAAAGATGATGTTGATATGCTTACCGAGCTATTACCGGAAAGTAAAATTTCACCGGTGATAACATCAACAGCGACGATAAATAGTGGTGATAGTGATATTGACGCTGCGCTTACCGGTATCAGTAAGGAATACTTCGATGCCGATAAAGTGTTAGCTGGCCATTTGTTTGAAACTGACAATATAACCGCCAGTGATGCTGTTGCCGTTATTGACTCAAGGCTTGCAGAAACCGCATTCGGTTCCTCGAATGAAGCGGTAGGAAAATATTTGCAGATTTCCGGCTACCCATTTGAGGTGGTCGGGGTGATCAAAGATATCTCGACGGCATCGGAAAAGACGACATTAAAAGCCTGGATACCCTGGACCTCGTACATAAACCGGATTACGGGTCTGATACCTTTTGAAGCCATCCAGGTTCGGGCCAAAGATCCGGCTCAGGTTGAGCTTATAAGAGAGAAAATAGAGCAAGCGCTCACGTTTTCACACGGTAAAAAGGACTTCTTTACCGTCACGAATGAGTCCGTGGCAGAAATGATCGAGAATGTTTCTACCTCAATGAAACTGCTCACGGTAGCTATTTCAACCATCTCGCTGTTGGTTGGTGGAGTGGGCGTTATGAACATTATGTTTGTTTCAGTGACCGAGCGCATTCATGAAATTGGCATTCGTCTTTCTGTCGGCGCGAGTCCTGCTGATATTAAAAGGCAATTTTTAATCGAGTCTGTATTTATCTGTTTTTTAGGGGGAGCCGTCGGCGTGGCTTTAACGAGTTTAGCCAGAATTATATTCCCTCTAGTGACGAACCAATTTGACATGGTTTTGACAATAACACCGATTGTTATTGCCTGTGCGTTTTCATGTTTCATCGGCATCGTATTCGGTTACGTTCCGGCGAAGAAAGCATCATCTTATACGCCTGCTAAAGCATTAGGTTACAAATGAAGTTCAGACAAACATCATTATTTTTGCTTTGCTTATTATGCACAGGTTGCGGCAGTATGTTGAAAACTGAATATCATACGCCAGAGATAAAATTTCCAACGGCGGGGCAAAGCGAGAAAACAGGTTATAAAAATGCTGTCACCAATGAAGCATGGTGGAGTGTATTCAATGACCCCCTGTTATCATCGATCATTAATGATACGCTGAGGAATAACAACGATTTGCATGCGGCCGCGTTGAATCTGTTAAAAAGCAAGCTGGATTCAGGCGAAATAAATACGAATCTTTTTCCTGATTTTAATATGTCAGCGAGTGCAAGTAATAACCGCACTTTATTGCAAGGTACTCCTTCAACAGAGAGTTACAGCTCTTCTTTGTCAATGAGCTATGA
This sequence comes from Enterobacter sp. R4-368, assembly GCF_000410515.1. Lineage (NCBI taxonomy): Bacteria > Pseudomonadati > Pseudomonadota > Gammaproteobacteria > Enterobacterales > Enterobacteriaceae > Enterobacter > Enterobacter sp. R4-368. Next base: position 1,333,839 of record NC_021500.1, on the reverse strand, counting down.
GCTTGATTTATGGGGCAAGTTAGCGAGGACGAGAGAGCAGGGTAAATGGAACATTGATGCCAGTGAAGAAGATTTGCAAAACACTGTGTTGGTTATCATTGATTCAATTGCCAAAAGTTACTGGAATATTGCTAAATTCAATGAACAAATTGAGTTTTACAAACAACGGCTTGAGATCGCCAGGTCTACATATCTGGTCGTTAATGCTAAATATAAAAGCGGAGCAGGCGCGAGATCTGATGTCTTATTAGCAAAGCAAGCTATTTATTCAAGCGAGTTACAACTGCGGAATGTTATTAGCCAAAGGGAAAATGAGCGTAACGCCATGGCCATTGTCTATAACAAAAACAGTATTGATCGTCCGAAAGAAAAAAAAGGACTTGGTGAATACCAGGATATCAAACTGCCGTTGTTTAAATCGGTGGACATAATATCGCTGCGCCCGGATATACGCGCCGCGGAATCCAGAATAAAAATAGCAATTACCGGTTATGATCTGGCTAAGATTAACTTCTTTCCCTCTATCTCACTGGGCGCGACGATCGGGGCGGGGAGCACTATTTTCACACAATGGTTTAGCGAGCAAACCTTATTACAATCTATCTCGGCCGCTTTCCCACCGCTTCAGTGGAGAAAGTTGAGTTTTGAATTAGAAAAAGAAAAGATTGCTGTCGCGTTATCAGTTAATGACTTCAGAAAAGTCGTGCTCAATGCATTATCTGAAGTAGAGAACGCTTTAGATGCCAGAAAAAAAGCCGAATATGGTCTTGAGATGCAAAAAAAGACACTCTCAATTTCTCAGAATCTGATGCGAATAAATACAGTCAAGTACAGGTCTGGTTATATATCGCTTCAGACCTTACTGGACTCTCAGGACAATGTTCTTAACCAGAAAATTTCATACGCCGATTGTCAGTACGATTATCTAACTTCTACGATGAAGTTTTTATTATCAATCGGTGGTGGTGAATTTAACAGCAAGGTAAAAAGTTAAAATGGAACATAGACGCGTTGTTATCACCGGCTACGGTGCGATTACGCCGTTGGGAAGCTCAGCGGAAGAAAGCTGGAAATCTATTGTGGATTACCAAACAGGCTATCAGTACGTTGATAAAACGGATGCGAGTATTAACTCGAAATTTTATGGCTTGATTGCGCATGAACCTAAGTTAACGGGGGTTCCTGCTTCTATTCGACGGAAATTACCTCGTTTTGCACGGCTTGGTCTTGCGGCTGCGCAGGAAGCTGTTGCAATGGCATTTAACCAGTCTCTACCTGCCGATATCTACGACCCTCTGAAATGCGGCACGATTGTCGGCACCGGCTGGGGGGGAATTGATGACGCCTACCATAATTATGATGATTATAAACTTGTTGGTGTTGGCTCGCCGTTTAGCTGCTTTCATGCAATGCCAAGCGTCGCAACGGCCGCCTGCAGCATCATGTGGGGATTGAGGGGGTATCAAAATACCCCGATAGCAGCATGTGCCACGGGGAGCATGGCTATTGGCGAGGCTTATGAATTAATTAAAAATGGGCACATGACCATGATGCTTGCCGGTGGAAGTGAATCACTGACATCAAATGCATCGGTGTGGATGATTGATGTGCTTCAGGCGTTAACGCATGAACAACATGATATCCAAAAAGCCTCTTGCCCATTCAGTCTTGACCGCTCGGGGTTCGTTTTATCTGAAGGCGCGGCTATCCTGTGTCTGGAGGAGCGCGAATCAGCGCTGGCAAGAGGGGCGACCATACTCGGTGAAATTAAAGGATACGGGAATTTTTCCGATGGAGTTGATTTTACCGCTCCTGCACAGGATAAGCTTTCACGCGTTTCTACTATCAAGAAAGCGTTAGCTGATTCGGGGCTAAGCGCTAATGAAATTGGTTATATAAATGCGCATGGAACATCAACCATGCTCAACGATCTCAATGAAACACAGTCTATTAAAGATGTCTTCGGGCGGTATGCATATGAGATCCCCGTTTCGAGTACAAAATCATACAGCGGGCATCTGATTGCTGCAGCAGGTAGCTTCGAAAGCATTGTCTGTCTGAAGGTGCTGGAAAACAATATCCTGCCGGCAACACGTAATCTGAACCGCCCCGATCCAGAATGTGATCTTGATTTCATTCCAAACCAGCATCGTCAGACTGTTGTAGATAATGTACTGAATCTCAGTTTTGGGTTCGGGGGGACAAATGCTGCTCTGGTCATAGGTCGCTCGTTATGACAGACATGACATATGATGGCTTTCACGCAAAGCATTGGGCCAATTTTTCTGGTGATTACAACCCGATACACTTTGATCTACTTGCTGTCGCTAAACTGAATCAAACAGCATTGGTTGCGCATGGCATGCGTGTACTGGCAGATGTACAAAATGAGCTGATTAATCATTCCGGTATTTTTAGCGCAACACATTCTGCTCCGGTAAAGTTCTCAGCCAAATTTGAAAAACCGGTATCGTGTGGCACGACGTACTCTTTACGCCACAATGATGGAGAAACAAAGACAACCTTCAAATTGATTGATTCCTCAACCGGTATCACACATATTCGCGGCACTATTTCTCAGGCAAATTATCCAACCATCAACGATGTTATTGCTGAAAGGGTTTTGTCGAAGGAATATCAGGATGAGGTTGTTGCACTGTGGCCTGCTGACATAGAAAAAAATTATGCTGTTTTTTTGTCCTCAGTAATGTTCAGAGAACTATTCAGGGCTAAGGATTTATTTCCTGCCGATTTTTTAAATAAATGTACTCCCGTGCATTCGCTATCAGCGCTGTTGTCGCAGGAACACGTATTACAAACGCATTATGATTTCTATTGCCATTCTTCCTTGTTTTACAGAGAGGGACAAAAAATTGAAGGTTTGTGTCTCTCTATTGCAAGGCCATTGATAACCGGTGATGCAGATTACGGCTGGTTAATTCAAGTTCAGGTGGCGGCAAAAGAAAAAGAAAATACACTCATGCAAATGTCGGTGACACTGAAAGTTGCCATTAACTCACAGGGGAAATGAATATGTACACAGAACTTTATAACGCTATTGCAAGCACTATTGCCGATGCAAAAGATCTTCCTTTAGAAGAGATAAACGAGCAAACGACTATTTCAGAATTAGGTTTAGATAGCCTGGACTATGTAGAACTGATGGTAATGGTTAAAAAGCAATTTAATATAACTATAAATTTCGAAGCAGCAATGAAATCAAATGACATTACTCTTAAAGAGTTTTGTACATCCGTTTTATCAGCTTAGCATTTCAGGTGATTAATAATGAGTGACTCATGGATCCTTGTTACAGGTGGAAATCGCGGGATTGGTTCAGCCATTGTCAATGAATTACGGAGTGACAATAATATTGTATTCACTTCTCGGTCGACAAAATCCAGCCCGGATGAAAATAATCAGTCCAGTAAGACCTTCATTGAGCATGTGGTTTGCGATAACTGTGATGTTGTGCAGGTGGAAACGGTCGCGAAGGATTTGTTAAATCGATATGGGCCGCCTAAAGCCGTCATACATAATGCCGGGGTCACTCAGGATGAACTGCATATTCGTCAATCGATTGAACAATGGCGGAATGTGATTGATACAAATCTCAATGCCATTTTTTATTGGAATCAGTATCTCCTGCCTGAAATGATGGCGAATGGCGATGGTGTCATTTTGCTTGTGAGTTCGGTAACGGGAATAAAAGGCAATATTGGTCAAACGGCTTATGGTGCAAGCAAAGCGGCTCATTTTGGGCTGGCCCGGTCACTGGCACTTGAAGTTGCTCGATTTGGTATTCGCGTTAACTGCCTGGCTCCGGGGGTCATAGACAGTGATATGACGCACAACTTATCGCCAGATGCCTTGAAAAAATTACGTTCGCAAATCCCGCTGCGCCGGTTTGGCTCTGTGGAAGAGGTGGCAAAGGTTGCACGATTTATGATTAGTGAACCTTGTCAATATATGACAGGCCAAACAATTGTGCTTGATGGCGGAATGACCGCTTAACATTCAGGTATAATTCACAAATACAGACCAGTTGAGAGCGTGATGCCAGGCTTTGAATTTCTTAGTTTGTTATTGTCAGGTTATGTTCGTGTTTATTACAAGAAAATAACCATTTTTAGAACAATAAAAAGTAAGCTGATAGCTTTATTTTTTAAATATATAGATTACCGATTTTTACTCTATATTTCGGAGAAATATTGTTTTCTATTTGGTAAGAGTCATGGCCTGAATAATAGTTTCAGGCAAACGCATTACAACGTTCTTGGTTTGCAAAGCACCACAACCCATTTTTTTTGTGTGATGCGACAAAAAATATTAAAGAATGCGCTGGTTAATGAGAATAAACAACTGCTGGAGCAGTTGGAAGCCTGTGCAGGAAAAATAAGGAGCTATATTGATGAAAATAATATATCTTCTCATCTGATATTTGCGCCATTGCACACCGTCTCGGATATTTTACAGACGGTGATTGCCGCGCGGGTTACGGGAAAGCCGGTGGTCGTTGTCTCTGTGCACAATTCAATGCAAAGTCTCCATGAAAAGCAAAATAATAACTCGCAGGGTATCTCTATTGAACAATTCAACCCTGAAGCAATGGAGGGTAATGAAGGCAATAGTTTGCAGGATATTATTTTTTCTCTGGTAGAGAATCAAAAAAAACTTGTTATCTTTCCTGATGCACTTCCGGAATGTACAACCAGGCTTACAAAGAAAAAAATGAAAACGTTTCCAGTTAGATTGCTGGAGCGAAGCTGTGAGTTGCACTCTGGTCTTCCTGTTTTTAGCCGCCTGCTAAAACAGTCGACGTTATTTTACTGTATCAAGCTGGATGATAAAAATAATTTAAATATAGATATTTTAGATTGCGTTGACCATCGCAAGATCGAAAAGAAAATGCCTGAGTTAGTTGAGCAGGGTATCTGCAGATATAACAATGAATGGACTTTGTGGCACTACACATCCTTCTATAGTTATAATTTTTAGGTTTTATTTAATATTATGAAAGAGAAATATTATTCTTCTCCTGAAATGGTTTATCAAGGAGAAATATCCGAGTGTGGGCTTGCATGTGCTTGCATGATGCTCAATACCTTAGGTGAAAATACTACATTAACTGACTTACGTGATAAATGGGGTGGCGGTGATGGTACGTCCCTCGATTTATTAGTTACTATACTTAAATCATACGGGTATGAGGCCTTACCGGTTAAATTTGATGTTAGTAGCATTCAATATTTACCCGTTCCATGTATATTGCATTATGGCGGAAATCATTATGTTTATGTATATAGTCATCACGGTGCCTTCTTTCAGGTTTTAAACCCTGCTACTGGCAGGCTAATGATCTCGGCCGAAGAACTTGAATTATCGGCAACGGGGTTTGGCTTGATCCTTGATGAATCATTATATAAGGATAAAAAAAGCTCGGGTAAAATTAGAAGTGAAAGTGGGTGGCTAGAAAAACTCTCTTTCCCGGGGATCATGAAAAGATGTCTACTGGCAATATTTTTGTCGCTCTTTTCTTTGATTATGCCGATGCTGTTCTCATTTATATCGAAAGATCAAAATTTCTTTGTAGATGAACAGATCAATATTATGTTTATGGGAATGATTCTGCTGTTTTGTCTTATATCATTCCTGCAATACATTAGTAACAAATATGGTTTGAACGCAGCGATAAATGCAGCAACAAAATATAAGCCTTCATTGTTTAAGCGGTTATTGAAGAAAGATATTTCTTACTTTGAAAGACGATCTTCTGCTGATATTAATCAGCGGATTAATTCCATTGGAATGGCTATTCTGAACAGGGAAAAAATACTTAATGATAAATATAAGGCACTGACTATAACAATTATAACTCTATGTATAATGTTATGGCTAAATGTTGTTTTGTCGGTCCTTTCAATCGGAACTATGGCAATTTTTGGTTGCGTTAGTTATTACTTTGCAGGTATCAAAAAGTCATTTGCAAAAAGCTTTGAGGAAAGTGTTTCGGATATTGAAACATTTAATCTTGAAACAATAAATGGAATCCAGGCTATCAGGTCTGGTGAGCTAAGCACTGGCATTCTTGGAAGGTATAATCATTTACTTGAAGTGTTGTTTCATCGATACAAAAAGGTTAGCTCAACTGATATTAGACAGAATGCAATATTTTCATTTCTGAGTAACATTGATTCAATGTTGTTTTTATGGATCTCATTCTATAGCATAAGTGAATTACATATATCTTACGGAAATGTGATTGCCTTTTGGTTTTTCAGACGGATTGCGATGGATAGCATCAATCAATTCTATCAATGTTGCGTTGCACAGAAACTGCAAAAGGTCTCTGATGAGCGATTAAAAGATATGTTATCTTACAAAGAAATCGACATTACTCGTCAGAATTATACAATTAAAGAATCAGTTTGTGTCCAGAATCTACAATTTGGTTATGGACCCGATAGTGCAATTATTAAAAATTTAACTATTGAAATACCGTTGCATTCCAGGACCGCTGTAATAGGAACTTCCGGTGCCGGGAAAAGCACTTTATTGAAATTATTGGCTGGATTATATAAGCCAGGAAACGGTGATTTCATTATAGATGGTCAAAAAATAAATAAAGATGACCTGCATCTGTTTTATTCCAATGTGTATTATCTTCCACAAGGCTCTATCGTCTTTAACGGCACGATTTATGATAATATCGTCTGGTATAGTGGTGGAGAGGCTAATGAACGTGATTGCCGCGAAATGTTGAGGAAATTTGGTTTATTGGAGGTGATTACATCTTTGCCTGCAGGGTTGTACACTAAAATATCGCCAGGTAATCCCGTTCTCTCTTCCGGTCAATTACAACGATTGATGCTTTGCAGGGCATTACTTTCATCTAAATCTATTATTTTGCTCGATGAGCCGACCGCTAATCTCGATGAAAAAAGTGCTATGCTGGCATTAGACTCTTTAATGACCAGTGATAAAACGATTGTATTATCTACCCATGACGTTAAAACGTTATCCCTGTTTGATAATATTATTAACCTGGATAAGCATTGACCGTTATGCATGCGGTAACTATCTGAAAAGAAGCTGGCTTATGGCCAGCTTCTTTTTAACTTTTAGGTATTATAAAAACGGTAATACTTTTCAAGATGTATTATTGGCAAGGAATTAGACCATAGACCAGAGTCAATTGCGGGCCTACAAAAACGCAGGGTTTGTGCTATACAGGGTCTTAGTGTGAGTACCCGGCATAATTGACCCATTCATTTTCAGAAAGCTTCCTGCATACTCATTCTGCCAACGAAGGCGCTCGCCATGCGTAAAGCCCGTTTTACTGAGCATTAGATCATCACTGTGTCCAGGATGGTTGAAGCCGGATGAACAGTGAAAGATGTCTGCCGTGAGGCCGGTCTCTTTGAAACGACGCACTACAGCTCATTGCTATATCGTAGATGTATAACAAAACGGATAACTAAAATACATGGCTGTAAATGTATCAGACTGAACTGCTATGAATGAAAAAAAACCGCAAACACAGTGTGAATGCGGTTTTTATCGAGGTCTATGGTCTGAAACGAACCACACCATATTGTAATTTGGTCGGCACGAGAGGATTTGAACCTCCGACCCCTGACACCCCATGACAACGGCTTAACACCCGGCAAACCCTTGCTTCATCTGGCTTTGCGAGTTGTTTGTATGTATATACAAACAGTGCATTTTTAGCAAAATCCGCGCTATATACTTCAATGACTTAACCCCCAGTTTTACCTTTTTTATCAAAGTCATTTTTTTAAGAGTAAGCAGGGAAGGTTCGTTAATAGCTACTTCCTGTCAGCATATCTAAAAGGCTTCAAAGATTAACTTTTGTGTATAACTTTTTCTTGTCAACAATGTTATCAACAAAAGTAAGTATAAAATTGGAGGTGGTGTGAAAAAATCAGCATTTTTAAATTATTTACATTGACAATTGAGTACATAGCACTTTTCAGTCTGGCTATTGCACATACTGTCATGTACTCTAATCTAACAAATCAAGATTGCTCTAGTTAAAGCAACTGTGTCTTCTCACTCGAAGGAACTTTCATGCCGCAGGCTGAACTTAAAGCTAACGAAATAGGTAGCGAATTAATCGATCTGCTACAGGCTAAATCTTCCATAACTGAAATGGAATTTTATCGTTATATCAAGGACATAGAAAAATTAAAGGATAGAGTCTCGGAAGACTATCTCAAAGCACTAGCGAACGGCGTGTACGGCAGAAAAGATATTGCTATTGATTTTTTTGAAGCATCATTAAAGCAGAATAGTGACATTTTTGCTCAAAACTACGTCGTCTATCTCAACGACTACGGTACATTTAGAGAAACACGGGATTTAGTTAATCGATTAGTGCCTCAATACGGCTCGCGAACCATGATAGGACATGCTTGGGAAACTAATCTTTTCATGGGAGATATTGATAAGGCCTTGTATTTTGCGAATAAATTCATCTCGATTGTAGATGAGAGTGAGGGCGAAAAGATGTCTAGGATCGCAGCCTCAGCATTGAAAGATACTACCGAGTTTAAACAAACTGTTGGGATCACTGACGAGGATTATAAAGATCTGGCTAATCGTGTTGTTGACGTGATGGATGCATATCATGTCAAACCAAGAGTTTTAGAATTTTTCTCCGTCCCAGAGGAACAAACATCTTCATATATAATGTTTGTTAACAGCGATGACATTGATATATTGTCTGATATGAATTTGGATATCGCTTTCTCCTTAGCAGAAAACGATAATTTGGTCGGTAAAAAATTTAGCGTTTGGTTTAAAGGCAATATTGAGGAGGATGCTGATGCCGGTCAGTAGTTCAGATTTTCTTGAGTTTGCTAAAGACTGTGTTACCAGAAACGATGAAATAGGCTATCGCAATGCTGTGGCTAGAGCTTATTATGGTGCCTATCATCATATCCTTCCATTCATTAAGTATGGCCCTAAAGATAATCATCAGGGGCTTATTGATTATTTGATGACAGCTTCTTGGAAAGGGAATGAGCCTTATAGCAAGCTTGAATTAACAGGTTTGGGCATGGCTTTACAAGCATTAAAAGATCAGCGAATCATTTCTGACTATCGGTTAAATGCGACAGTTACAGCCAACGATTCTAAAACCTCCATAAAAACAGCTGAAAAATTGATTGCGAAATGGGTTGACATTAGCAAACCTAAAGCCTCTTAGTTTTTAGTCATCAAAGCCTCGCTATGAGGCTTTATTTTTGTTAATTTCTCCATGTGGTACCATGACCCAATCGATATGATTCTCGGTATAAATCTTTGTCGACTTCGCATCGCTGTGTGCCATCCTGCCTTGTGGATCAATCCCCTGCTTATTGAACAGAAATGCAGACAGAGCCCTGATCTCGTGAAAAGTAGGGCGCTGTTTCTCTGGCAAAGTTGCGGCCACACCGACCTGATCCCTTAATGCTGAGAACGAACGGCTGAGGTAGTCCGGCGCAACCTGTGACGGGTGGCGTACTTCCTTGCTGGTGGGATTACTCCGCTTAAGTGGAAGCCGGTGAACCACATACGGACTGGCAACGTTATCCCGGCTACGCTCGATAATATCCTTCAATACTGGCCCGATGGGGATCGCAACGTGAGAAGCTTCTTTATGTTGTACTTTCTGGCGATGGATGTAGAGCGTGCCCAAAATATCTCCCTGCGGCTCAGCAAACCATACGCAGCCGCACACACCCTCGCTGGGTTGTTTAATTGAATACCTGATCCGGGAAACCTCTAGTCGTGCATGCGTTGTTTGCAGTGCAAGATCCATTGCAGTCTGCAACCACCGTGGCGCGGCTTGGTGAATTTTGAGATAGTCTTTAAGCGATAGTCGGCGACGTACCTTCGATTCAACCCGGCGCATTTTTTTACGCTCAGCAGGGTTATCCATCATTAACGATTCATCGACTGCATAGCTGAATAATTTTTTCAAGAAGCTGACTTTTCTGTTTTGAACATTTGCCGATGCCTCAGAATGATATTTCCTGATATATCCATTAACATGCTCAAGTTCGATATCACAGGCATAAATATCTCTGAAATAATCTTTAACCCTCTCAATATCATTTAGCCAAACTGATAACGTATCACCTCCTGGTTTCTCATCATTAATAGCGCGATCTAAAAGCTTCTGTGCATATTCAGCAAAAGGGCGCGCCTCTCCATTTATTCCGCCGGATTCTCTTACAAGGATTTCAATTGATGGTACTGACTCCGGGCGGAGTCGGTTGTTATATTCTCTGGCGATCGCTATAGCCATTACGCGATCAGTTCCAAGGTGCTTTCTCTTCCCGGTAATCAGAGTAAAACGATATTGACCTGATGATTTTTCAAAATACAGGTGATCCGGAAGGTTTCTGTTTTCCCTTTTGCGAGGTCTTGCGGCCATGTTAATCCTCTAGCATTAACGTGCGAACGCGCTCACTGATCATCGAATCTACACCCCATTGTTCGGAAGAGCATACCCAGACCATTCCGTCCACGACACGTCCCTTCAAGAGGCCATCTTCAACCCAGCGCTTAATCGTTCTGTTATCTGGTACCGAGCCATGTTCAAACTCGCGTTTGCCCCACTGGCTCGCCTTCATCAACTTGGCCATGGTCATATCTCCACTACCGGCTGCAACCGGCTATTTCAATCGGTACGCACATGACGAGCAGCCAAGCCTGGCGCCGTCGTTACACTTCAAACAAATTTCAGGCTCGCTGGTGGCCGGAGCCATCTGTTTAATTATCCTGGCGGTAACCAGCACCGGCATCGGAACGCGCTGGTGCCTGGCTTCTTCCAGTAGTTTTGCCAGTTCCAGCAGACGCGCTTTGCAGTCCATTGCCTCAGCGCGCCACCAGAGCATATCCTCGCGTATACGCCTCAGACGGCGTTGCTTCAGTTTGCAGGGCATACTAAACACTCCTTAAATCTCGAACGCTAACTGTGGCGTAAAGCGGTCGCGGTCGGCGTTATAGTTCAGAGAGCTGGCGCTGTTGATTGATTCGATGCGTTCAACCAGCACCGCGGCCCTCGTCTCTTTGCTTGCCGGCGCGTAAGCTGATTTTTGCCAGGCTTTATCGATGCCAATGTTCCGCGCGACGTTGGTGCTGTCAGCCGACGAAAGCGGTATATGCCGAAAAATATCGGCATTTAGCATGCGAAGGCCGTGCAACTTGCAAATGGGATAGCCGTTCTCATCAACGACATGTCGAATTAAATCGCGCAGAAGTGCAACACAACGACGCGGGCGCTTTGCGTCGTATTCACCCATGCTGCCGATGCATACGCGCGGGAACTCATTGCATAGTCTGATAAATCGCTCATCCGGTTCGTTCATGTGCCATACCGGCGCGCCGACGAATTTCCCATGTGGCCACTCAACGATAAGCGCATCGTTTTCTTCACTGCTGCCGCCAATCACATCCGGTATAACGGCAAAAGCAAAACGTGGGTGGTTAGCCCAGCGTTGGACAAACGCATAATACTGGTTCCAGTCGACGACGCGTTTCTTTGTCCAAAAGCTAAAGGCCCCGTTGTCGAGTGCAAAAGACTGGCAAACCTCGCTAGCCAGCACTAACTGTCCGGGGTTAGCAAAACTGATAAATGCATGGCGGGATTTCCACGCTTTCAGAGCGCAGGTGTCCGGGGTTATCGGCCCGCCATGAAAATGAATCATTTATCTTCTCCTGCGTTACCTTTCACCTGTTCAAACTGCCGGGCGATAGCAGCAGCTTCAGGCGATGGCGCGGATTTATTGCGAAGCCAGATGCAAACCGCACCATCTTCCGTATCGTGAATGGAACCAACAAACCATCCATCCCCAGCAGGCGCTTCTGGTTGCCATTTCGAAATGTCGTAACCATCGACAACCGGATCAATATCTTCCTCATCGCGGTAAACGACTGTCCACTCCAGCCCGTTAGCATCCATCCATGCATTAAATTCAGCGGTTGGAATATGCTCACGACCATCGCAGAAATCGTTGTATGCCGGGTGCGTCCAGTAGCCGTATTGATCACGTTCTACTTGCAGCGGTGCGATTGCCGGTGATGATTGCGTCTGCTCCGCTTCGGTTGATGTCGCTGACTGGCTGCACACTTTGGCGATGTATGCGAGGTTCAACGCCTCAAGGCGAGAAGACAGCTCTTTAATCAGATCGGAATAAACACCGGCCTGCTTGATGCTGGTGGCGTAATTGTTGGCGGTCCTTACCAGCTCGATAATGGTCATTGATGCCAGTTGTTGTCTCATTGCGTTGTATCTCCTTTGCGCGCTGCAACGCGCGATTTTGGGATGCACGAATCCCTCGCCGGGTGGCGATAATTAATGACTGTTCGCTTTAATAAACGCCCGGTGCAGGGCGCTTAATGAAGCGGGCGGCTGCAACCGCCTGTGGCATCTCCACATAATTGAAAGCGCGCTCCGGAAAGGGTTTGCATTAACGACCAGACACTCAGGGGAAGAGGCCGGAACGCGCTTACAGTTATGAGAAAAAATTGCGGCGCCCTCACGGGAAAGATCCGACGCCGCCAAAAACTACCATTGGCATTTATACTGTTGTGTGGTGCCAGACGCTTATCTTCTGGTTTCCGTCGAAGCGACTGCAATTCACCACAACTGGAAGCGCACTCCCGCTTAATCACACCTGCCACCCATAACTGATGAGAGAAGGAGTGCGCTTTCATGTTGTGTGCCTGGCTTTTAACCACATCAGGTTCGGTGTTGTCCTGGTGTTCTCACCCAATCAGAAGGACTCGAATATGGACACGGTGCTGCAGCAACAAATCAACCAACTGACTCTCGAAATTGCCCGCCTGAAAGAGGCTCAGGCAGTAGCCGAGAAAAACGTTGTAAACCTTGTCGCACGGTCTGAATTTACCGTTGCGCTGATCTCGGCTTTTATTTCCGACGGCACCATCAGCACCGATGATGCTGTGGATTTCATCAAGGAGGCTCCCGTCGAAATCCCCGGTTACACTGAGAGCGTCGAGCAGGCCCGCCACACCGTTATCGAAATCCTTAGCTATCCGAGAGCACACTTTTAGCCGCCGCGTTTTACCGGACTCTTCCCGGTGGTCACACCGAATCGCCACGATGGTGAATCGCTCAGGCCGAAGTACGGGGCTGGCTTGCACATTCCGGCTACCCGCTTGGGTTAGGGATACTGTCAAGGGAACCCACCGGACCGCTAACGACACATGTGCCATACGCCGATAAATTAAAGGTACCTTTAGTTACCAATATCGTCAAGCGTAAATGTACTTTAAGTTACATTGCAGGGTAAAAAAATAGCCACGCGAATGTTGGCTACTCTTAGGGAGATTAAAGGTTCTGAGTGACTTGAACTACTTTACCAACAATACGACAGTTGCCGTTGATAGCGATTGGTTTAAAAGCTGGGTTTAAGGGCATTAGATAACTATGTGGGCTATCCCACACCAGTTTTTTCACGGTTGCCTCTGATGAACCATCTAAGATGGCTACAACTATTTTTCCATATAATTCATCAAGCTGACCGTAGTTTGGCTCGACAATGACAATCGATCCCTCTGGTATTGATGGCAGGCCATTCGGGTTCGTCATTGATTCCCCTCTCACAACTAACCCAAAAACCTCAGCAGAAACATCAGCTGTGGTTTGCGTCCATGTAATCACGTCTGAAAGCCTCGCTGCTGCGTAGCTATCTGTCCAGAGTCCGGCCTGGACAGCGGAAATAATTGGTACTGCTGTTGTTGGCTTAACGAAGGGCACCAACTTTGTGTCGTCCGTGACGTTATCCCCTTGACCATACAGCAACCATTCTGGAGTTGTACCAAGCGCTAAAGCCAGTTGGTGAAGATTCTCACCATCTGGCTTAGTCGTTCCACTTTCCCATTTAGTAACGGATACACGACTCACCCCGAGACGCTTGGCAAGCGATTGTTGCGTTATATCCAGCTGTAGGCGCCGGGAGCGGATGCGGTCATTCATTTCAGTTTTCATGTAACTAATGTTACTAATTTCCCATGTAACTGTTGTTTGCTATTTAATGTACCTTTTGTTACCTTTAAAACGTCATCATATAGGAGGAATTATGCGCAAAAGCGATGTTGTAAATCATTTCGGTGGCATTTCTAAAACTGCCAGCGCTCTTGGAATCTCTCACCCTGCAGTGTGCCGATGGGGGAATGTCATTCCTGAAAAGCAAGCTTTTGTAATCGAGCGCATTACCGATGGCGCTTTGAAATACGACGCAAAGATGTACCAAAAGCCTAACGAAAGCGCTGTTAAAGCGTAACCACAGAATCAAGGGGTTAACCGTGGGTAATGAACACTGGAAAGTAGAAAAGCAACCGGCGTGGCTGGTGGCTGCAATACGCAAGACTATCGCGGCTTTGCCCGGCGGCTATGCGGAAGCCGCTGAAATCCTCGATGTAACTACTGATGCGCTTTTTAATCGCCTGCGTGACGGCGGCGATCAGGTGTTCCCGATGGGCTGGGCAATGGTTCTTCAGCAGGCAAGCGACACGAAGCATATCGCTGATGCCGTATCGCGCCAGTCCAACAGTGTGAACGTGCCACTGGTGGCAGTGGATGACATCGACAATGCCGACATCAACCAGCGCTTGATGGAATCAATCGAGTGGATCGGCAAGCACTCAACCTATCTCAGAAAGGCAACTGCTGACGGGGTTATTGACCAGGCGGAACGCGAACAAATCGAAGAGAACAGCTATCAGGTAATGGCGAAGTGGCAGGAGCATTTAACGCTGCTGTTTCGTGTTTTCTGCGCGCCAGAAAAAGTTGACGCCGGCGAGTTGCAGCTCCCGGCGTCGCGGCGTGTCGATCGTAGTGGAGATACCAACGCATGAACAGTTTAACGGCTAAAAGCCGCTTACCGCAACTGAGGATGATCCCCGTTCCGGGCGCTCCTCTGTTTCGGTATGAGCGCAGATTATCAAACCGCTGGGTGTCATGTAACCACAGTCGGGCGGCGGCAATCGTGGGGGTGTATTACCGGAAGGCGAGGCAGCTATGCGCGAACTCAACCGCAGATTCAGAGACCAGTACGGCGTCCCTGTGCGTGTCATCCGCTGGGAGCCAGAAACGCAGCGCGTTATCTACCTGCGGCAAGGTTACGAGCACGAGTGCTTCAGCCCGCTTGAGCAGTTCCAGCGTAAATTCAGAGAAATAAAGGACGACCATGAGCACTAAATTAACCGGTTACGTCTGGGACGCCTGTGCCGCTTCTGGCATGAAGTTGTCCAGCGTGGCGATCATGGCGCGCCTGGCTGACTTCAGTAACGACGAGGGCGTGTGCTGGCCGTCCATCGAGACGATTGCCCGCCAGCTTGGCGCAGGCGTTAGCACTGTGCGCACCGCCATTGGCAAGCTGGAGGATGAAGGGTGGCTGTCACGCAAACAGCGCCGCAACGGCAACCGCAATGCATCTAACGTCTATCAACTCAACGTGGCAAAACTCCAGGCTGCTGCTTTTTCTCACCTGTCAGATTCTGACCCATCAAAATCTGACGCATCAAAATCTGATGCATCAAAATCTGACCCGTCAAAATTCGACGCGTCGAAATCGAGCAAAACCGGCAGTTTTCACCCCCCAGAATCTGGCGGGGATCCGTCAGTAAATTCAAAACAAGATCCATCAGATAAAAAACCTTCTTGTCCGGTTGCTGCGCAACCCGACGATGCGATGGTGATCACCGATCAGGCTAAACAGGTTCTGACGTACCTCAACCAGAAGACCGGATCACGGTATCAGGTCAGTAAATCCTCGCTGGATAACATCCGCGCCCGCCTTGGTGACGGTTTCACCGTTGCTGAACTTGAACTTGTTGTGGACTACACGACCGCAAAATGGGGGCAGGATCTGCGCATGGCTGAATACCTGCGCCCGACAACGCTTTTCCTGCCGTCAAAATTCCCTGGTTACCTTCAGGCCGCGAACAAGTGGGTTGAGGCAGGGCGCCCGGAACGCCGTAACGGCGAATGGGTGAACAGTTCAGCAACGCGCGCCAGTTTTCAGAATGTGGATTATTCGCTGCCGGAGAACGCGGGGTTCCGGTCATGAGATACGGATCAGTTTGCAGTGGCATTGAAGCCGCCACCGTAGCGTGGGGACCATTGGGCTGGAAAGCGGCGTGGTTCGCCGAGATAGAAAAATTCCCGGCTGCAGTGCTGGCGACGCGCTGGCCTGAAGTTGCCAACCTTGGCGACATGACCAAAATCGCTGCGGCCGTTCGCGCCGGAACAGTTGAAGCACCTGACATTCTTGTTGGCGGAACGCCATGCCAGGCGTTCAGCATTGCTGGTTTACGCAACGGGCTCGACGACGCGCGCGGGCAATTAACCCTTTCATATGTGGAATTAGCAGATGCCATCGACGACAAGCGCCGCGACCGCGGTGAAGAAGAAACAGTCATCGTCTGGGAAAACGTTCCGGGCGTCCTCTCGGACAAAGACAACGCGTTCGGGCACCTCCTTGCCGGGCTGGCTGGTGAAGATGAAGCAATCGAACCTGGTGAACGACCTTCAACAGGAAAAAGCAACGGATTCTGGAACTGGAACAAAAAGACCCGTCAGCACGTTGCGACATGGCCACAGCGTGGTTGTATTTATGGACCACAGCGCGCGCTGGCCTGGATTGTCAGAGATGCCCAATACTTCGGAGTGGCCCAACGACGCAAGCGTGTGTTCATTGTCGCAAGTGCTCGAAGTGGATTCGATCCCGCAAAAGTACTTTTTGAGTTCGAAGGCGTGCGCCGGGATACTCCGCCGCGCAGAGAACCGCAATCGGCAGTTGCCGCCCTTACTGCGCGAGGCGTTGGAACGTGTGGCGCAGATGACAACCAGGCACAAGCCGGACATCTGCAACCAGTAGTAGGAACGATATCAGCCAATTCTTTTACCGGTGTCGCTGGTGGCAGACCTGAAGGGGCTGCTGCCGGGCATTTCATACCCTTCGCCCAGTGCGCTAATGGTGATGTCAGCCACACCCTGAAAAGTGAAGGCTTTGATGGTAGCGAAGATGGTACCGGCCGTGGTGTTCCTGTGGTTGCATTTGGCGGCGGTAACACCAGCGGAAATATTGACGTTGCCGCTTGCTTAACCGCTAAAGGGCAGCGCAGCGATTTTGATGTTGAAACCTTCGCGGTTCATGGCACACAGGATCCTGATGTTAATAGCGAACTGGCTCATACATTAGGGCGCAATCATGGGCAGGAAAATGCCTGCATCGCCTTCAGCTATAAGGATCATGGCGCTGATGCCACAGTTGATTTATCGCCAACCATCCGCGCCGGCAACCACGACACAAGCCACGCTAACAGCGGCCAGCCTCCGGCAGTCGTAAATGCGTTATCTGTTCGCCGGCTGACACCGCGCGAATGTGAACGCCTACAGGGATTCCCTGACGATCACACTCTGATTGCGTGGCGCGGCAAAGATGTTGCCGATTGCCCGGATGGCCCACGTTACAAAGCGATCGGCAACAGCATGGCTGTACCGGTCATGCGCTGGATTGGCGAACGCATTGCTGCAGCTTTGCCGGTTGTTGAACCAGCACCGCGCACATGGCAGCGCCCGTTCCTCAAATGGGCTGGTGGCAAGTATTCATTGCTCCCGGAACTGGATTGCCTCATCCCGGCAGGTAAACGCCTTATTGAGCCATTTGTGGGCGGCGGTTCGGTGTTCATCAACTCCGATAAGCATGAAAGTTTCCTGCTGGCGGACGTAAACGCTGATCTGATCAACCTGTACCAGATGCTGACAGTGGTTCCCGAGCTGGTAACCGAGTGGGCCAGGGGATTCTTTGAAAAGCTGAACGATGAAGACAGCTATATCGCCTGTCGCGAAGAGTTCAACAACCAGAGCATGTCCGGACCTGAGCGCGCCGCCGCCTTCCTGTACATCAACCGCCACTGCTTCAATGGCCTGATCCGCTACAACCGCGAAGGGCGTTTCAATGTCGGCTATGGCAAATACCGCGCACCGTATTTCCCCGCCACCGAGATAAACGCCTTTGTATCTATGTCGCGCCGCTGCGTGTTCATGAATGCCGGTTACATCCGCACGCTGGCACTGGCAGGTGAGGGTGATGTCGTTTACTGCGATCCGCCATACGAACCTATGCCCGGTACCGCCGGTTTTACCAACTATGCCGCTGGTGGGTTTACGTGGGACGACCAGCGGGAGTTAGCGCGCTGCTGTGTTGCTGCGCATCAGCGTGGTGCCAGAGTGGTGATCAGCAATTCCACCGCGCCTCGCATCATCGAGCTTTACAAGGGGCATGGCTTCGACCTGCACCACGTCAGCGCCCGCCGCGCCATATCGAGCAAAGGCAGCACGCGCGAAACCGCAACCGACATCGTGGCTATTCTCTGAGGGGGAACCGTGGAAGAACGTAAACCACTGACTGACCGACAGCAACAGGTGCTTAATGCGCTGGTGGATTTTCACAACATGCACGGCTACCCGCCGACCTATACCGAGCTTGCGGCGCTGATCGGCGTCTCGTCGGGCAACGCTGCTTTTGAACACCTTCGCGCCCTGGTGAAAAAAGGCTACATCACGATCGCCAGCGGCACCGCGCGAGGCATCAAAGTGATTGGCGTAAACGACACACTGGCCCTCGATGAGGCCGAAGAAGTGATCCGCGCGCTCCTGGAGGGCGAGGAAAGCTCGGCTGATCTGGCTCAGGAATGGCTGAAACGCAGAGGGTCCGCGGCATGAAGCTGAAATTACCTTTCCCGCCCAGCGTGAACACCTACTGGCGCGCCCCGAATAAGGGACCATTGAAAGGCCGCCATCTTATCAGCGAAGCCGGGCGCAAGTACCAGAGCGAGGCCTGCGCAGCAATTATTGAGCAGTTGCGCCGTCTGCCAAAGCCATCCAGCGAACCTGCCTCGGTGGAAGTCATTCTCTACCCGCCGGATGTGCGCCGCCGCGACATCGACAACTACAACAAGGCGCTGTTTGACGCGCTGACGCATGCCGGAGTGTGGGAGGACGACAGCCAGGTTAAACGCCTGCTGGTGGAGTGGGGGCCGGTAGTGAAGGGCGGCAGGGTGGAGATCACGATCATCAGGTTTGAACCAACAGCGGTTGCAGCCGCTTAAAGGAGATACGCATGCAACAGATGAACGCAACACAGCTTTGTTCACAACATCATTCATTGCTGGCCGGGCAGGTACTAACGATGAGCAGCCAGGACATTGCTGATCTGGTTGAATCTCGTCACGACCACGTTAAGCGCTCCATCGAGAGACTGGCAGAGCGCGGGGTTATCCAACTTCCTCCATTGGGGGAAGTTAGAAACCACCTCGGGCAGTCGGTGGCGGTTTACCAGATTGGCAAGCGCGACAGCTATATCGTCGTAGCTCAGCTTTCGCCTGAATTTACGGCGCGCCTTGTCGACCGCTGGCAGGAACTGGAAAGCCAGCAGGCAATGCAGGTGCCGAAGTCATTACCTGAAGCGCTGCGCCTCGCTGCTGACCTTGCAGAGCAGCAACAACAACTTAAGCAAGAACTTGCCGCCGCTGCGCCAAAGGTTGAGTTTGTCGACCGTTATTGCTCCGCGAAAGGCTCAATGTCATTCCGACAGGTGGCGAAGCTGCTTAACGCCAAAGAGCCCGAGTTTCGTTGCTTCCTGCTGGATAACGACATTCTGTATCGCCTTGGCGGCACGCTGACGCCGCGTCATCGTCATATCGCTCTTGGCCGGTTCGAAGTGAAAACCGGTACCAGCACCGAAAACAATCATGCATTCAGCCAGGCACGATTTACGGCAAAAGGTGTGCAGTGGATTGGCGGTCTGTGGGCTGCACATATCGCGAAGGAGGGCGCAGAGTGAGGGTTCTGTTAAACCCCGTCGTGGTAACTGAGCTTGGGCTTGTCATGTTCCGTCCCGGCACCAGCCTACTGCCGTATTTTCGCCGCGGCCGCATGTTGCTTGAGAATGAACCCGAGCGCCTGGCGGGTATGCCGAACGGTGAACTGCCACCAGCAGAGCAGCCGCTGGCGGAAGATCCGGCACTGGCTGGCGTATTCGAAAATGAAGCGGTGTTGCGCCGCGCTGGCGGCATCAACGGCCTGGAAAGCTGGCTTGAATCCGGTACCGGATGCCAGTGGCCACACGAAAGCTGGCACGATGAGAACATGACAACCATGCGCCACGCGCCGGGTGCGATCCGGCTGTGCTGGCACTGCGACAACATCCTTCGCGAGCACAGCACAGAGCAACTGGCAGCCATAGCAAGGGCGAACTGCGCCTCATACATCCTCACGACCGCACGCCGTGAGCTTGGCTTCGACGACTCCCATTCACTGACGCTGCCGGAATTCTGCTGGTGGCTGGCGCGTTACGGCCTCGCCGACGCGCTGCCGGAGGAGGCCGCACGGCAGGTTCTGCTTATGCCTAAGCCGGTCATTAAATCGGTAACGCGCGAGCTTGATCTGGTGCCCGGCATGCCGAAGGCGCGGGAAATTGTTGAGGAAGTGGCAAAGCAGGTGCTGTCGCTGCACATCGATCCGGAGACGCCTGAATCCTTCATGCAGCGCCCGAAGCGCCGCCGCTGGGAAAACGAGAAGTACACCCGCTGGGTTAAAGCGCAGCAATGTATGTGCTGCAACAACCCGGCAGACGATCCCCACCACCTTATCGGCCACGGTAATGGTGGAATGGGTACCAAGGCGCACGACCTGTTTGTGATCCCGCTTTGCAGAGCGCATCACGACGCGTTGCACGCTGACACCGTGGCATTTGAAGAAAAATATGGCAGCCAGCTTGTGCTGCTGTTTCGTTTTTTAGATCGCGCGCTGGCCATCGGCGTGCTGGCGTAAAGTGGAGATGACTGATGCGTGATATTCAAAAGGTACTGGAACTGTGGGGGGCGTGGGCGGCTAGCGATTCATGCAACGTCGACTTTTCACCAATTGCTGCCGGGTTTAAAGGGCTTCTTCCGCAATCGAGCAAGACGAGAATGATGTGCTCAGATAATGATGGATTGATTATTGAAGGCTGTATGGCTCGTCTTATGAAGAAGCGACCTTACGATTACCACCTGCTGGTCGGGCATTACGTCTATATGGTTTCGAAGCGCCAGATGGCAAAGAACAGGAAGAAGAGCGAAAAGCAGATCCGTATCGAAATGCTGTTAGCAGAAGGATTTATTGAAGGTTGCTTAGCCATATTAGATGTTAAGCTTGACTGTGATAAATAAATTAGCATCCCCTTGCTTATTGATTAGCAAGGGGATTTCCTAGAGGAAAGATAAAGTCTTTAAAGTTGCTTCGATTGTATTTACAACCTGCCTGCAAGCATGATGAAAATTAATTTGTTGGTCATCTAAAAAAATTTTCACCTTATCTTCTAGAACTATTGGATTGTAAAAGGTGTCATCTGTATAGCCGAATTGCTTAATATATAATAGGAAAGTAATGTTTATTATTTGAGGTCTTGTTGAATCAAGCCTAAGACGGTTGAGAGACTTTATTCCTAGTTTTCCTGCCATGACTTTTATTGATGCCTCAGATGGAAAGTTATCTATCGTTTCTCTGTCACAGAAACAATGCATAAATATTCCCATAAAGACACTCCATGACACAAAATCATATACACCATGATTTATAAGTGGTCTCCGGGTTACGGTTTGGTATACTTCTAAATATCTAAGCAATGATTCTATCTCTCTTAGTGATAACCTGGATTGTTCAATTAAATCGATTATTGGAAAGGTAGCGAGGAAATCACATTTTGACGTTGACTTACTGGTTTTAACATTATTAATCCAATGAAGGACAGATGTAATACGTATTTTTTCATTACTATCATAAAATTCATGTGGCAGTGGGATTGTATACTTGATGAACTTATCTAGATATTTTTTTGAGTCAACTGCGTTGCCATATGCATGACGAATGGAAGCCCTTATTTGCCCCATGTTTGCAACTAAAATAAAATACACATTATCTGTTTCAAATATATGCTTTATGCTCTCAAAAAAACTAACCGCATAACTTGGGCGGCATCTGTCTAATTCGTCGACGATAATAATTATTTTTTTGTCTTTTGAGATTTTCTTAAGGAATTCCTTTAGTGCTTTTATGTTTTCCTCATGTTTTGAATGTTCTTCAAGTAGGTTTTCGATCGTTTTTTCAATGCTTTTATCAGATATCTCTTTTAGAGCGTTAGAAAACTCCTCAGCAATATTTTCAGAATCTTGCTTTAAGATCCAAGCGCTACTTGCTTTGAGAGTGGTTTTTAAGCCAAATTTTAATGCTGGTAATGATTTTTCTAAAAATGTTTTTTTGTCTTTTTCAGGGATTAATGAATATATGGCCGCCGCTATGTTTATTATAGGGGCATCTGTATGGTCACTTTTAAATGCGTCTATATAAATAACATGTGCATCCATTTCATTTAATATGAGTGATTTTAATTTTAAACTAAACTCTGTTTTACCAGTCCCCCATGCGCCGTCAATTACTAGTGGTGATATATCTATTTCTGAATCGATTAACTTGATTATATTGCTTGCTATGCTTTGTCTTTGAAATTCATCTCTATCAGAAAAATTGATAGCAAAATCCATATGTTATCCTTCTGGCTTATGTTCATTTCATAACTATATTCGTCTTAGGCAAAAAAATACTACTGCGGTCCGCATTTTTCAATATAGTATGCTAAGAGTGGTCTCTTGGACACCAACTTAAAGCATTTCGTAACCTCGCTTAAGCGGGGTTTTCTTTTTGTGGAAATGGGCGGCTGGTGGGTGTTGTAGCACCCGACCAGCCATTCGCTCATGTTTGAGGTCACAAGCGAACCAGGGCCCACCGCTTTAGCGCAAAAGCATAGTGAGCCTATCAGAGTCCCGCTGACTGATCCATGAAAAATACTGTAAATTTAAACAGTGTTGATTTAATCAATGCTGACTGCCTGCATTACATCGCAACTCTTCCAGATAACTCAATTGACCTGATTGTTACCGATCCGCCTTACTTCAAGGTCAAGCCGAACGGCTGGGACAATCAGTGGAAAGGCGACGAGGATTATCTAACGTGGCTTGATGGCTGCCTGGCGCAATTCTGGCGAGTCCTCAAACCATCGGGCAGCATCTATCTGTTTTGCGGCCACAGGCTTGCGGCAGATATCGAACTGATGATGCGCCGCCGGTTCAGCGTGCTGAATCACATCATCTGGGCGAAACCGTCCGGAAGGTGGAACGGCTGTAATAAAGAAAGCCTGCGGGCTTACTTCCCGGCGACTGAGCGGATTCTTTTCGCCGAACATTATCTGGGGCCGTACCGACCTAAAGATGATGGATATGAGCAGAAAGGGACTGAGCTAAAGCAAAGCCTGATGGCTCCCCTGATTGAATATTTCCGGAACGCCCGCGCATCACTTGGCGTGACGGCAAAGGAAATTGCAGACGCCACCGGCAAGAAGAATATGGTTTCGCACTGGTTCGGCGCCAGCCAGTGGCAACTACCGGGCGAAGCTGATTACCTGAAGTTGCAGGCGCTGTTCACGCGCATAGCGTCAGAGAAGCATCAGCGGAGTGGGCTGGTTCAGCCACACCATCAGCTGGTGGTCACGTACCATTCGCTTAACCGAAAATACTGCCAGCTACTGGAAGAATACAAATCGCTACGGCGTACCTTTTCCGTAACCGCAGCGGTTCCGTATACGGACGTATGGACATACAAGCCGGTGCAGTTCTACCCTGGTAAACATCCCTGTGAAAAACCTGCTGACATGCTCAGGGACATTATCAACGCCAGCAGCAGGCCCGGTGATCTGATCGCTGATTTCTTTATGGGCTCAGGTTCTACGGTTAAAGAAGCGGTGAAACTTGGCCGCCGTGCGATCGGTGTTGAACTTGAAACAGACCGCTTCAATCAGACAGTTGCTGAAGTGTCAGAAGTGTTGCCTGCGAAAGGTAATAGAACATAAAGGCCCGTTTAATCGGGTTTCGCTATTTGGGCTGCCTCCGGGCAGCCTTTTTTATTCCCCTCATTCTGAGAGGACTCACAGCATATACGAGGGGGCTAAATGTCCGAACCTGTTTCCGGTTCCGCTGCGGCGGCAAGCGCTTTAACCGGTGCCAGTTTGTATGGCTTGTTAACTGGTACCGATTACGGCGTTGTGTTCGGTGCGTTCGCTGGTGCCGTGTTCTATGTCGCCACGGCTGCCGATCTGACGATTCTCCGCCGTTCGGCCTACTTCATCGTTTCTTACTTCGCTGGCGTGTATGGCTCCGGGCTGGTGGGTTCAATGCTGGCAAGCATCACCCATTACAGTGATAAACCGCTTGATGCGCTCGGCGCGGTTTTGCTTTCCGCTGTGGCGATTAAGACGCTCACCTTCTTCAGCGAACAGGATCCCCTGTCGCTGCTGCAAAGGTGGCGGGGAGGGACAAATGGTAACAAGTGATCCGCTGGTGCTGACCAACGTGGTGACCAGTACCGCTATCGTTCTGCGGCTGATGATGTTTCGTAAGCCCGGCGGGCGACACAACTGGTGGGCGTCATGGCTGGCTTATCTGATCATCCTGGCTTATGCCACGGTGCCATTCCGTTTCATGTTCGATTTCTATTTCCATGTCCACTGGGCGACCGTGCTGATGAATCTCATCATCTGCGCCGCTGTATTCGCGGCGCGCGGTAACATAGCCAGGATTTTTCACGTACTGAGGCCAGAATAATGCAGATCAGCGATAAGGGCATTACGCTCATCAAACAGTTTGAAGGTCTGCGGCTGACGGCATATCAGGACAGCGTCGGCGTGTGGACGATAGGCTACGGCTGGACGCAGCCGGTGGACGGGAAACCGATCCGCGCCGGGATGACCATCAAAGAGGAAACAGCTGAACGTCTGTTGCGTACCGGGCTGGTGAGCTACGAGAGCGACGTTTCAAAACTGATGAAAGTTAAACTGACACAGGGTCAGTTCGATGCGCTGGTTTCCTTCGCCTACAACCTCGGCGCCCGGGCGTTTTCCACATCAACTCTGCTGAAAAAACTTAATGCCGGTGATTACCGCGGCGCCGCCGATGAGTTCTTACGCTGGAACAAAGCTGGCGGGCAGGTGCTGACTGGTCTTACCCGTCGCCGTGAGGCAGAGCGTGCGTTATTCCTGGATGGTGCGTGATGAACCGCATAACTGCTATTGCATCAATTGTGGCGGTAGTCGTTATTGCCGTTCTGGCAGCGCTGCTGGCGTTTGCAAAAGCTGACCTGTCCAATGCAGAAAGCGATAACCGCGTCCTTAAGAGCGACAACGCATTACAGGGGCAGGTGATTGCCACGCAGGCATTCAACGTGAACCGGTTTAACCAGGTGGCGCAACTGGCAGCCAGTGCAAACGCCGTGGTAGCCGGTGATGCCGAAAAAACCATTATCGAATACCGGGAGATTCTTCGCCGTGAGAAAACCTGTGATCTGCCTGTTCCTGCTGACATTGCTCGCGGGTTGCTCGAGTACGCCTACCGTTTACGTGCCAGCGCAATGCACGCCGATTCCGTCCAGCCTGATACAGCCGATGTTAGTGCCGTTGCCACCGGCGGGATAACGTATTGTCAGGCCGTGCTGTGGATTCGGCCGCTGCTTTCAACTATCGAGCAGGGCAATAACAACTTTGCAGGTATCCGTGATATTGAGCGTCAGCGGCAGCAACAAAAATAGCCCTCCGAAGAGGGCGAATGGAGAAATATTTCGTTTATCTGATAGGTTCAAGCATTAACTAACGCTCATCCCTGAGTGTTTCCCTGGTGTGGGTAGGAGCCACGTTAGGGTTCTTTAACTGTTGCACATAATTCCTGATTGGCAAGGGCAAGCGGTAATAAAAAGAGTGATTCTGTGTTGTTACTCAGCGAACGAATCGAAACCAGCGGGAAAATGATTGCGGGTCTGCAAGCGTACATTGAGCAGTGCATTTGATGATTAAGTGGCTGTAAATAACAACAGCTTTTATGTGTACTTTTATGCATTGATAGTTTTATTATTGTTGATGGTAAATCCAATTCAATCAATAATTTAACTTAGGTCAAATGGTATCCATGAAACTCAGAAATGTATTGTTTGTAGCGCTTTTTCTTGTAGGGTGTACTAATTTCTCCGCACAGCAACCTTATCGTTCCGCGAATGGTGAGCGTATGGTCATTAGCGCAAATATGCCCAATGGTATGTTGAAGTTGTGGGTGAACGATGTCCTGGTGGTTGACGATACATCCCTTAACCAGGATAAAAGCCTCGCAGCAGCTTTCAGCCAAAGCTATACAAACGTTTACAATGGTACCTATAAGGGGCAAAAAGTTATGGCTCGCTGTAAGTTTTCCCGTGACTCAAGGGAGTGTGATGTGTTCGTAGATGGCGAGCATGCCGCCAACCTCTTCCTGAGATAAATTTTACGACTCAGGCATTACAGCAGGCATTCACTGAGTGCCTGTGAAAATGCTACTTTATCCCTGTAATTAACAAGGGGTAACATATGAAGATAGAACCAGATTATCTCAAAGGGCTGTTGGAAGCTTTTGAAGCTTCCGATAAGCCGCAGACTGATATTGTTGAACTTAACGAACAAGGTTTTAGCTACGAAAGTGATATTTTCGTTTTCCATATGAGATTACTTGATGATCGGGGTCTGATTGCTAGGACAGATGGAGACGATGGTTTTGGAGTGATTGAATCAGCTGATGGGATTCCACACTGGTCAGTTCTACCTCTTAGGCTGACAGCTTCAGGGCATGACTTCCTAGAGGCCATACGGAATAAGGAAGTATGGGCTACAGTCAAAACCGGATTTAAGGATGCCAGCCTTGGTACGCTGATGGATGTTTCCAGGAAACTCTTTGAAGGTTTCGTACAGAAAAAAATAGACGGTATCTTGAATTAAGAGATTTGTGTAAGAGATTAATTTTAGTTTTGAACAATGAAGCCACTGGTATTTGCTGGTGGCTTTTTTATTGCGCTTCGCATGCGCTAAACAATCGAGAGTCTTTCAGTCGTGAGCTTGGGGAAAGCTGTTTTCTCGGGCGGCTATCCCATGCGACAGGCTCACAACTAAAAGAAGGATTATATGCATGCAACTATTGATCAGCTTGAACGTGACCTTGCTACTGGCAAACGCCGGTTGCAGCTCAACGCCTGATGGCCAGCGAACGGAGCGTCCGGCACCGCCCGGCCCCCGACTTACTGACGCCGCTCAACGGGATTATTTCACCCTCAGAGAGCGAATCAGCGCAATCACCGGGCAAGTGAACTACTTGCAGGACTATATCAGGCAGCAGTGCATGTAATAAGCGAGGAAAAAAACTTCGGTACGGCAGGATTTTAACACCCGCCGTACATTTAATCAGTAGTCAGAAGTTATCAAGCCTTTTGTTTTCAATGCATTAAAGAAATGGTTAAAGAAGTTGTCGTATGAATACCCGTTCCCTAACGCACCAATTGGATCCCCTCCCGGTGATAATGAAAAGGTACCGTTAGTCGAAAGATAAATATCACAGATCAGGATGATATTTTGTCGCAATACATCATGATGTAAAAAAGATAATTGCTTTATTACTGAGTTTTTTACGAAAATAAATCTTTCTTCAGTCTTAATGTTTAAACCGATAGAGCTAAGGTCTAATTTTAATTCATTATTTTGTACTGAAATATTATAAAGACTTGGGCTCAGTTTTGAATAAGCGTATTCATGTTCTGCAACCAATTCTAAAAAAAATTTGTCTCTGACCTTATTTAGGGCGGGTCCATTTGAATCTGCCCTCTGTCTGATTAGTTCAAAATTTATTGTTGTCATTAGGATCCCTTAACAAAAGTTAGTAATTAGTATCCATGAATTTAGCACCACCGATAAATTCTGTCTCAATTAATAATGGATATTATTATGCAGGTCACTATTGATGGTGTCGCGTACGCGCCTATGCGCAATCAACCTAATAGCTGTATCGGCATTGCCATTTCCACTCATAATCGCGCTGGTGTGCTGAGCCAGGCGCTGGAACATCAACTCAAGCATCTTCCTCCTGGCGCGCTGGTGGTTGTCGTTGACGATGGTTCACAGCCACCAGCAGTTGTACCCGACGGCGTTAAGCTGATCAGGCACGAAAAATCGCTGGGCATCGTGGCATCGAAGAATGCCAGCCTGGCTGCGCTGATGGATGCCGGTTGCGAACATTTGTTTCTGTGGGACGATGACGCCTGGCCGGTTGCTGATGGATGGTGGTTGCCTTATATCGACTCACCCGAGCCGCATTTGAGTTATCAGTTTCTCGATCTGGCTGGCGCGCGCAAGCTGAACGATATCGCAGTGCTGTATCGCGACGATAAGCATGTTGCTTACAGCGGCCAGCGCGGCGTGATGCTCTACTACCACCGCAGCGTGATTGAGCGCGTCGGCGGCTTTGATCCGATATACGGTCGCGGCATGTATGAGCATAGCGATCTGGCGATGCGCATCCACAATGCCGGGCTGACGTCGTGGGCGTTCGCCGATGTGGTTGGTTCAGAAAAGCTCATTCACTCGCTGGACGAGCATGAACTTGTTGAACGTTCGGTACCGCGCCCGGATCGCGAAGAGCAGGTTAAGCGCAACGTGCGGATTCACAACGAGCGGCGCGACACCGGGTATACCGGCTATGCAGAGTACCGCCAGTGGCATGATGTGGTGATCACCACGCTGTTAACCAGCCAGCCCGACCCGCAGCGCAATGAGCGTATGACGGCCGAGCCCGGCATGCTCGCGCGCTGGTCGGCATCTATCAAAGGCGCTGATGCGGTAGTGCTTGCAGACCAGCTCACCAGCGCACCACCCGGTGCCAGTCTGGTCAATGTGCCG
Source organism: Enterobacter sp. R4-368 (assembly GCF_000410515.1). Classification (NCBI taxonomy): domain Bacteria; kingdom Pseudomonadati; phylum Pseudomonadota; class Gammaproteobacteria; order Enterobacterales; family Enterobacteriaceae; genus Enterobacter; species Enterobacter sp. R4-368. Next base: position 1,304,962 of record NC_021500.1, on the reverse strand, counting down.
GAAGTAGCGATGAACGTTTATTTCCGGCGGTGGCTGCATATCTGGCAGCACCTTCGCGATCATCCGGAGTATCACTCCGTGTGGTGTACCGACGGTACCGATGTCGAAATGCTCCGCGAACCGTGGGCAGATATGGTGCCGGGTATGGTTTATGTAGGCTCCGAACCTAAGACCTATGCCGATGCCTGGGCGCGTCAGCATCACCCCGAGCGCATCTATCAGGACTTTATCGACCAGCACCGCAACGACGTGATGCTTAACGCCGGGCTGCTTGGCGGCCTGCGTGAAGACGTGATGCCGTTTGCTCATGGCATTGTGCGGCTGTATTACCTGCTGGAGTGCCACCGCTTCTGGAAGACTGAGAAAGCACCGGCAGCCGTCGGCGATATGCTGGCCTTTGGCATTGTGGCGAAACGCTTTGGCGATCGCATCGTGACAGGCCCGGCAGTGCATACGGTTTTCAAAACAAACGGTATTGGTAAAGAGGTGGCATGGTGGCAGCACAAGTGAGATTTGTTGTTGTTGGCCATCACTCCCGGCGTCAGCATGCCGATGCTCTGGCCTCTCATATCGGCGCGCACCTTGTTATTGATGAGGATAATCATGGTGCGAACTGGAATCACCGTCGGGCACTCGAATGGGCTTCCACACAACCATGCCGTGTGGTGGTGCTGGAGGATGATGCACTGCCGGTGCCGTGGTTTACCAATAAGGTTATTCCCTGGCTTAATGACAAGCCTGATGACTTGATTAGTTTTTACCTCGGCACTGGCCGCCCTCCACAGTATCAGGCGCAGATTGCTGAGCGGCTGATTGCCGCTGACAGGACGCGAGCCGACTACATCACGTTGCCGCAGCTCATTCATGGCGTGTGTTACAGCGTGCCGCCTCAGCATATGCCGAGGGTGCTGGCACGCTGGGACAGCAGCAAGCCCGCTGACTTCGCGCTGGGTGATGCATGGGGTGCGCCAGTGGTCTACCCCTGCTGGTCGCTGGTTGACCATGCTGATGGCGAACCTGTCGAGCGACATCCAGACCAGATTCCTCGCACCGAGCGTCGGCGCGCCTGGAGGTTACATGGTTAAGCTAACGACACTGAAACCTAGGCTGAAAGTGATTGATACGAGGCGCATCAAACCTGTTTATGGTGAGCAGCGGCGCATAAGTGGCAGCGCCCGTGTGGGACTCAAGCGGCGTATATGGGTGCGGGACGGTGGACATTGCTGCATGTGCGCGCGCCCCGTTGACCTGCATGAAAGTGAACTTGATCACCGCATCGCGCTTCAGTTCGGTGGTGATAACGCAGAGCGAAATCTCTGGACGTTATGCACCGGGTGCCATGCCGGGAAGTCAGCAAGGGAAGCGGCAACAGGTCAGCCAGACAGTGAAGCTTTAAAGCATTGCGTTCCCGGTGAAGAGCAGGGGACAGGGCTTGTGGCGATCTGAACCGAGCCACCCCGGGGGGTATCATCAGAAGTAAACATCAACTGCGCTGGACACCGCGCCCCCTCTCACGCGCAGAAAAAATTCCCTTTTGGAGGGTATAAACATGTTAACAGCGCAAAAGCGAAAATTCGCGGTGGCGCTGATGTCCGGTATGTCTCAAAAAGATGCGGCAATAAAGGCGGGATACTCTGAGAAATCCGCACGGTCAAAGGGTTCGCAACTGGCAAAAGACCCGGAAGTCATCGCATTTATAGAGAGAAAAAAGAAGGAAAACATCGATGTTGATGAGGTTCCCGCATACCGCAAAAATGTTTATACCCCAGCAGTAAACACGCCGGAAAAAATCCCGGTGCCGGAATCGCCGCCCACCGTTGGTACTTACGATGATCCGCTCAAATTTCTTATGGCGGTGATGAACGATGCTGGTGAAGAGATCGACGTCAGGAAAGATGCGGCAAAAGCCATGCTGCCTTATATCCACCCCAAAAAAGGTGAGACCGGGAAGAAAGATGCGCGGAATGCTGCGGCAAAAGTGGCGGCAGGCGCCAGCAAGTTTGGCGCTATGACGCCGCCGAAACTGGTGGTAAACAATAAAAAGGGGTAATTCATGGCACAGTGGTCCACGGCATGCCCTGAATGGGAAAGTCTGCTGGTTAACCGCCAGTCGATCATCCCACCGCCAATTTTTCCTGATCAGGCAGAGCAGGCGCTTGGCATCTTTCGTGAGTTGCGGGTATCAGACCTGCCGGGCAAGCCCACATTCGGTGAATGTTCTGAAGCCTGGGTCTTTGATTTTGTTAAAGCCATCTTTGGAGGTTATGAGGCTGACACAGGTAATCAGCTGATCCGCGAATATGGCCTGTTGATCTCGAAGAAAAACACAAAATCAACGATTGCAGCCGGGATTATGCTGACGGCACTTATTCTTTGCTGGCGCGAAGACGAAGAACACCTGATTCTGGCACCAACCAAAGAAGTGGCAGACAACAGCTTTAAGCCTGCCGCCGGCATGATACGCGCCGACGATGAGCTGACGGATATGTTTCAGATTCAGGATCATATTCGCACTATCACTCACAGGGTGACCCGCAACACACTTAAAGTGGTGGCGGCCGATACTGATACGGTTTCCGGTAAGAAATCAGGACGTATCCTGGTGGACGAATTGTGGCTTTTCGGGAAGCGCGCCAACGCTGAAGCCATGTTTATGGAGGCGCTCGGCGGGCAGGTATCGCGAAACGAAGGGTGGGTTATCTACCTCACCACGCAGAGCGATGAGCCACCGGCTGGCGTATTTAAAGAGCGGCTTGATTACTGGCGTGATGTGCGCGACGGCAAAATCAGCGATCCAAAAACGCTGGGGATCCTTTACGAATTCCCGGAAAGCATGGTGGAAAGCAAGGCATATCTCGATCCTGACAATTTTTATATCACCAACCCCAACATCGGCCTGTCCGTCAGCCCGGAATGGATAGCGGACAATCTCCGCAAAAACCAGGCAAAAACAGACGGCACGCTGCAGCAATTCCTGGCGAAGCATCTCAATATCGAAATCGGCCTGAATCTGCGCAGCGACCGCTGGGCGGGTGTCGATTTCTGGGATCAGCAGGCTAAGCGCGTAAGTTTTGACGATTTATTGCAACGAGCCGAGGTGATCACCGTCGGTATTGATGGCGGCGGACTTGATGACCTACTGGGATTCAGTGCCGTCGGACGTGATGCCGAGACGCGGGAATGGCTCTGCTGGTGTCATGCCTGGGCGCACGAAATAGCAATCCGGCGCCGTAAAAGCGAGGAATCCCGGTTTAACGACTTTATGAAAGCCAGTGACCTGACCATTGTTAAGCGCGTCGGGCAGGATACTGAGGAAGTGGCGGAATATGTCAGCCGGATCCACAGGGCGGAACTGCTCGACAAAATCGGCATAGACCCGTCAGGTGTCGGTCAGATCCTCGATGCGCTCATTGAGGCGGAAATTCCCGCTGATGCTGTGGTTGGTGTCAGTCAGGGCTGGCGCCTTGGCGGTGCGATTAAAACCACGGAGCGCAAGCTTGCTGAAGGTGTTCTGGTTCATGGTGGCCAGCCGTTGATGGCCTGGTGTGTGGGCAACGCACGTGTTGAACCCAAAGGTAACGCCATTCTCATTACCAAGCAGGCCAGTGGAAAGGGCAAGATTGACCCGCTGATGGCACTGTTTAACGCCGTTTCGCTTATGGCGCTTAACCCGGAGGCGAAAAAACAGGATTACCAGGTGCATTTCATATGACAGCTATGTCAGCCAATAACCCGCTCCGGCGGGTTTTTTCGTTTCAGGAGGCAGCAAAATGACGCTTAAACGCGCATGCACCCTCATGACGGTGAAAGCGGTAAACGAGGATGAGCGGATCATTACCGGCATCGCCTCCACGCCATCGCCGGATCGTGACGGGGACATTATTGAGCCGGAGGGCGCGAAGTTTCGCAGCGATACGCCATTCCTCTGGCAGCACGACCGTTCACAGCCGATCGGCACCTGCATGCCGAAAATGACGAATGACGGTCTGGAAATCACCGCGAAGCTGGTGAAACCGACGCCGGACATGCCGTCACAACTGGCTGCGCGCCTCGACGAGGCCTGGGCATCCATCAAGGCCGGTCTGGTGCGTGGTTTATCAATCGGTTTCCGGCCCATTGAATATTCCTTCCTGGATGAAGGTGGTATCCGCTTTCTGTCCTGGGATCTCCTTGAGGTATCTGCGGTGACCATTCCGGCAAACGCTGAATGTTCCATCCAGACCGTTAAATCTTTTGATCGCCAGCTTCTCGCCGCGTCAGGCCATGAGAAACCGGTGGTCAAATTACATCAACCTGCTGGCGCTACAGCAAAAATATCGACTGAAATCAAAGGAAAAAACATGAATATTGCAGAACAGATCAAAAGCTTCGAAGTGAAGCGTTCAGCGCTGGCGGCCTCTCTCGATGAGATCATGTCAAAAGCGGCTGAAGAAGGGCGCACCCTGGACATGGAAGAAGAAGAGAGCTACGACAACACTTCCACAGAAATTAAAGCCGTGGACGCACATCTCAAACGCCTGCGTGACATGGAAAATAACATGGCGGCTACTGCAAAACCCGTAGCCAAAGCCGCCGCGGGTGTCGTGGACACGGTGGACAACCGCGCGCCGGGTATCATCCGTGTTGATCAGAAGCTGGAAAAAGGTATCGCCTTTGCCCGCTTTGCCAAAGCACTGGCTGCTGCGAACGGCAGCCGCTCTGAAGCGCTGGAAATCGCCCGCAAGCAATACCCGGACGATTCTAAACTTCACCACGTGCTGAAAGCCGCTGTTGGCGCTGGTACCACTACCGATCCGACCTGGGCTGGCGCGCTGGTGGAATACCAGGAATATGCGCAGGATTTCGTGGAATTCCTGCGACCGCAGACCATCATCGGCCGCTTTGGTCAGGGCAATATCCCGGCGCTGCGCCAGGTGCCGTTTAACATTCGCATTCCGGCGCAGACCTCCGGCGGTTCGGCAAACTGGGTAGGCCAGGGCAAGGCGAAGCCGCTAACGAAGCTTGACTTCGAATCAATCACTTTCGCGTTTGCTAAAGTGGCTGCTATCGCGGTGCTGACCGATGAGTTGATCCGTTTCTCAAACCCGGCAGCCGATGCGCTGGTGCGTAATGCGCTGGCGGAAGCCGTTATTGCCCGCCTGGACACCGACTTCATTAATCCATCGAAGGCAGAGGCGGCTGGTATTTCTCCGGCATCCATCACCAACGGCATCGTCGCCACCCCGTCAAGCGGTAATCCGGACGATGACGCTGCGGCAGCATTTGGTGTATTCGTTGCGGCTAACCTGCAACCGAATGGTGCGGTCTGGCTGATGTCCAGCACCACTGCGCTGGCGCTGTCGATGCGTAAAAACGCACTGGGTCAGAAAGAATACCCGGAAATGACGCTGCTTGGCGGTACATTCCAGGGTCTTCCGGTGATCGTATCCCAGTACGTCGGCAACCTGCTGGTGCTGGTCAACGCGCCGGATATCTACCTTGCTGACGATGGCGGGGTTGCGGTCGATATGTCCCGCGAGGCATCGCTTGAAATGGAAAGCGATCCGACCGGCGACAGCATCACACCAACGGGCACCGAGCTGGTCTCCATGTTCCAGACCAACAGCGTGGCCATCCGCGCAGAACGCTGGATTAACTGGAAACGCCGTCGCACCGCTGCGGTAGCAGTGATTTCCGGTGTGAACTATGGCACCACTCAGGGCAGCTAATCAGCACAGGAGGGCGGGGAATTTCCCCGCCATTTTGCATGGCAAAAATCAGATATCTGCAACGCACGCATGATTCACATCCAGGCGATGAGAAATCTGTGGATGACCAGTGCGCCAGGGTGCTGGTGCTGCTGGGCAAGGCTGAATATGCCGGTGGTAAGCGCGCTGGCGGCACGAGAAAGAAAAATAACGCGGGGGCTGGTTAATGTGGAATCCTTTCCGGAGAAAAGAAAAAGCTCTTCAGCAGCCAACGGGCCGCGGCGGATGGATGTCTCTTATCGGTGAGCCTTTCGCCGGTGCCTGGCAGCGCAATCTGGAAATTAACCCCACGACCGTACTTTCCTTTTATGCGGTTTTCTCCTGTATATCGCTGATTGCCAGCGATATCTCGAAGATGCCATTGCGGCTCATACTCCGCGATTCGAATGGGATCTGGAAGGAAAGCAGAAAAGGGAGTGTCGCTGCACTTTTAAATAAGCCAAATGCCTTTCAGAACCGGATCCAGTTCTTTGAAAGTTGGGTAACGTCAAAATTTTGTCACGGCAACACGGTGGCCCTGAAAATCCGTAACGCCCGGGGCGACATCACTGAGTTACGCATTCTTGACTGGAATAAAGTGACACCGCTGGTGGCGGATGATGGTTCTGTGTTTTATCAGATTAGCCCGGACAATATGAGCGGGATCGAAACAACTGTGACAGTTCCCGCGCGCGAGGTTATTCACGATCGTTTCAACTGTCTTTTTCATCCGTTGATTGGCCTTTCGCCAATTTACGCCGCCGGGCTGGCTGCCATGCAGGGGCACCACATACAGAAAAATTCCGCATTCTTTTTTCGTAACGGCGGCAAGCCGAGCGGCGTTATTGAGGTGCCTGGCAGTATCAGTGAGGAAAACGCGCGCCTTCTGAAAACTAAATGGGACACCGGGTATACCGGAGAAAACGCAGGAAAAACAGCCATCCTGAGCAATGGGGCAAAATATAACCCCACCTCTGTATCGGCTGCCGATGCACAGATGGTTGAGCAGTTACGGATGTCTGCCGAAATTGTCTGTTCCGTTTTCCATGTGCCGGCTTACAAAGTCGGGATTGGCGCTCTTCCTTCTTATGACAACATTGAAGCGCTTGAGCAGCAGTATTACTCACAGTGTTTACAGACACTTATCGAGTCGATTGAGTTGTTGCTTGATGAAGCCTTTGAACTGGATGGCAACACCGGAACTGAGTTTGACGTGAATTCGTTGCTGCGCATGGACAGTGAGCGCCGAATTAAAACGCTCGGTGAGGCGGTTAAAAATACCATCATGAAACCAAACGAGGCCCGGCTTCGCGAGAATTTGCCGCCGGTTGACGGAGGCGACGATCTCTATCTGCAACAGCAGAACTTTAGCCTTGGTGCGCTGGCGCGCCGCGATGCTTCCGATGATCCGTTCGGGAAAAGTACGGCATCAACGCAACCGCAAACCGTAGCCACTGGCAATGAAGGAAAAGCGCTGACTGATGCCGAGCAGGCGGTGACCAAAGCAATACTCAGAGGATTTTTGACAAAATGAATGAGCGCGAATTATCCCTGATAAAGGTGCTGGGCGAGGAATTCGGCCAGGTCATCACTGAAATGCGTGAGAGTTTCAGCAAAAGCCTCAACGAACACCGGGAAGCGATCGACAAGAGGCTGGATCAGATTGCATCAGATTTCAGTGCCATAAAAGATGTGCCAGCGCCGGATTTTTCCGCACTTGTTTCTGCGGCCGTCGCTGCAATTCCGGCACCGGAGTTACCCGCCTTGCCGGATTTCTCTTCGATGGTCCAGGAGGCTGTTTCAGCGTTACCTCCACCACAGGACGGGAAAAGCATCACTGCCGATGATGTGCGCCCCATGCTTCAGGAAATGGTGGATAAAGCCGTCGGCGCTATTCCTCCGCCTGAAAATGGCAGGGATTACGATCCGGATGTGCTGGCGCAGGCGGTAAAAGAGGCCGTTGACGCGGCGGTTTCCGATATTCCGGTACCGCGGGACGGAAAAAGCCTTACCACTGAAGATGTCAGACCCATGCTGAATGAGCTTGTCACCGCATCCATGCCAGTTTTGCCTGATGTAAAAACGCTGGTGAGCGAGGCGGTTGCTGCGTTGCCTGCTGCTGAGCCCGGCCGCGATGGCCGTGACGCGCTGGCACTCGAAATACTTCCTTTTATCGATGAAGAGAAGAGCTATCCGCGTGGTTCCTATGCGACCCACAACGGCGGGCTGTGGCGTGCTTACGAGAAAACTCACGGTATGCGCGGCTGGGAATGTCTGGTCGATGGTGTAGCAGGTGTGGAAATTGAGCGCTCTGAGCACCGTTCCTTCACCTTAACAGTTAATCGCGCCAGCGGAAGCAGCGAAACCAAGCGTTTTGACGTTCCGGTCATGCTTTACCGCGGTGTGTTCAAATCCGGTGACGAGTATCTGCCGGGAGATACTGTCACGTGGGGTGGCTCGCTGTGGCACTGTGACGAACCTACACAGGATAAGCCCGGAGAAATCTCTTCGAAAGGGTGGACACTGGCCGCCAAACGTGGACGTGACGGGAGGGATAAGACGTGATCGAACTTGTGACCCTCGACCAGGCGAAAGAGCACCTGCGCATTGATGATGATGCCGGTGATGCTGATCTTCAATTGAAAATACAGGCAGGAAGTGCCGCCATTCTCGCTTACGTTCAGGGAAGCCGTCAGCTTATCGTCGGCAGCGATGCGTCGCTGATTGATGGAGAACCACTGCGGAGAGCGCAAACAGCGCTGCTTATGTTACTTGGATGGCTCGACCGAAACCGTGGCGGAGAAGAGGAGGAAAAATTAAAACAGGGTGAACTGCCGTTCTCGGTAACGATGCTTATTTACGATCTGCGCAGACCCACCATTTTATAAAAGGAGGCGTTATGCATGCAGGCCGCTTACGTGACCGCATCACTGTTGTGAACTCTGTGCCCGTCCGCACTCCTTCCGGTGATGTTAAACCGGTGTGGCAGGAAGGAAAATCAATCTGGGCTGAGGTGAAAGGCATCAGCGGGCGGGAATTAATCGTCTCCGGGGCAGAAAAAGCTGAAGCGACAGTGCGGGTCTGGGTCCGTTATCGCAATGACGTTTCAGCCTCTTCGCGTCTGAAAGTTCTTAGCGGCGCTTTTAAAGGGCTTACCCTGGAGGTGACGGGACCGCCCATTCCGGATGCCGGGTGTACACAACTGGAAATTCTCTGCAAGCAGGGGGTGAAGCCGTGATCGATACGAAACTGGATTTTTCAGGCTTACTTGATCTGTCTGATGATCTGTTGGCGCTGAGCAAAGTGGAAAACCGAAAGGTGATGCGCGATGCCACTCGCGCGGCGGCTACCGTTTTCAAAGATGAAGCGGTGAAACGTGCGCCGGTGCGCACCGGTAAAATGAAGAAAAACATTGTGGTTATCACCCAGCGTGATCGCAACGGTGATATCTCCTCCGGCGTACATGTGCGCGGTACCAACCCACGCACCGGCAACAGCGACAATTCGATGAAAGCAAATAATTCGCGCAACGCCTTTTACTGGCGTTTCGTTGAGCTTGGTACGTCAAATATGGCGGCCGTTCCGTTTATCCGTCCGGCCTATGATGCGCGGCAAGAAGATGCGGCAAATGCTGCCTTTGCACGTGCCAATCAGGCGATTGATGAGGCGCTGTCAAAATGACCGAGGCCGATGTTTATCCTCTTATCGGGACGCTCGCTGGTGGTCAGGTTTACCCTGACATTGTTCCGCTTAATCAGCAAGGGCAGCCCGCGGTAGCACCGCCGTGGATCACCTTCACGCTGGTCGATCAGGTTTATGGCGATACGCTTTGTGGCCCGGCGGAAGAAAATTCCGCGCTACAGGTCGATGTATATTCCCGAACAGTCGATGAATCACGGGCACTGCGTGAGCAGGTTATTGCCGCACTGGCACCACTTAAATTCACGCAGATGAGTAAAACCGGCGGACATGATCCAGACACCGGGCTGCGCCGCGCAACTCTTGAAGTCCACATCCAACAGTAAACCTTAACCATCAAAACCAATAACCGCCAACCGGCGGTTTTTTTATGCCTGGAGCAAACATGACCAGCAAATACGAAGTAACGAAAGGTACACAGGTCGGCATTTCTGATGCCCCTGTTACCGCCGAAGACTTTCAGTCTTCTGGTTTTCCCGGCGTCGGCGTGACTTTTCTGGTAGCGGAGTGCGCAACAAAGGAAATCAGCTATACCGGCGGGCAGAAGGGTGACATTGATGTCACCACGCTTTGTTCCCTTGAGCAGGAACAGACCAACGGTCTGGCGGCACCGGCTGAAATGTCTATCAGCCGTAACTGGGTTGGCGATGAAGCCGCACAACTGGCATTGCAGACTGCTTATGAAAACGATGAATTGCGCGCGCTGCGTGTAATTTTCCCGTCTGGCAACGGTTTTTATATCCTGGTTGAAGTGCGACAGAGTTCATGGTCAGCAGCCACGTCCGCTGTTGTGGGTGCCACCTATTCGCTGCGCGTTCGTGGCAAACCAAAACGCATCGTTGCAAACCCTGGATCCTGATCCGAAGCGGCTCCGGCCGCTTTCTTTTCCTCTTCTGAGAAAAAATAATGAGCAATCCGAAACCTTCTTTACGCGCGCTGGCGCTGACGGCGGCCACCGCCTTTCGAACCAAAACTGTCACCGTTAACGAATGGGGCGGCGCGAAGGTAATCCTTCGTGAGCCATCTGGTGAAGCATGGGCGACTTTCCGCGAGTTCGTTGGCGACACACCGGATGATGATAAAAAGCCGCTTTCCGAAACCGAGAAATTCATTCGAAACAAGGAAGCAGATGTGATCCTTTTCCTTGATGTTCTGCTTGATGAAACCGGCAACCGCGTTTTCAGTGAAGATGACCGGGCCACCGTTGCAGAAATTTATGGCCCTGTACATGCCCGCCTGCTGCGCCAGGCTCTTGATCTGGGTATTACACAGGACGAAGCGGAAAAAAAGTAAAGGAACCGCTGACGTTCTTTCTGATGTCGCTGGCACTCCGGCTGGGAAGAACGTTTCATGAACTGCGACATAGCATTACCGCCAGCGAGCTTAAGATGTGGATTGCCTACGATCGTATCAGCCCAATCGGCGACTGGCGCGGCGATGCACAGGCGGCGCAAATTGCTGTGGCCACGCTTAACGCCCAGGGCGGCAAATACGAGATTAAGGATCTGATCCTCCAATTTGGTCAGCAGGACAAAACAGAGGAAATCAGCGATTTAGAAGAGTGGATGTCCAGTCTTTAATGCCCGCCGCGCGCGGGCTTTTTTATGGGTGAAATATGGCAACGCTGCGCGAACTCATCATTAAAATATCAGCCAATTCCAGCTCGTTTCAGTCCGAAATCGCCCGCGCCTCACGCATGGGTGCGGACTATTACAAAACGATGGAGAGCGGCGGTAAGAAAGCCGCGGCAGCCACGCGCGAAACGCAACGCTCCATTGCTGCACTGAATAATGAGCTAGCGTCGGTTAAAGCCACTGCCTCTGGCCTGGCGGGGGCATTTGCAGGCGCGTTCGCAACATCCCAGCTTATCAGCTATGCAGACACCTGGAACCAACTTTCAGGGCGGTTGCGTCTTGCCAGTACAGGTGCTGATGATTTTGCGGCTTCTCAGCGATCCCTGATGGATATCAGTCAGCGCACCGGCACGTCGTTTGAAGCGAATGCGAACCTTTATTCTCGTATCGCTTCCGCGCTGCGCGATGCAGGATATGCCTCTGCTGACGTGGCAAAGGTTACTGAAACCGTTGCTACATCGCTGAAACTGTCTGGCGCCAGCACGGAAGAGGCCAGCTCAGTGATCACGCAGCTAAGCCAGGCGCTGGGCTCCGGCGTTCTTCGTGGAGAAGAGTTTAACGCCATTATGGAAAATGGCGGCAGGCTTGCAAAACTGCTGGCACAGGGGCTGGGCACAACCGTTGGCGGCCTGCGTAATATGGCGAATAACGGAGAGCTGACGACAGATAAAATTGTTCCTCTGTTGACGAATGTGGAGCAGCTACGCAAAGAATTCGACTCGCTGCCGGCCAGCATCAGCGGATCTGCTCAGAAGGTTGAAAACGCCTTTATGGCATGGGTAGGCGGTGCCAACAACGCTGTAGGCGCGTCATCAACCCTGTCTGGCATTCTTGATGGCCTGGCTGAAAATATCGATACCGTTGCCAATACTGCTGGCGCGCTGGTTGGGATCGGTCTGGCTCGCTTCTTTGGGAACATGGTCGGAAGCGTAGCCAGCGCAACTACGGAGATTATCAAAAATACCGCCGCCGAAGTTGCCCTGGCTCAGGCGCAGGTAAGAGGAACTCAGGTTAGCGTTGCCGCCGCGCGGCAGGCTGTATACAGAGCGCAACAGGCAAAATCAGCCGCAGTATCAATAGAGGCTCAGAGCGTTGCTGAACGCAATCTTATTGCCGCGCAAACCGGGCTTGGTAACGCGATTTCTGCCCGCAGCAGCGCGGTAAACAATCTGACCAACAGCGCATCAGCAATGTCCCGCATCGGATCCGGTGTGCTGAGTGTTCTTGGCGGCTGGCCTGGTCTTATCATTGGCGCTGGCGCGGCGATGTATGGTCTTTATGAGCATACCCAACAGGTTCATAAAGAGGCGGTTGCGTTCGCAGATAACCTTGACGATATCAACAGCAAACTTCAGAAAATGTCTGTTGCCGGGCTACGTTCAACTGCGGTCGATGCCAGCGCATCTCTCCAGGCACAGAAAAAAGACCTTGCTGATCTTGATGAGCAGATCAGAAAGGTCAAGGACAGCCAGACTGCGCTGGCACAAATTCAGGAAAGTTATAATAAGTCGCCCTGGATGACACGCCTGAATACTTTCATGGATCAGGAAGATATTACTGCCAAAAATATCGAGCTTACCGGGCAGCTTAATAAGCTTGAATATGAACGCGAGCAGGCAGCATCAAAAGTTGAAGCCACACAGAAACTGGTTAATCAGGCCAGCGATCTGGCGGCGCAAAAAGCCGTCGAGCAGGCTGGTGCCGTTTCCATACTCAAGGGGGCTTATGACCTTTTGAATCGTTCCATGTCGGCTACTGCTGGCGCCACGCCACCGCAATATGCGGGACCTGTGGTGTCTTTGGCTAAAGCCACTCCTCAGCAGCAGACTGCACTGGAAAAAGCGCAGCGGGATAATGTGCTGGCGAGCATGGACGGACTTGCGAAACTCCATCAGCAGCACGTATATGAGGCGGAAGATCTCAAGTTAACTGGCGCGCTGTACACCACCTACATCTACAACAAGGATCAGGCAGCAAGGAAAGACGCCGCAGCGGCGCAGGCCAAGAAAGATACAACGGCTGCCACTAACGCTCAAAACAAAGCTGAAAGGGAAGCGGCTTCGCAGGCTGAGCAGTACAGCCGAAAACTGGCGGATTTAAGTGTCGCCATCGAAGTGCAAAAAGTGCGTGCCAGAGAAGGCGAGCAGGCCGCTGAGCTCTACGCAGCGGCTAACCAGACAGGTGCAAAATGGACGGATGAGCAGCGTAAAGCCATTCAGGCTCAGTCTGCTGAACTCGCCAGGCTGACGCAACTCGCTGACGATCACGTTAAAAAAGTGCGTGAGCAGGCCGACGCGCTGAAAGACCTGACGGAAGCCGCGCGCAAATTTAACGATGATGCAGCGCTGACAACCGAAACCGCCGGGATGAGTGACAGGCAGCGTCAGCGATTTGATGAAACACAGCAGGTTGATCGTGTATTCGCAAATACTGATGGTGGTTCCTCAGCAATTGCTGCCCGTACCGCTGCACTGGATGCGCTGGATAAAAAATACAAAGCGATAGCAGCATCAGAAGCAGACTGGCGGAATGGCGTCTCGAAGGGCTACAACAACTGGTTTGATGAAATGACCAATATTGCCGGTACCGTCTCTGATGGGGTCAAGTCCTCGCTTGATGGCGCATTCAGCAATGTCACCTCGATGCTGGAGGGTAATAAAGTCTCCTGGAAATCGTGGGGGATCTCCGTGCTGCAAATAATAGAAAAAGTGGCGCTGCAAATGGCAGTTGTAAATGCGATGGGAAGTGCATCATCTTCTTCAGGTCTGCTGGGTTCGCTTGTTGGCGGCGTTGCAAGCTTTTTTGGCGGCAGCGCTGCGGGCGCTTCTACAGCCAGCGGTGGAACGGCCATCCAGTCTGCTGTGGCTAACTTTCAGTTCAATGCGCAGGGAGGGGTGTACGATTCGCCATCGCTGAGCTCCTACAGTAACGGCGTCTATAACTCCCCTCAGCTTTTTGCCTTCGCCCAGGGGGCTGGCGTATTTGCCGAAGCAGGACCGGAAGCCATCATGCCATTAACCCGCGCTTCAGATGGTTCGCTGGGTGTAAGGGCTGTTGGCTCCGGAGTAAACACCGCCACCTCTTCAGCCGGTGCACCACAGGTAAACATTCATATCGACAGCAACGGCAACACGAATACGAGCGGAACCAGTGGTTATGAGAGTTTCGGTCGTGACATCGGAAATTATGTTGATCAGCGTTACCGCGAGCTGCAACGGCGTGATTTGTCTCCTGGTGGTTCAATCTGGAATCTGGCTAAAGGGGGCCGCTGATGGCTATTGAGGAATTTACCTGGTGCGCCCGTATCAACGCTGAAGAGGAGGTCACCTTTCGTACCCGCTCCGCTCAGTTCGGCGATAGCTACAAGCAGGTGTCAGGCGATGGCTTAAATCCACGGTCACAGAAATGGACCCTGGAATTTACCGGGGATGAGGACTATATCGCCGAAATCAAAGCATTTCTGGATCGGCATGCCGGTACGAAATCTTTTTCATGGCGCCCACCGCTGGAGCCCCTCGGCTTATTCCGCTGTGACACCTATAAGCCGACGGCGCTGGGTGCCAGAAAATACAACCTCTCTGCAACTTTTGAACAGGCATTTGCACCATGAGTTTAAACAGCGACTATCAAAAACTGGAACCGGGAAACGCAGTCCGGCTTATTGAGGTTGATGGCACCGCTTTCGGTGTGGGCGATGTTCTTCGTTTTCACAGCCACAACATCCCTCACACTGAGGCGGAAATTACCGCGGCGGGTGGTGACGAAACCCTGCTGCCGGCGAAATCTATCTGGTGGCAGGGGAACGAATATAAAGCCTGGCCGTATGAACTGGACGGGATTGAGGCGTCAACCAGTGGCAGCAGCGCATCACCGAAGCTGTCTGTCGCCAACCTTGACGCGTCGATCACTGCGCTGTGCCTTGCTTACGATGATATGTTGCAGGCGAAAGTCACCATCCACGACACGCTGGCGCAGTACCTTGATGCGCAGAACTTTGCGGAGGGAAACCCGGCTGCCGACCCGTTGCAGGAAAAGTTGCAGGTCTGGTACATCGATGCGAAAAGCAGCGAGACAAACGAGGTGGTGGAGTTCATGCTTTCCAGCCCGATGGATCTGCAGGGGCTGATGATCCCGACGCGCCAGTTACATTCGCTCTGTACCTGGTGCATTCGTGGGCAGTACCGTTCCGGTAACGGCTGTGATTATGCCGGGACACGCTATTTCGATAAGCACAACAACCCGGTAAGCGATCCGTCGCTGGATGAATGCAACGGCACGCTGACAGGGTGCAAACTGCGTTTCGGGGAAAATAATGAACTGTCGTTTGGTGGATTCCCCGGCACATCGTTGATCCGGAGCTGATATGCACCAGAAAATCATTGATGCCATTATGGCACATGCGGCCGATGAATATCCGCGCGAGGCGTGTGGGCTGGTGGTGCAGAAAAGCCGTGTGGAGCGTTATTTCCCCTGCCGCAACATTGCCGAAAAACCTGAGGAGCATTTTGTCCTTTGCCCGGAGGACTATGCCGCGGCGGAAGACTGGGGAAGTGTCACAGCGATTGCACACAGTCACCCCGACGCCACCACACAGCCCAGCGAGACGGACAAGGCGCAATGTGATCTCAGCGCCCTGCCCTGGCATATCGTCAGCTGGCCAGAAGGTGATTTCAGGACCATCATGCCGCGCGGCGAACTGCCGCTGCTGGAACGTCCCTTTGTACTTGGCGTCTATGACTGCTGGGGACTTGTCATGAGCTGGTTCCGGCAAGTGCACGGCATCGAGCTGCCGGATTACCGCGTCGATTATCCGTGGTGGGAAGACCAGTACGCCGCCAATTATTATCAGGACAACTGGTATGAATGCGGGTTTCGTGAAGTAAGCGACGAACCGATGCCGGGTGATGTCCTGATCATGCAGGTGCAGGCGAACAAGTGGAACCATGCGGCGATACTGCTGGAAGGTAATATGATGATGCACCATCTGTACGGGCGTCTGAGCAATCGTGAGCCGTGGGGCGGCTACTGGAAAGAAAGGACTATGAAAGTTCTGCGCTATAAAGAATGTTAACTGCGGTTCATTCGTTAATAGGCAGAACCTTTTTGTCAGTTAATCTGCGATACTGTACTGTATGCATATACAGTTTATTTAACTGGGTAAATAACCAGGAAGTTCCTATATTTATTATCGTTTACCATTAGTGCAAATAAATTTTACGATTTACTGAATCTATGGCACGCATAAGGATAGGACGACTGCTTCCTGGTTATCGTGATGTGGGAATAGGCTCTAGAGCGCCTGTCAGAGGAATTTCACTTTTTGCTGAGGGTGAAAGCGTCGTTATCGCAAAGCGAATCCCTAGTCGCGAAATTGCGGTAGAGCTCATATGTTCATCCATTGGTCGGGAGCTTGGTTTGCGAATTCCTGAGCCTGTTCTTTTGGCTGACGCTGATAAAAACTGGTACTTCGGGAGTGTCGATGTCGGACACCCAAACCTCTCTCAGGTAGTAACTGCTTCAGACAATGCAATTATTAGCAAGCTAGAAAGTTGGCCTGGTTTGTTAAGCGCGGCCTGTTTTGATGAATGGATTGCAAACCCAGATCGATGTGACGATAACCTACTCTTTGACGGCTTGGGATTCATTCTCATAGATCATGGTATGGCAATTCCGCAAGGTATGGATGCGAGTGACTGGAGTGATGACTATTACACTAACGCACTTTTGGATATTGCATCGGACAATTGCGGGCGGGCGGAAAATGAAAGGAGCAAGCTTGCTGTAGCTGCGCAGGAGTGGTGTTATTCGGTTCAGGGTTTTGATGCAGCATACGATGAATCTCATCTTCCTGATGTAATCAGGCAAGAGCATAAGCAGCAGATCAGTAAATTCCTTAGGGAGCGCGTGGCTGCTTTAGGAGATGTTTTATATAGAAAGCTCAATCCGGTACAGGGGGCGTTGAATCTCAATGATTAATTTCGATGAAGCATTCTCTCAGCTTCCTGACTTGCCTGATTTTTCTGGTCGTTGGGTTCCTGTTTATCTTGAGCCAATGATGGCTTCCGGTGAAAGACTGACTGTTGCTGTAGCGGCGCTAGGAGACGATGGTAGTGCTATGGTCAAGATGGCTCTTCATCAAGAAAAAATCCAAGCTATGTATGGCGATAAAGCATCTTCTTTCACCAACATTATTGAAACTATTGTCTCCAGTTTTCAATACCATCTTCATACCAAGCAAACATTTGATGGATGGGTCTATCCATTTAATGGAATTAGCATCGGTGAGGCTAGAAATGCCATGTCTACTGGGATAGTAGGTATCCTGAGGCAGGCTGTATCAATGACAGCAAGCCTGTCAGCATTGGAGTTTGACGATACAGGGACTTCTGAACGTGATGAAAAAAACGATCGATGGCCTACCCAGGTAAGGGAAGAAGTTTTAAATTTTCATCCTGAGTTAACAGATTACTTCCGCCGGAGTTTTCATACATCAAACCGCTCGAAAGCATGTAGGATATTTTTTCTAAGCCCTCATATTGCGGTAAATACGGGAAGATTAGTGCCAGGTTCCAACATTTCATATAATTTTGATGTTAACAAATCTAGAATACTTGATTTGCTTACAGTCAAAGAGAATGAAGGAAGTATGGCTCCGCGTAATGCTCATGAGCTAATTGTGTATCGGCCACATGTTGATGACGCGGCATTTAGTTCAGCGCAGATGAAATCGCTTGATGAGTATGTCAATGCTTTAGTTGATGCTGGAGATAGGCATGAGATCAGAGTAACTACAGCTCATTCACCTCAAGAAGCATCGCAAAGATTATGTAGATTAGAGTTTGGTAGATAAAAATGGAAAAACTACTTATCGCGTTGTGTTTGGTCGAACTGGTTGGGTGTGCTACACAAGCCGTTCTGCCGAGCCAGGCTAAGCAAGCGCCGATGAATAATGTTTTCAAGCATCAGGAAATAGCTAAAAATGACGATGCCAAACTAATTGTCGTTCGCGATAAGGGCTACTTAGGAAGTGGTTGTTCAACCGGGGTTTATATTAACAACGAGAAATCCGCTGTCTTAGAGCCAGGTGAAAAAGTAACATTTATCCTTCACCCCGGAGAATGGAGTGTTGCGATGAAAGGTGAAGGGGCTCTTTGTATTTCCGACGATGTGCCATCTGGTCGTGATGTTGAACTGAAACCAAGAGAAACAAAGGCGGTTCGTCTTTTTGCTGATCCAGCAGGTAATATTGACTTAAAACCACTACCGCTAATGTGAGAAATTTTTATCGACATTGAACCCGCTTAATGGCGGGTTTTTTTATGTACGGAGACCATATGCAAGACATAATGACCAGAATTGAGCTTGGTGGAATTCTCGGTAAAACCTTTGGCAAAGCTCACCATCGCTTAATAAGCACCACTCATGAAGCAACCCGTGCACTGGCTGCCACGGTAAAAGGCTTTGAGCAGTTCATGATATCCAGTAAGCGTCGTGGTCTGACGTATGCTGTTTTTCGCGGCAAAAATAATATTGGAATTGATGATCTTGGTTTCCCTGTCGTAGGTGAAGTTATTCGCATAGTTCCTGTTATTATTGGTAGTAAAAAAGCAGGAATATTACAGACGGTACTGGGCGTCGTTTTAGTTGCTGTCGGTGCCATAATGACATACGTATCTGGCGGAACAGCTTCACCTTTTGCAGCCGGACTTATGACTACAGGGGTCGGAATGATTGCTGGTGGAGTAATCCAGATGCTTTCCCCGCAGACTGCTGGACTGGCAAGCAAGCAGGATGCCGATAACAGGGCATCATACGCCTTCGGCAGCGTTACAAATACCGCCGCTCAAGGTTACCCGGTGCCGCTTTTATACGGTAAGCGCCGTATCGGCGGGGCGATTATTTCCGCCGGTATTTACGTCGAAGACCAGCAATAAAATCCTCTCCGCTTAATCACCGCTTACGGGCGGTTTTTTTATGGGCGCAATATGGCAAACAAGAAAACTCAGGGGCGCAAAGGCGGCAGCTCAAGTTCTCGTACGCCTGTAGAACAGCCGGACGATCTCCAGTCTGTTGCGAAGGCTAAGATCCTTGTCGCTCTGGGCGAGGGGGAATTTTCCGGGCAACTTACCGGCCAGAGTATTTTTCTCGACGGTACGCCGCTGCTGAATGCCAATGGCTCATCGAATTTCAGCGGGGTGACGTGGGAGTTTCGCCCGGGCACTCAGGCGCAAAGTTATATCCAGGGCATTCCGGGTACCGAGAATGAGATCAGCGCTGGCATCGAGATTAAAAGCTCAGTGGCCTGGACACACACGTTTACGAACTCTCAGCTTTCTGCGGTACGCCTGCGCCTGAAATGGGCGTCACTCTTTAAACAAGAAGATGACGGCGATCTGGTGGGTAACCAGGTTCAGTATGCGATTGATCTCCAGGTGGATGGCGGTGCGTTTGTCACGAAAATTAACACCGCTGTCAGCGGGAAAACCACATCAGGCTACGAACGCAGCCACCGCATCGATCTGCCCGCCGGTGCCACATCATGGACTGTGCGGGTAAGGAAAATTACTGCTGACGCCAACAGTGCAAAAATCGGCGACACGATGACGCTCCAGAGCTACACGGAAGTTATCGACGCCAAACTGCGCTATCCCAATACGGCGCTGCTCTATATCGAGTTTGACTCCAGCCAGTTCAACGGATCCATCCCGCAGATTTCCTGCGAGCCGCGCGGACGAGTGATCCGCGTGCCGGACAATTACAACCCGGAAACACGCGCCTACACTGGCACATGGTCCGGTGCCTTTAAATGGGCATGGACTGATAACCCGGCATGGATTTTTTACGATCTGGTCGTCTCTGACCGTTTCGGCCTTGGCGATCGCCTGACGGCTGAGAATATCGATAAATGGACGCTCTATCAGGTGGCGCAGTATTGCGATGCGCCAGTGCCGGACGGTAAAGGCGGCAGCGGTACCGAACCACGCTATATCTGTAACGTCTATGTTCAGGATCGCAACGACGCCTATACGGTATTGCGTGACTTCGCCGCCATCTTCCGGGGTATGACCTACTGGGGCGGCAACCAGATTGTTACCCTGGCGGATATGCCGCGCGATGTCGATTACAGCTACACAAAAGCAAACGTCATTGACGGCCGATTCAGCTACAGCAGCAGCACGACGAAAAGCCGGTATACCAGCGCGCTGGTTTCATATTCAGATCCGGATAACGGTTACGCTGATGCAATGGAGCCAGTCTTTGAACAGGAACTGGTAGCCCGCTACAAAGGTTTTAACCAGCTTGAGATGACGGCAATCGGCTGCACACGCCAGTCAGAAGCGAACCGAAAAGGGCGCTGGGGGATCCTCACCAACAATAAAGACCGGGTGGTTTCTTTCTCCGTGGGGCTGGATGGCATGATCCCACAACCTGGATACATCATCGCTGTGGCTGATGAGAACCTGTCTGGTAAGGTTACCGGCGGCCGTATCAGCGCGGTGAATGGCCGGGCGATTACCCTGGACAGAGCGCCGGATGCTGTTGCCGGTGATCGGCTGTTCCTGAACCTGCCTTCCGGTGCTGCGCAGAGCCGTACCATTCAGGCGGTTAATGGAGAAGTGGTCACGGTGACCACCGCTTATAGCGAAACACCGGAAGTGGAAAGCGTATGGATAGTGGAATCGGACGAACTGTATGCGCAGCAGTACCGTGTTGTCAGTGTGACCGATAATAATGATGGGACGTTTTCCATCACCGGCGCGGCTCACGATCCGGATAAATATACCCGTATCGATACCGGGGCTATTATCGACAGCCGCCCCGTCAGCGTCGTGCCGCCGGGCAGCCAGGCAGCGCCCGATAATATCGCTATCGGCAGTTATTCCGTGGTGAACCAGGGGATCAGCGTTCAGACCATGCGCGTTTCATGGACGGACACGGCCAATGCGATCGCGTATGAAGCGCAGTGGCGCCGCAATGACGGTAACTGGGTGAACGTGCCGCGCAGCTCCACCACCTCGTTTGAAGTGCCGGGCATTTATGCGGGACGCTATCTGGTGCGCGTGCGCGCCATCAACGCCGCTGAAATCTCCAGTGGCTGGGGATACTCAACCGAAACCACGCTGACAGGGAAAGAAGGTAATCCGCCTAAGCCGGTTGGATTTATGGCGACAGGAATTAACTGGGGTATCCGCCTCAACTGGGGATTCCCCTCCAACACCGCTGATACGCTGAAAACGGAAATTCAGTACACAGCCAACAGCGATTTTTCGGATCCGCTATTGTTATCCGATGTGCCTTACCCGTCGGCTGAATACACCCAGCTCGGACTGAAGGTCGGGCAGGAATTCTGGTATCGCGCGCAACTGGTCGATAAAACCGGCAACGAATCCGGCTATACCGACTGGATCAGGGGGATGGTAAACGACCAGGCTTCTGACTACCTGGGGGATGTTGCCGGTGATTTCCTCACATCCGCCGACGGTGACCGGCTGACCAGCGATATTGATACCAACCTGGAAGCGGCACTGCAAAACGCGCTGGCCAATAACAGCACCGTTGAGCACCAGTGGGCGCAGTACGGAGCAGTGCGGGCGGATATTCTGGTCGTGAAAACGACGATCGCCGAAGTCGATAATGCGATGGCGGAACTGTCCACCCAGGTGCAGGCGCAGATTGATGATGTTACCGCAACCCTGGAGGACAAACTCACGGCGGTTGTGGACGCCGATGGCGCCACGGCTATCTATACGCTGAAGACTGGCGTCAGGATAAACGGCATGATGTATAACGCCGGGATGTCGATCGCCGTGCTGGCGCAGGCAGGGCAGCCAGTCGTAACGCGGGTCGGGTTCAATGCCAACCAGTTTGTGCTGATGAGCGGTAGTGGTACCACGCAATATTCACCCTTCGCGGTGGTCAACGGCCAGGTGTTTATCTCCAGCGCATTCATTCAGGACGGGACGATCACTAACGCCAAGATTGGTAGTTATATTCAATCGAATAATTATGTTGCTTCTCAAACCGGATGGCGATTAGATAAAGCAGGTAACCTTGAAATTAATGGATATACCTCGGGGCAAGGAAGGAGTTTAATAAATAATGAAGGGCAAAAAGTATATGACCAGAATGGCACTCTGCGTGTTGTTGTCGGTAAGTATTCTTAGTGTTATCGGGTGTTCTTCGTTAAATTCCGGTATAAAGGATGTTAATTGTACTGGTGTTTATAATTCACGGAATCTTACTTCAGAAAAAACACAGTATGTAGTTAAGGTCAATAAAATAAGAATTGATCACAATGGCACAATTACTATCAGGCCAGTAAATACGCTTGATTTACGTTTTTTTCCTGGATTCAAAGAAAAGAGCCTGTTGACTAATTATCAATGTCAGGGTGAGGATTATGGCCTACGGAGTCCAGCTATTTGACGCAAATGGTAACGAACTTGTGGGGAGGTTTGTACCGACGTTTATCATTGATTACATTACCTCTCCAGCATCAGGATCTCGATCCTATCCATCCGTACAGGGTAAGACATTACGCGTTTATCCATTGCAGTACATAGGCGATGGAGCGCGATACGGGACGCCGAACGCCAACGCATCTGTGTCTGGAAACACAGTCACATGGTCATCGGTTTCAGCATCAGTTCCTATTATGATTGTCTATGAATAATGGTAGTAAACAATGGCCTATGGATTGCAAATATTTCGTGATGACGGAAGCCTGTGGATTAGTCCGGATGTCACCCCTCTAAATTATATGGGGAAAATCTCTTTTGCAAATGGAACGGTTGATACCGGTATTTTGTCAAGTAAATCACTAATGTTTTTCGTCAGGCATAACGGGCCTGATGGTGCGGGAACTTTCATCCCGAATAACTCTGGTAGCACATGGAAAATAACAATAACAGGATCTAATTACTCTGGACTTATTTATCTATTTTCAAATACGGTAAAAATCCAGAGTGGGTACGGGGTTGCCGTTTATAATTCATCAGGTGAGATGACGTGGAATACTGACATGCTCCCGTTACAGGTTTTAAAAGTTAACAACCCATACGGCGTAACTCAGACTGGATCTTTTACCGTTTCCGCTGGTGTCCCTGTTGCTGTAAACCCAGGGATTTGCTCAACATGGCTTGCTGTGCTTAATCCAAGTGCAGGGCAATACATTATTGGCGCAATAGCTGCTGGAGCATACGGGAACACAATCTATGGAACCAGAATAGGTGGCGAAGAAATTGTAGGGCAAAGGCCAGTTTATCGATACAAAGAGGTGTTCCTTTGTATCGATGTCTCAAAGTATCCATGATAACCGCTTCGGCGGTTTTTTCATTTTATGGAGTAAATATGTCAGCAGGAACTTTAACCCTAACCAATAATTCTGCTTCGGTGGGTGGTAGTGGGACAGCATTTGCTACAGAGCTGACCGCCGGAGATTTTATTGTCGCCAATGTCGGCGGCATTACTTACACGCTGCCTGTCAAATCTCTGGAAAGCGCTACATCCCTGACGCTAGTAAGTAAGTATCTGGGGCCAACACAATCCGGTGTTGCATGGTCAGCCGTTCCGCGCGCCGCGCAGAACCAGATTACTGCTGCGCTGGTGGCTCAAACCACAGAGGCGCTGCGCGGCTTAAACAGTGACAAGCAGAACTGGCAGGCCGTATTCAGTGACAGCGGTGATATCACAGTAATCCTTCCTGATGGCTCCAGCTTCACCGGCCCTAGCTGGAAAAAAATCAGTGACCTCCTGGCTGATATTGATCCCGCTGGGTTGCAGCAGATTGCAGATCAGGTTGCGGCATACGCCCAGCAGGTAGCCACAGATCGGCAGAATGTTGATACAAAGGCAGCACAAGTTTCAGGCAATGCTGCTACTGCCAGCCAGGCGGCCACAGATGCGGTCGCTGCAAACACAACGGCACAGCAGGCTAAAACTGATGCTATTGCAGCAAAAGTCGCAGCAGAAGCTGCTCGGGATGCCGCACAGTCAGCGAATCCGGATAACCAGCTGAAGAAATCCAACAATCTTAGCGATTTGACGGATATAGCAACTGCTCAAAATAACCTGTCAGTCTACTCAAAATCACAGACGGACAATGCTATCACGGCTGCGCTTGCGGATACTCCGTGGCTACCAATGACGCTCTCGTCCGGGTTCACACTCCATACGACTTATGATCCTACAGCGCGCGCGGTCTACCGTGTAAATAAAGGATATCTTGAGGTGCAGGTGTCGCTTAAAGGACCAACAGCAAATGCTGGAGTTTTCTTCACCCTGCCTACAGGAAGCCGCCCATCCATACAATATTTTGTCCGCGCTGTGGGTCCTGGCTCTGATTACAATACGTCCCCTTCATACGGCTCTTACATGGTTGTCAAAACTGATGGGACGTTAAGTATCAACAGTACTAATTTAGACCAGGGTTTTTACGCGTATTTCAAAGTGCCTATGGCTTAAGGATTTAGTAATGGATAAATTTACGATTATAAATGCTCTGGATAAAAACCTTTATTATACCATTGATTTTATTGTCGGTATTTCCGGTAATACTCTTCCGGAAGTGTGGACGCTTGACCGATTGGGGGATGGTTATTACAAAGCGCAATATCAGGGCGCTAAAGTAGATCCAGAAACAGGTGAGGCGACTGGAGGTAAATGGGTAGAAACTGGTGGACCTTCCCGCGACGATATTATTGCCGCGGCTGACTGGCAAAAAAACTCTGCAATCTCAGAAGCGACAACCAGAATTGCCCCATTACAGGATGCCGTGGATATTGGTATTGCGACTGACGAAGAGCAATCCAGCCTTTTATTATGGAAAAAATATCGGGTATTCTTGAACAGGATTGATACAACAACTGCACCAGATATCACATGGCCCGTGAAGCCATTATAAAAATTTTCTTCATCCTAACTTCTTCTCCAGAATAGATAATCCCGCTATAACAGTTCCCGCTAACGAAGCGGGGGCTTGATCATGCACCTGAACCATTCTACTGTATATAAAAACAGTATTAAGCAGGGCTACACTATGCAATTCATCAAACCAGCTGATTTTCCGCGCGCAGTTGTCGCGCTCCCGCTCTTCAGCGACCTTGTTCAGTGCGGGTTTCCCAGCCCGGCAGCCGACTACGTTGAGCAGCGAATTGACCTTAACGAACTCCTTGTGCAGCGCCCCAGCGCGACATACTTCGTCAAAGCTGCGGGGGATTCCATGATTGATGGCGGGATCAGCGACGGAGATCTGCTGGTGGTTGATAGTTCGCGCACCGCGCAGCACGGCGATATTGTGATCGCGGCGGTCGATGGTGAATTCACTGTGAAGCGCCTGCAATTGCGACCAACCATTCAGCTCAACCCAATGAATAGCGCTTATAGTCCGATTCGTGTGACTAGTGAAGATACGCTCGACATCTTCGGTGTCGTGACTTTTATCGTCAAACCGGCGAGCTGAACATGTTTGCGCTGTGCGATGTGAACAGCTTTTACGCGTCGTGCGAGACAGTATTTCGGCCTGATTTGAAAGGGCGA
This sequence comes from Enterobacter sp. R4-368, assembly GCF_000410515.1. Classification (NCBI taxonomy): domain Bacteria; kingdom Pseudomonadati; phylum Pseudomonadota; class Gammaproteobacteria; order Enterobacterales; family Enterobacteriaceae; genus Enterobacter; species Enterobacter sp. R4-368. Next base: position 1,279,365 of record NC_021500.1, on the reverse strand, counting down.
CCAGTCGTTGTTTTGTCGAACAATGACGGCTGTGTGATCGCCCGCAGCGCCGAAGCAAAGCCTTTTGTGGTCATGGGCGAGCCTTATTTTAAACAGAAAGAAGCATTCAGGCGCCACGGCATTGTGGCGTTCAGCAGTAACTACGAGCTGTATGCGGACATGTCAAACCGGGTGATGACGACCCTGGAAGAGATGAGTCCTCGCGTGGAAATATACTCAATCGATGAAGCCTTTTGTGATCTGACCGGCGTCCGTAATTGTCGTGATTTAACTGACTTTGGACGCGAGATACGCGCGACTGTGTTGAAGCGCACTCACCTGACTGTCGGCGTCGGTATAGCGCAAACCAAAACCCTGGCGAAGCTGGCCAATCACGCCGCGAAAAAGTGGCAGCAGCAGACCGGCGGCGTGGTTGATTTGTCCAACATCGACCGCCAGCGCCGGTTGCTGGCTCTTGTTCCGGTTGAGGATGTCTGGGGCGTCGGTCGGCGCATCAGTAAAAAGCTGAACGCCCTGGGCATTAAAACCGCGCTTGAGCTCTCAGAACAAAGCACCTGGATCATCCGCAAGCATTTTAACGTCGTGCTCGAGCGAACGGTGCGGGAGCTGCGCGGCGAACCGTGTCTCGATCTTGAGGAATTTGCGCCGGCGAAGCAGGAAATTGTCTGCTCACGTTCTTTCGGTGGACGAATCACCGACTACGATGAAATGCGCCAGGCGATATGCAGCTATGCAAGCAGGGCAGCAGAAAAGCTACGCAGTGAGCATCAGTATTGCCGGTTTATCTCCGCTTTCGTTAAGACAAGTCCGTTTGCATTAAACGAGCCGTATTACGGTAACAGCGCATCGGTAAAGCTGCTCACGCCCACACAGGACAGCAGGGACATAATCGGGGCGGCAACGCGCTGCCTGGATGCAATATGGAAAGATGGCCACCGCTACCAGAAAGCAGGTGTCATGCTCGGCGACTTTTTCAGCCAGGGCGTCGCGCAGCTCAACTTATTTGACGATAACGCACCGCGCGCGGGCAGTGAAAAGCTGATGGCCGTTTTGGATCAGCTCAATGCGAAAGACGGACGTGGGACGCTGTATTTTGCAGGGCAGGGCATTCAGCAGCAGTGGCAGATGAAGCGTGATATGTTGTCGCCCCGGTACACTACAAGGTATTCAGATCTTATTAGGGTTCGATGAATTTTCTCATTAAGCTTGGTCCGCTATGTGCCAGGAACGGACGTTGCTTACGTTTCGATATGTTAATTTATGGAGTGCAGACAAAGCTCGGTGAAGTGGTTTATTGTGTTTACAAATTGTCAATACGTGCCCAGCTCAGCAATCTGGTCCGATCAATAGATATGGCGAAAAGTGAAGAATGAGCCCCACGATCTTCAGCAAGAACATTTGTAGTCCAGTTGCTGGAAGGCAGGACTATTCATTTTAATTGAATCTGTTTTTCTTGGAAAATAAAATCCCATCCATTCCGTCGCTTTTTATTAGTACTCGTGTTGTACTGCTTTTGCTATCCGTAAGTGTTTGATTCAAAGTAGCGATGTCTGATATATCCAACGCGGCATTTCTATACAATGCATTCTTTATTTCATGTTCACAAAGCATCATGTCAAGACGGTGTTTTATCGAACTGTTTTTTATGAAGTTATTCAATGCAGGGGATATCCAAAATGTCAGTTCTAAAATAACATTAACCTTTTCTTGAAGTTTTTGAATGATATCTGCAATATCATCGCTATCAGCATCCTTCCAAATTGGCTCATTATGGGCTACTCGGTTTCTCAGCATCCGCACGGTTTCAATCCTACGGCGAATAATATCACGCTGTTGAAATTGCTTGTTTTTCCCTGTTACAGTTGGAAGCTTTTTAAATGCAGTTAAAAAACCTTTAGGCCACAGGAAATTTTTATTTGCATCACCATCATAAAAACTTTTATCAAGGATATACTCCCACACGCAAAAATCTGTTTGAGAAATTATCTGATCCAGTGTGGGAACTGCAGTCGACGTTGCACCTAATTTTTTCTTCAGGATTTTTTGAGCACTTTTTTTTGCTTTAGCTAGACCTGCTTTAAAGTCTGATGTTTGAGGCGCTATGATCATTGGCTTGGAACCATCAGCTAATAGTGCCCCACTGTCATCTTCTACAAGGTTGAATGGGACCTTTTCAAACCAGTGCTCTCCTGCAGCGGTGACTATATTTTTCTTGCCAGCCTCATTGATAGCATTACGTAGTGCGACCTCAACAAGTTGAAGTAAACTGTTCAGTGCACCTGTAAGCTCAAGATTCCAGTTGTAGATGCCCAAAAGTTCTGCACTATCACTTACCTTGAACGCTGATTGATAACTGGTTAGCCTAGCTGCTGAAATGAGCTTTTTTATGTCCGTAAAATCAAAACTTTTAGGCATGTTTAATGTATTAACTTATTAATATGTTTGGTCGACTCTTTATACTATAAAAAAGCCTGAATTTCGATTGCAATCGGTCCCACATTGGTTTACTCTTTTCAACGTAGCTAGTCTGATGTTCTTCTCCTGACTCGTGCAGTGCCAGATCTAAGACATAAAGCGCAAGAATCATTGCCCCAACGCTTGTTGGGGCACCTCAACTTTGAAGTCCCTTCCAGTTCTATCTGATTGAAAGAAATCCTTTATTACCAATTGGCGTTATTTGTATCTTTTTCACTTATCGTGTCGTGGTCATTAAAAACGCCAGTGTTGGAAGTCATAGTCAATCACCTCACGAAACTAAAAACGCCTGATGCAACGGCCCCAGCAGCTCTCACTGTAAGTATCACGGTAACCATACCATCCACATTTAGAGAGTATACAGTAATCCAAAGTCCGCTCCTCGCTCATAGCAGAGGTGTTCTTCCTGTCATTTTATTGTTCAACGGGCAGCTACGATTAACTCCGCACCTTGACTTTTCACATCACCTACGGCGCGTGATACCGAATGCCAAACAAAATTATCTGCAGGCACCGCACCGTCGCCAGCTATTTCTTCGGCTTCTTTCCCACCAATGTCCTGCCTCATCCATTCCCGCGCTGCTTCCGGGGTAAGCACTAGCGGACGCCTGTCATGGATATCCACCAGTCCTTTATCGGCCGCTGCTGTAACAATCAAAAATCCTTCCGCCTCATCACCTCGTTCGAACGGTGTGCTTCCGATCGCCGCCATGAAAATTGGCTGGCCGTCGGCGCGGTGGATGAAATAGGGTTGTTTTTTGTCTCCCTCCTTCTTCCATTCAAACCAACCGTCAGCGAAACAAATTGCTCGTCCATGTTGCCATAGAGGTTTGAACATTCTGCTGGTTGCCGCAGTTTCGACCCGGGCATTAATCAATGGGGGTTTGTCCCACCATCCTGGCGCATACGACCAGATAACAGGGTCGAGGTGAAGAAGCTGATCTCGCTCGCTGAGTATCAGGACTTTGGTTCCCGGAGCCACGTTATAGCGGCCAATGGGTTCTGGATCATATGGAATATCACGTTCGGCTTCATCGGCCAGGTAAGCAAGATATTCTTCACGGGTTTGAGCTTGTGCAAAACGTCCACACATAGACACCTCCAGCACTGTAATGCTGAAAGTATAGGGCAGGGAGAAAAACTGGTGCGCACCCTTAAGCACTACGTTTTATAAGGGAATTTGATTTAACAGTACACGGAAATTTAAGTAAAGGAACGGCCGACGATTTTGGTAAGTACCTCTCAAAAAAACGCACTGAACAGACAGGAGTTTTACCTTCATTTTACCTTTGTTTTACCTTGTCGGAATCGCAGGCATAAAAAAACCAACCGCAATGGGTTGGTTTTCTTGAGGTTTTTTGGTCGGCACGAGAGGATTTGAACCTCCGACCCCTGACACCCCATGACAGTGCGCTACCAGGCTGCGCTACGTGCCGACATGTGGCGCTAATACTACCCTTTTCATGGCTGAATGCAAGCTAAGGGCAGACTGAGTGATTCATAATTAATCAATCAGTTAGCGATAAAACGTTTTTCATCCGTCAGAACCTGCAGCAGCAAACTGAGTTGCGGTTTCTGATCGCGAATTTTCTCACCCTGCGCATTCCAGGTCTGGTAATTCCCATTCTGATTCAGCACCAGCGTTATTTCCGGTGTGGTAATCGCCAGCTCGTCGCTATCCGCAGCGGTTACCCAGTTATGACGGCGCGTAGCGGTAAACAGATCCTGACCTTGTGAATACTCGCTTGCCGGCGTGCTGACATGCAGCAGACGCTGCATCAGCGTGGTCATAATGTCTTTATGATCCGTTAACTTGCTAACACGTTGCGCAGGTGTTCCCGGCCAGTGCACGACCAGCGGTACATGCAACCGGCTACGTGACCAGTCAAAATGGTTGTCTTCTTTGCTTTCCGGAACGCCGTGTCCGGCGGTAATGATCACCACCGTGTTATCAAGCTTACCGGAGGCGCGCAGGGCATCCAGCACCCGTGCAATCTGATCATCGACACTGGCAGCGGCTTTGCCATATTTACGGGCAAAGCCGGGCTGCGACATATCAACAGACGCGGTGCCGTTTAGCGAAATCCACGAGAACCAGCGGTTATCTTCCTGCGCATAATGCCCCAGCCAGCTAATCCACTGGTCGGCGGTTTGCTCATCGCTCTGCACTTTTGCCGCGGGCAACGAAAAATCAGATAACAGTGCCTGGCGATAGAGCGGGCTGCTAAAACCGTCGGAAGAGAACAACCCCAGTTGGTAACCCTGCTGGTTAAAAGCGGTAATAAGCGCCGCCGGAATACGCGCTGACAGCACGCCATCCTGGTAACTTGGCGATATGCCATAAAACAGACCGAAATAGCCGCCATCAGCGCTATTGCCAGAGCTCATATGCTGCGTAAACGTGACGTTTTGCTGGGCGAAGCTCGCCAGTTGTGGCATCTGTTTCTCATAACGTGAGTAGTTCAGACCGTCGACGGTAATCAGCAGTACGTTCTGGCCGGAACCCATATCCTGGTAACGCAAATCACTTAGCGGATACTGTACCGATACCGCTTCCGGGTTGCCTTGCTCCACCAGGCGTCGCTGATAATCCTGCGCATCCAATAACCCATGTTTTTCCAGAAAACGACGTGCGGTCATTGGGTAGGAGAGTGGCAGATTCGCCCGCTGCATGGTGATGGGGCGATAGAAATTGGCGTCGGCCCAAATGTACATCACGTGAGTGGCAATAAAGGCGACGAAGAAAAAAGCGGCCAACGGTTTGGCAAAGTGGCGACGCCGGGTAAGGCTGCGCAGTTTCTGCCAGCTCCAGGTCGCAAATAACATCTCAATCAGCAGGATCACCGGCACGCTGATAAACATTAATTGCCAGTCACGCGCGGTTTCATTCTGGTCCGGGTTAATGACCAGTTCCCAGACGATCGGGTTGAGATGCAGGTGAAAACGGGTAAAGACTTCGCTGTCTATCAGCAATAGCGTCATGCCGGCGGTCGCCAGCAGCGCTGACAATACGCGCATCAGCCGCTGGGACATCACAATAAATGTTAGTGGAAACAGCACCAGCAGATAAGTGGCGAAAACCAAAAAACTAAAATGTCCGACCACGCTCAGGTAGGAGTAAATACGCCCGGAGAGGGTGGTCGGCCAGTCGGCAACAAACAGATAACGGCTACCGAGCACGATGGACAACAGAATGTTGAACAACGCGAACCAGTGCCCCCAGCTTACCATCTGGGAGACTTTTTCACGGTAGCGCTGACGATTGGTCACCATAAACTGTCGCTATTTCCCTTAATGCGCCTGGTCGTCGCCGATGGACGATTGTAACGCCTGCGCGAAAGACTTCGCGATAGCCTGACGCTGTGCGGGGGCGACGCTGGTGTTAATCAGGTTCGTCACCATATTGCCCAACACCATCAGGGAGAGATCGGTCGGTGCTTTGTGTTTTTCCAGTACGTTAGCCAGCTCACTCAGAAGCTTTTCAACGTGTTCATCACTGTAGCGGGAGATTTGTGGCATAAATCGAAATCAGTCTGTTCATGAAAAGGCAACATATTACCGTAGCAACAGCTTTTTTTCTGCTTTTTTATCAGCAGTTGCACAGTCGCGTTGGTGGTGGTTGAATACCGCCGGTCTAAAAGGAGAGTTTATCATGAGTCTGGACATCAACCAGATTGCCCTGCACCAGCTTATCAAACGTGATGAGCAAACCCTCGAACTGGTGCTGCGCGATTCTTTGCTGGAACCAACCGCGCCTGTCGAAGAGATGGTCGCTGAGTTGCACCGGGTTTACAGTGCGAAAAATAAAGCTTACGGCCTGTTTAACGATGAGAGCGAGCTGGCGCAAGCGCTGCGTCTGCAGCGCCAGGGCGAAGAGGAATTTCTGGCCTTCAGCCGTGCGGCAACCGGGCGCTTACGTGATGAACTGGCAAAATATCCGTTCGCTGATGGCGGTATTGTGCTTTTCTGCCACTACCGATACCTGGCGGTGGAGTATCTGCTGATCGCCGTGCTGAACAACTTAAGCAGCATGCGTGTTAATGAACATCTGGATATCAGCTCTACACACTATCTGGATATTAATCATGCGGATATCGTTGCACGTATCGATCTCACGGAGTGGGAAACCAATCCAGAGTCGACCCGCTATCTGACATTCCTGAAGGGCCGGGTAGGGCGAAAAGTCGCCGACTTCTTTATGGATTTCCTCGGCGCCAGCGAAGGGCTGAACGCCAAAGCGCAAAACCGCGGGTTGTTGCAAGCGGTGGACGATTTTACCGCTCAGGCGGAGCTGGATAAATCAGAACGCCAGACGGTACGCCAGCAGGTTTACACCTACTGTAATGAGCAGTTGCAGGCGGGCGAAGAGATTGAACTGGCGTCGCTCTCCAAAGAGCTGGCAGGCGTGAGTGAAGTCAGTTTCGAGGAGTTCACCGCAGGTCAGGGCTACGAGCTGGAAGAGAGTTTCCCGGCGGATCGCAGCACGCTGCGTCAGCTGACTAAATATGCCGGTAGCGGCGGTGGCCTGACCATCAATTTCGATGCGTTACTTCTCGGCGAGCGCATTTTCTGGGATCCGGCGACCGATACGCTGACCATTAAAGGCACGCCGCCGAATTTGCGTGACCAACTGCAACGCCGCTTGACCGGCGGGAAGTGATCCTCTGAACCTGCCCGTGTGGGCAGGTTTTCTGCCATGTGCCCCACGGGAGCCGTTAACCCGGGTATCGATTTCACATGACTGCGCGCGAGCATTGCTCTACCAGCTTAAATGCGAGCTGGCAGTGAAAGAGGACTATTCGCGTATGGGCGGGCCAGCCGCATATCGATAGCGAGCAGGCATAAAAAAACCCCGCCGGAGCGGGGTTTCTTCAACTTGTCGGCGATTAAGCGCGAACGAAGTCGATGTGAGTCAGTTTGGCTTTGTACGGGTGACGTTGTACAGCCTGAACTTTCACTTTTACTTCTTTGCCATCAACAGCGATGGTCAGAACTTCGCTATAGAACTCAGCTTTCGCCTGCATGTTCCACAGTTTGTCGTGATCCAGTTCGATAGCGATTGGCGCTTCAGTTCCACCGTAAACGATAGCCGGGAACTTGTTCGCTGTGCGCAGGCGGCGGCTCGCACCCTTACCCTGCTCTTTACGTACTTCTGCGTTAATAGTAAACATTTGAATCTCTCTTAAATAATCCTGTTACAGGCGACCCAGCAACAGGCAGATGATCGGCTTTGCGGATGCAAAAGCGGGCGGTATTCTATCCCTGAATGTTCGATACATCAATCAAAAGCGCGTTTATCCCCGTAATTCATGTGCCCGCCGGAAACGGCCTTCATAATCGAACACTTTTTCCCGCACTTGCCAGTACTGGCCTTTCATCCGCGCGACGACGAAATCAGGGTGGCGTAACAACGCCTGCTGCGCCACGATATCCGCCGCGACAACCCAGCGCAGTGGCACGCCTGGCGTGCGAGTGTGGGGGCGAATAAAGAGTTGTTCAAAGGCGGTGCGTTGTGCGGCGGTTTGCAGGCGGAAGCGCTCACTGACATCCGCACCATCTTCATCGTAATAGGTGATTTTCAGCCATTCGCCTTTATCATCCGCGCCCTGTTGCAACGTCATACCACTACAGCGCAGCACCAGCGCATCCTTCAGTTTCAGCGCCGCTTTTAGCATATCGTCCGGGTCGACCAGCACCGTATCGCAGGTGCGACAGCGCCGGGCGGCGATATCATTTTCTGCGTTGCATTGCGGGCAGTTTTTAAAGCGAAAACGAAAATCGCACTGCTCGCGGTGGCCGTCATCATCTTCCAGCCAGCCCTGGCAGCGGCGACCAAAATGTTCAATCAGCGTGCCGTCGGCGGTGGTTTTTCCCCAAAAGGTATTGGCAAAACCGCACGCCGGGCAGAACACTTGCACCGGCACATTATCGCTTTTACCTTTTGGCGCACCGATTTCCGGAGCGTAGAGATCGTGCGGGTTGCCCGCGTAGTCCAGGATCAGGCAGTCGGTTTTTCCTGGCGCAAGGCGCAGGCCGCGACCAACAATTTGCTGATACAGGCTGACGGATTCGGTCGGGCGCAGAATAGCTATCAAATCCACATGTGGCGCATCAAAGCCGGTTGTCAGTACCGCTACGTTTACCAGAAAGCGAAGTTGCTGATTTTTGAAGGCTTCGATTAAGGCATCACGCTGTGGACCGGGAGTTTCACCGGTGATCAGCGCCGCATCATCGGCAGGTAACAAGCCGGTTATCTCACGCGCGTGTTCGACCGTAGCGGCAAAAATCATCACCCCTTTGCGCGTCTGTGCAAATTCGACAATCTGGCTAACAATGTGCGGCGTAATGCGCTGCTGTTTTTTCAGTTCGCGGTTCAAATCCGCTTCGCTAAAAATGCCATTACTTTGCGTCTGCAAACGGCTGAAATCGTACTGCACTACCGGCATATCCAGCCGTTCCGGCGGTGTCAGGTAGCCGTGCTTAATCATGTAGCGCAGCGGCAGTTCATAAATGCAGTCGCGAAACAGCGCTTTTTCATCACCGCGCACCATGCCGTGATAATGAAAGCGGTAAATCCAGCCTTTACCGAGGCGAAAAGGTGTCGCCGTCAGGCCCAGCAAACGCAGGTGAGGGTTCACTTCGCGCAAATGGCTGAGGATTTGCTGATACTGGCTGTCATCGTCGTCGCCGATGCGGTGGCACTCATCGACCACCAGCAGGGAAAATTCGCTCTGAAACTGTGCCAGATTACGCGCAACGGACTGAACGCTGCCAAACACCACTTTGCCGTGGCTCTGCTTGCTTTTAAGCCCGGCGGCGAAAATATCGGCCTCCAGCCCAAGCGCGACATATTTCGCGTGGTTTTGCGCTACCAGCTCTTTAACGTGTGCCAGCACCAATACACGCCCGCGCGCCAGCCGCGCCAGTTCGGCGATAACCAGGCTTTTTCCTGCACCGGTGGGCAGCACAATGACCGCAGGTTCGGCATGTTGACGGAAGTGGGCGAGGGTGGCGTCCACGGCTTCGCGTTGATAGGGGCGTAAGGTAAAAGTCATTATCTCGCAGGGGTTACACATTCACACTGCACAGTATGCCACGAATCTTTCCTTTGAGCGGTCTGTGATGCTCGTTATACTGTTTGGGTACTCATTTCTGTTTTCGGGCGTATTGCCCGCACCCAGCACCATACAGGCAAAAAAATTTCATGCGACTTGATAAGTTTATCGCTCAGCAACTCGGCGTCAGCCGCGCTATTGCCGGGCGTGAAATCCGCGGCCAGCGCGTTACGGTCAATGGTGAGATCGTCAGAGATACCGCCTTTAAACTGCAACCCGAACACGAGGTTGAATACGACGGCAATTCCCTCGTTCAGCAAAATGGCCCGCGCTACTTTATGCTGCACAAGCCAGAAGGTTACGTCTGCTCGACGGACGATCCGGATCACCCGACGGTTCTCTATTTCCTCGATGAGCCGGTGGCGCATAAGCTGCATGCGGCGGGGCGCCTGGATATTGATACCACCGGTCTGGTATTGATGACCGACGATGGTCAATGGTCGCACCGCATTACTTCGCCGCGCCATCACTGCGAAAAAACCTATCTGGTGACGCTTGAATCGCCGGTCGCAGATGACACCGCTGAGCAGTTTGCCCGTGGCGTACAGTTGCATAATGAAAAAGATCTCACCAAACCAGCGGTGGTGGAAGTTATCACGCCGACACAAGTGCGTCTGACCATCAGCGAGGGGCGTTACCATCAGGTAAAACGGATGTTCGCTGCCGTTGGCAACCATGTTGTGGGCCTGCACCGTGAACGCATTGGTGCGATTGCGCTTGATGCGGATCTCGAACCGGGCGAATACCGGCCATTAACCGAAGATGAAATTGCCAGCGTTGGCATGCCACCCCGCTAATTCAGGAGATTTACGTGACCCGCAGGCCACACTCATCACTGAGCATTGTGTTTATCCTTGGTCTGTTGGCCATGCTGATGCCGTTATCCATCGATATGTATCTACCTGCGCTGCCGGTGATTGCCGAACAGTTTGGCGTTCCGGCGGGCAGCGCGCAGATGACGCTGAGTACCTATATTCTGGGCTTTGCGGTCGGTCAGTTGTTATACGGGCCGATGGCCGACAGCATCGGGCGTAAGCCGGTTATTCTCGGCGGCACGCTGGTTTTTGCCGCCGCTGCCGTTGCCTGTGCCCTGGCACAGAGCATTGAGCAGTTGATTACCATGCGCTTTTTTCATGGTCTTGCGGCGGCAGCGGCAAGCGTGGTGATTAACGCGCTGATGCGCGATATTTACCCACGCGAAGAGTTCTCCCGCATGATGTCGTTTGTCATGCTGGTGACCACCATTGCGCCGCTGCTGGCCCCGATGATTGGCGGCGCGGTATTGGTCTGGTTCAACTGGCACGCCATTTTCTGGATCCTGGCGATTGCCGCATTGCTGGTCTCGGCAATGATTGTCTTTTTTATCCGCGAAACGCTTCCGGTTGAAAAACGGCAAAAATTCCATTTCCGCACCACGCTTGGCAACTTCGCGTCGCTGTTTCGCCATAAACGCGTACTGAGCTATATGCTGGCGAGCGGTTTCAGCTTTGCCGGTATGTTCTCTTTTCTCAGCGCCGGGCCGTTTGTCTATATTGAAATTAACCATATCTCACCGCAGGACTTTGGTTACTACTTTGCGCTGAACATTGTGTTCCTGTTTGTGACGACGATGATTAATGGTCGCATCGTTCGCCGTGTTGGTGCCTTAAATATGTTCCGCAGCGGGCTGTGGGTGCAATTTGCCATGGCGTTGTGGATGGTGGTGACGGCGCTGCTGGATGTCGGTTTCTGGTCGCTGGTGCTGGGCGTTGCGGCGTTTGTCGGCTGCGTTGCGCTGGTGGCTTCAAACGCGATGGCGGTGATCCTGGATGAGTTTCCGCACATGGCGGGCACGGCATCATCACTGGCGGGGACGTTCCGTTTTGGCATTGGCGCCATTGTGGGGGCACTGCTGTCGATGGCGACCTTTAACACCGCCTGGCCGATGATTTGGTCAATTACCTTCTGCGCTACCTGCTCGATTCTCTTCTATCTCTATGCCAGCCGGGCGAAAAAATCGGCATAACCCGCCTGAACAGGGAGCAAGAACGCTCCCTTTTTTGATACATGTCAACCAGAAACAACTTACCTTTACACGCATTTGTTTATTTTATGTAAAATCTATTCGTGTAAAAAGTCACATCATTGTAGTGAAAAAGGTTGAGTTAGATCGCAGAAACGGGTACATATACCCCGAAACCGGGCCTGTCGCTTACCCATAAAATCCTGATAAATGAGTGACTACCCCACACGCCACGCGGGATGCGTTCATTTCTGTGTGGTCGACAGGATGAATTGTCAATAGTGTGTTAATATAAGTGTGAAATATTTGTGAAGTAAAAGTACTTCCGGGGAAAGAACGTGAATACATTACAGCTCTCCATCATCCACCGTCTGCCCCAGTCCTATCGCTGGTTAGATGGTTTTGCAGGTGCCAAAGTTGAACCGATTCCGCAAAATGGTCAGGCAGCGGACGACACGCTTGTCGCCTTAAAACTGTTGAGTCCGGATGGCGACAACGCATGGCCCGTCATGCACAAGCTCAGCCAGGCGCTGAGCGATATCGAAGTGAATTGCTCCGTGCTTGAGTGCGAAGGGGAACCGTGCCTGTTCGTCAACTGCGAGGACGAGTTCGCCGCGACGTGCCGCCTGAAAAATTTCGGTGTTGCCATCGCGGAACCCTTCTCAGGACAAAATCCTTTCTGATTTAGCTTAATGCCAGAAGCTGGCGTGTATACGCCTGTGCAGGCGCATCAAACACACGTCGGCACTCTCCTTGTTCCACCACTTCACCCTCTTTCAGCACAATCACTTGATGGCACAAGGTGCGCACAACCTGCAGGTCGTGGCTAATGAAGATGTACGCCAGCCGGTAGGTTTCCTGTAAGGATTTCAGCAGTGCGAGGATTTGCGCCTGCACCGTGCGATCCAGCGACGATGTCGGCTCATCGAGAATAATCAGCTCAGGCTTGAGGATCAGCGCACGGGCGATAGCGATACGCTGGCGCTGTCCGCCGGAAAACTCACCCGGGAAGCGGTGCCGCGTTTCGGCATCCAGCCCGACTTCACGCATCACCTCGATCACACGTTGTTCGCGTTGTTCACGTGAGAGCTCCGGGTGATGCACCCGCAGCCCCTCTTCGATAATTTGCTGCACATTGAGCCTGGGATTCAGGGCCGAGTTCGGATCCTGAAAGACCACCTGAATACGATGGCGTACCGGCAGCATCTGCTTGCGGTTCCATTGATGCAGCGGTTTATTATCAAACAGGATCGTCCCGCGCGAGGCCACCAGACGCAGCAACGCTAAGCCGGTGGTACTTTTCCCCGAACCGGATTCCCCCACCAGACCGAGCGTTTCACCGGGGCGCAACGTAAAGCTAATGTCCTTCACCACCGTGTTGTTATCCACCACGCGCTTAAAAATCCCTTTGCGGACTGGGAAGCTAACGGCGAGATTTTCAACCCGTAACAAGGGCTGTGCATCAGGATGAAGGGCGACGGGCTCGCCGCTGGGCTCGCTATTGAGCAGCTTTTGCGTATAAGGATGCGCCGGTGCGCTGAACAAGGTCTGTGCACTGTTTTGCTCGACACAGCGGCCGTTTTGCATCACCGCCACATTGTCCGCCAGCTTACGCACAATGCTTAAATCGTGGGTGATAAACAGCAGCCCCATGTTCAGCTCATCGCGCAGCTCGCGCAATAACGTCAGGATTTGCGCCTGCACTGAGACATCAAGTGCGGTCGTCGGCTCATCGGCAATCAGCAGTTCGGGACGCGTGAGCAACGCCATTGCGATCATCACGCGCTGGCGCTCACCGCCGGAAAGCTGATGCGGGAAATCGCTCAATCGTGCGCGGGCGTTGCGGATGCCCACGCGATCCAGGCAATCAAGCATTTCTGCCCGCGCCGCTTCACGCCGCATACCACGATGCAACGAGAGCACTTCATAGAGCTGTTTTTCCAGCGTATGCAGCGGGTTCAGGGAAACCATCGGCTCCTGGAAAATCATGGCGATTTTATTGCCGCGCACGCCGCGCAGGGTTCTTTCGCTGGCATGCAACAACGAGTCGCCATGAAACAGGATATCGCCGGAAGGGTAAACCACCGGCGGTGAGGGAAGCAGGCGCAGGATCGATAACGCGCTAACGCTTTTACCGGAACCGGATTCGCCCACCAGCGCCAGCGTTTCGCCCGCCTCAATCCGCAAGGAGAGGTCATTAACGACAGTATGCAGCGTATCACGCTGGCGAAAGGCAATACTCAGCGCATCGACAGAGAGCAGGGGAGTCGCCATTTTACACCGCCTTATTGGGGTCAAACGCGTCGCGCACGGCTTCGCCAATAAAAATCAGCAGCGAAAGCAGCAGCGCGGTAGAAACAAACGCGGCGATACCCAGCCACGGTGCCTGTAAATTATTTTTGCCCTGCAATAGCAATTCGCCGAGCGACGGTGAACCGAGCGGCAGACCAAAGCCGAGGAAATCGAGCGAGGTGAGCGTGCCGATCGAGCCGCAAAGGATAAACGGCAGAAAGGTCAGGGTGGCAACCATTGCATTGGGCAGCATATGACGCAGGATAATACCGCGATCGCCCACACCCATGGCCTGCGCGGCGCGGATATAGTCGAAATTACGCGTACGCAGAAATTCGGCCCGCACGACGCTCACCAGCGTCATCCAGCCGAACACCACCGTGATGCCGAGAAGCCACCAGAAGCCTGGTTGGATCACACTTGAAAGCAAGATGATTAAAAACAGCGTCGGTAATCCTGACCAGACTTCAATAAAGCGCTGACCGAGTAGATCGATTTTACCGCCGTAATAACCCTGTACCGCACCGGCCAGAATACCGATTACGCTGGAAAAGAGAGTCAGCATTAAACCGAACAGTAGCGAGATGCGCGTGCCGTAAAGGAGTCGCGCCAGCACATCTCCGCCGTTCGCATCGGTACCGAGCCAGTTTTGCGCCGAAGGCGGGGAAGGGAAGGGCTGCGTGGTGGCGTAGTTGATGCTGCGCGCCCCAAAACGCACTGGTGCCCACAGCACCCAACCGTGCTCTTCAAGCTGCTTTTGCAGCCACGGATCCTGATAATCAGCAGGTGTAGCCAGGGGGCCGCCAAAATCGCTTTCGCTGTAATCTCTCACCACGGGCGCGAACCACTGTCCCTGATAGCGCACCAGCAGAGGCTTATCGTTAGCCATCAGTTCGGCGCACAGACTCAGAATAAAAATCACCAGGAAAATCCACAGCGACCAGTAGCCGCGGCGGTTATGGCGAAAACGCGCCCAGCGCGCCCGATTGATGTAGCTTAATTGAACCATCAGCGCCCCTCGAAATCGATGCGCGGATCCACCAGCGTATAGGTGATATCACTGAGGATATTCAGCAGCAGGCCGATCAAAGAGAAAATATAGAGTGTGCCAAACATTACCGGGTAATCCCGTGAGACGGTGGCTTCATAACCTAGCAATCCCAGCCCGTTCAGGGAAAAAATCACCTCAATCAGCAACGAACTGGTAAAAAACATGCTTATAAATGTCGCCGGAAAACCGGCAATGACCAGCAGCATGGCGTTACGAAACACATGTTTGCGCATAATATTGCGCTCACTGACACCTTTGGCGCGCGCGGTTACCACATATTGCTTACGGATCTCATCAAGGAAGGAGTTTTTGGTCAGCATGGTCAGCGCGGCGAAACCACCAATCACTGTTGCCAGCACCGGTAGCGCGATGTGCCACAAGTAGTCGGTGATTTGCTTATACCACGGCAACGTGTCGAAATTGGTCGACACCAGCCCGCGCAGCGGGAAGAAGTCGTAATAACTGCCGCCCGCGAAGAAAATAATCAGCAAGATGGCAAACAGAAACGGTGGAATCGCGTAGCCGACAATAATCAGCGCACTGCTCCAGCTATCAAAGTGGCTACCGTTATAGACCGCTTTGCGAATGCCAAGGGGAATCGACACCAGATAGATAATTAGCGTGCCCCACAGGCCAATGGTCACCGAAACCGGCAGGCTGTCTTTAATCAGCTGCAACACCGACGCGCTGCGAAACAGGCTGTCACCAAAGTCGAAACGCGCATAATCCCACAGCATTTTGAAATAGCGCTGGTACATCGGTTTATCAAAACCGTAGCGCTTTTTGATCTCTTCAATGACTTGCGGATCAAGGCCGCGACCACCGCGATAGTGGCTGTTATTGCTCAACGCATCGCCGACGCCTGTGCGTGCATGTGTGGCACCCATTCCGCCACCGCCGCTACCGGGGAGGTTGCTTTGGTCGCCATACTCAATAGCCGCAATAGCCTGATCGACCGGGCCGCCGGGAGCAATCTGCACGATAAAAAAGTTGATGGTGATAATTGCCCAAATCGTAGGGATGATCAGCAATAACCGGCGAATGAGATACGCGCCCATCTCTTCTCCTTAACGTCTGGCAGCGGGCAGTTTCGCCGCCTTGTTTACGTCATACCACCAGGTGTCAAACCCAAGGGAGTAGACGGGGCGAATGCCGGGCATGGAAAACTTATCCCAATAGGCGACGCGATCGGCTGCCATGTACCACATTGGCAGCATGTAATAGTTCCAGGTCAGCACGCGATCCAGCGCGCGTCCAAGCGGAAGTAACTTCTCTTTGTTTCCCTGCCAGCGGTTGATCTGCTCGATCAGGTTATCGACCGCCGGGTTTTTGACGCCGGCAGCATTATACGAAGAGTCAATGTATTGCGAGCTCCATGAGATTTGCAAATCGCCGCTCGGCCACGGTTGCGCGCGCCACAGACTCGGCATCATGTCATAGTCGCGGCGGCGCAGACGATTGGTGGCCTGCGAGTTATCGACCTGGCGCACATCCATATTGATGCCAAGCCGCGCGAGATTGTGCTGAAACGGCAAAACCCACTGCGTATTGCCGCCGGAGGGCAGCAGCAGTTCAAAAGTTAAAGGCTGGCCGGTTTTGGCATTAACGCGCTGCTGATTTTTCAGTATCCAGCCGGATTCAGTGAGCAATTTATCGGCTTTCAGCAGGTTTTCGCGGTCATAGCCGTCCGCGTTTGATTTCGCGGGCGAATAAATGGAGGTAAACACTTCCGGCGGCACCTGTGCTTTTAGCGGCGCCAGAAGCGTCAGTTCCTCGGCGTCAGGATAATTACGCGCAGCATATTCGGTGTTCTGAAAATAGCTGTTGGCGCGGCTGTATGCCCCGTAGAACAGCGCTTTGTTCATCCATTCAAAATCAAAAGCCAGCGACACCGCTTCGCGCACGCGGCGATCGCTAAATACCGGACGCGTGGTGTTAAATGCCAGCCAGCGCGTATCCTGCGCGGAGGTATTTGGCTGCTCATCTTTAACGATATACCCCCGGCTGAAATTGCTGCCGATATAGCGCGTCGCCCAGTTTTTCGCATCGCCTTCGCTTCGCAGGTCGTAAGCGCCTGCTTTGAACGCCTCGAATGCCACATTGTCATCGAGGTAGTAGTCATAACGAATGTTGTCGAAATTCCAGCGCCCCCGATTTACCGGTAAATTTGCCGCCCAGTAATCGCGAACGCGGGTATAGGCAATGTATTGCCCCATGCGCCAGGTGCTGATGCGATAGGGGCCACTGCCCAACGGCGGGCGGGCGAGCGGATCGCTCAGCTTATGATCTTTCCAGAATTTCTCCGGCATAACGGGCAGCGTTAACAGGCTGAGCATGTCCTCTTTACCCGGTTTGGCCAGCACAATACGCACGGTAAGCGGCGAGATAGCTTTGACGGTCGTGCCTTTGTAGACCAGGCGGAACTGCGGCACACCTTCGGTCATAAATTTCTGAAAGGTAAAGGCGACGTCGCTGGCGCGGATCGGTGAACCGTCATGAAATATCGCCCGTGGATTGATGCTGATCTCCATCCACGAATAATCATCGGCGTAGCGCGCCATTTCCGCGACCAGCGGGTAATAGCTCCCGGGCTCATCGTCCGAGGTGGTAAACAGGGCGTCGTAGAGCGCTTCAGTGCGCACCGCTGGGTTCCCGCGTAATGCGTAGCGGTTGAAGTTATCAAACGTGCCAATGACGGACAGCGTGACGTTACCGCCTTTAGGCGCGGCGGGATTGACGTAATCAAAATGGGAAAAATTAATCGCGTATTTGGGTTCGCCAATAACGGCAAATGAGTAGCTCTCTTTTATGGTTTGCGCCTGACATGTCAGGCCGACAAAAGCCAGCAATAAAGCTGAAATGCGCACAAACTTCATCCGGTGTGTTCCTTTGACCTGCAACGCGACAGGCTCGCTAACTACTTATCATTGAATAATAAGGGAGGCCTGGTCTGATGTGAAATTATTCACGCTAAAGCATGGTGGTGAACTCTGGCGGATGCCACGCGACAAATTGCTCCAGCGTCAGTGGGCGGCTGAAGAAATAGCCCTGCATGTAATGAATGCCATGTTCGCGCAGCCACCTGGCTTGTTCTGGCGTTTCGACACCTTCGGCAACCGTAAGCATATTTAACCGCTTCGCCAGCGTAAGGACCGCGTCGAGCACCGGCGATGTCACGGTTTCTGTGCCGATGGCGTTAACGAAACCACGGTCGATTTTCAGATAATCAAGCGTAAAGCGTTCCAGATAAATCAGTGCGCTGTGCCCGGTACCGAAATCGTCAATAGCGATTTCATAACCTTCGTCGCGCAGCGAATCAAACAGTTTGGTCACTTCCGTATAGCGCAGCATATCCCGCTCGGTAATTTCCAGCACGATACTGAAATGGTGTGGGGGCAGGGAGTGGGCGAAGTTGCGGATATCGTCAAGGAAATTGGCGGCGTGCAAATGGCCTGGCGCGATATTAACGCCCATTTTTGCGCCCGGCGGAAGCAGCGTTTGTAACACTGGCGCATCACGAGCTATCAGATCAAACAGATGCAATGTCAGCGGCACAATGAGCTGCTGCGCTTCGGCAAAGTGAATAAAAGCGTCAGGCGATATTTCTCCTGCGGTGGGATGCCGCCAGCGCATCAGCACTTCGATACCCGTCACTTTCAGATCTTTGGCGCCGATAACGGGCTGATAAACGACATAAAACTGGTCGCGCTTAATGGCCGTGAGGATTTCTCTGCCGGGGCGCAATTGCGTATTAAGGATGAAAGCGCTCAGCAATGCTGCCAGCATGCCGAAGGTTGCTCCCAGCAGTGCGGCGAATTGTATATCTTCCGGACGCCACTTTTCTGCGTAGAGATAAAGCGTGATTGGCGAATCTTCAATTTGGGTAGTCAGAAAAGGGGACTCTGGCATATTGCTCAGGTTAATAAGCCCGCTGGAAAACGTGGAGACAGCCCGATCGCCAATACCAAGGGCGATGCCGGTTAAATCCGGTTGCTGCGAGGTGTAAAGCCGGTAGGGAGTCAGATTGATGTTCAGCGTAGCGAATATGCCCCGATGATCCAGTAATGGGCTGCGAAACCAGAGCGCAATGGCGGGTTTATCCGGCATCATCGGTGTTCCGGGTAAAAACACCATATCGCTGGTTTTATCGAGATCGATTTCCGGAACCAGATCTTTCATCGCAAGACTCATCTCGCCGGTGGCCGAGGAGCAAAAGGCGTAGCGATCTTTTACCAGTAAAAAAGCACGCACATTCATGCTGAATGCGGCACGAGAAGTGAGTTCGCTGGCGACGGCGTGGCAATCATTCAGTGTGAGCGGCTGGAGCGATTCGGCCGTGGCGCGGATATCGTTGAGATAGTCCGAAAGCCAGGACTGCATATTCGTAAGCAGCATATCGTATCTGGCTTCCCGCCGTTGTTGTTCGAACCAAAACTGACAGCCACTCGCGATTAATGCTGAGAACAGACCGATAAGCAGGCTGGTCAGCAAAATTTTTCGATTAACTGAAAAATGGCGGGTGAACATGGCGTTGGGCCCATTGTAGGTGCTCGGGGCGGCGTGGTGATAGCGTCGGACTATAACCTGAAAAGATTTGTATAGCATAATGCAGACATAAAAAAACACTGCCGGAGCAGTGTTTTTTTATACTTAACGCCAGCCAAGGGAAAACCG